>JAOPYC010000144.1 GCA_025964795.1 Marmoricola sp.
CAGCAGCAGGGCCAGCAGCCCCAGCAGCAGCGGCACGAACCAGCCGGAGTCGCGGATCCGCTCGAACCAGGTGGGGTTCCGGTCGTCGGGCTCAGGCTCAGGTCGGGTCTCGGGTCGCGGCGGGCGGTGCGCGCCGACCGGCAGCGGTCCGCGCTGCTCCTCCCGGCGGGACTGCGCGGCCAGGGCCTGCTCGTAGGCAGCCCGGTAGGCGGCGGCGAACTCCTCCGGCACCTCCGGTGGCGGCGAGCCCGACGGGGTCGGTCCAGACACGGGGAAAGCCTATCGGGGTTCCGGGTCCACGAGACGGCTCAGACGGCGGCCGGGGCATCCCGGCGGCCCAGGGCGCGGTAGCGCCAGCCGGCGGCCCGCCACGCCTCGGGGTCGAGGCAGTTGCGACCGTCGAGCACCCGGGCCGTGGTCACCATGGTCTTGGCGGCGGCCGGGTCGAGCTCGACGTACTCCGGCCACTCGGTCAGCACCAGCACGAGCTCGGCGCCCGCCAGTGCTTCCTCGGCGGTCTCGACGAACTGCAGGTCCGGCCACTTCTTCGACGCGTTCGGGATGGCCCACGGGTCGGTGACGACCACCGAGGCACCCTGGAGCTGCATCTGCGCCGCGACGCTGAGGGCGGGGGAGTCGCGTACGTCGTCGCTGTGCGGCTTGAACGAGGCCCCCAGCACGGCGACCCTCCGCCCCACGATCGAACCGCCGCACTCCTCGCGGGCCAGGTCCACCATCCGCACCCGGCGGCGCATGTTGATCGCGTCGACCTCGCGCAGGAACGACAGCGCCTGGTCGGCGCCGAGCTCGCCGGCCCGCGCCATGAACGCCCGGATGTCCTTGGGCAGGCAGCCACCGCCGAAACCCAGGCCGGCGTTGAGGAAGCTGCGCCCGATGCGCTTGTCCATGCCGATCGCGTCGGCGAGCTCGGTGACGTCTCCGCCGGCCGCCTCGCAGAGCTCGGCCATGGCGTTGATGAAGGAGATCTTGGTCGCCAGGAAGGAGTTGGCGGCGGTCTTCACCAGCTCCGCCGTGGTCAGGTCGGTGACCCGGCGCGGGACACCCGCGGCCAGCATCGAGGCGTAGACACCGTCCAGGACCGCGACCGTGTCGGCGGCGGCGTCGCCGGTGCGGACGCCGTAGACCAGCCGGTCCGGCTCCAGGGTGTCGGAGACCGCGTGGCCCTCCCGCAGGAACTCGGGGTTCCACATCAGGCGCGCCCCGGGCTCGACCTCCTGGACGCGGTCGGCCAGGCGGGTGGCGGTGCCGACGGGCACCGTGGACTTGCCGACCACCAGGTCCCCCGGCTTCAGCACCCCGACGATGCTCTCCGTCGCGGCGTTCACGTAGGTCATGTCCGCGGCGTTCTCGCCCCGGCGCTGCGGGGTGCCGACGCAGATGAAGTGCACCACCGCGTCGGCGGCGGCCGCGACGTCGGTGGTGAACACCAGCCGCCCGGTGTCCAGAGCGCTGCGCAGCAGCTCGGGGAACCCGGGCTCGTGGAACGGCGCCTCCCCACGGGACAGGGCGGCCACCTGCTCGGGGATCACGTCGACGCCGACGACCTCGTGACCGAGGCTCGCCATGCAGGCGGCGTGGACGGCGCCCAGGTAGCCGCAGCCGAAGACGGAGATCTTCACAGCTGGGCCCACACCCCGAGGTCACCGAGGCCAGGCGTCGGGCAGCCCAACGGCATCGGCCTCGTGGGTGAACTCTGCACGACCGTCTGTACACCCCGGACACACGTCGACCCCCGGCCCGGCACTCCGGACAGGGGGTCGAACGCGGGTGTCTCTCAGACCTGGACCGCGACCTCGCGGATGGCACCGACCTCGGCGCTCACCGCCGTGTCGACGGGCTCGGCCTTGGGGGCCAGCGTGCGCAGTGTCCACTCGCCGGGGCCGGCGAAGAACCGGAAGTGACCGGTCGCGGAGGTCGGGACCTCGGCGGTGAACTCGCCCGTGCGGTCGAGGAGCCGGACGTAGGCGTTGCCCACGGGGTCGGTCTGGCCGTTGGAGCCGGCCCGGACGACCTGGCCCTGGATGATGGCCTCCTTGGCGACGTTGATCCCGTCGAGGGACAGTCCGCCTTCAGTCGCGCCGCACATCAGGCGGCACCAGGCTCGTCGCCGAGGGCCACGGGTACGCCGACCAGCGAGCCGTACTCGGTCCAGGAGCCGTCGTAGTTCTTGACGTTCTGGTGACCGAGCAGCTCCTTGAGCACGAACCACGTCAGCGAGGAGCGCTCGCCGATGCGGCACAGCGCGATCGTGTCCTTGCCGTCGTCGATGCCGACCTCGGCGTACAGCTCCTTCAGGTCCTCGTCCTTCTTGAAGGTGCCGTCGTCGTTGCAGTTCTTGCTCCACGGCACGTTCAGCGAGGTCGGCACGTGGCCGGCGCGCTGGGCCTGCTCCTGCGGGAGGTGGGCCGGGGCGAGCAGCCGGCCGGCGTACTCGTCGGGGCTGCGGACGTCGATCAGGTTCTGCGTGCCGATCGCGGCCACGGTCTCGTCGCGGAAGGCGCGGATCGAGAGGTCCTGCTCCTGCGCGGTGTAGCTGGTGGGCTCGCGCTCGGGCAGCTCGTCGGTCAGCTCGCGGCTGTCCAGCTCCCACTTCTTGCGGCCGCCGTCGAGGAGCTTGATGTCCTGGTGGCCGTAGAGCTTGAAGTACCAGTAGGCGTAGGCCGCGAACCAGTTGTTGTTGCCGCCGTAGAGGACGACGGTGTGGTCGTTGCCGACCCCACGGGAGGAGAGCAGCGCCTCGAACGCCGCCTTGTCGACGAAGTCACGACGGACCTGGTCCTGCAGGTCGGTGGTCCAGTCGAGCTTGATCGCTCCCTTGATGTGGCCCTTGTCGTAGGACTTGGTGTCCTCGTCGACCTCGACCAGCACGATGCTCGGGTCGTCGAGATGCTCCTCGACCCACTCGGCGGTGACCAGTGCGGTTTCGCGGCTCATGCGCGTGCCTCTTCTTTCTTGGTGTGCTCGGCTGGGGTGCCAGCCGAAGATGGTGCGATGCGGCGGATCAGGAGATACATCTCGCAGCCCAGGCAGAACCCGAACACGGCGTTCAGCAGGGCCGCCGCCAGGGCGAAGCCGGTCGCGACCGCTCCCAGCAGCGTGACGTCCGCGAGGTAGCCGGCCAGGCCGACCAGCGCGAAGGCCAGGCCGACGCCCTGGGCGAACCGTGGGGGCTCCGGGTCCTCGAGGTGCGTGGGAGCGGACAGTCGCGGTCGTACCCACGTCCTGAAGAGGTACGCCGCGGGCGTGCGCTGCACCCCGAGGAACACGCCGCTCGCGAACAGCACGGCCTGGACGGCCAGCAGGACGACGCCGGCGGTGCCCGGGGCGGTGAGCAGCACCAGTGCGAGCACGACACTGGTCAGCATCGCGTTGAGCTGCGGACCGCGCGGGTCGATCTGCCGGTGTGGCTCGGGGGTCATGGTTCTCCTGGATGTCCTGGGGGTCCGCCGCGTCTGGGGCGGGTGTGGACCGGGGCGACGCTCATCACTCAGGCGACCTGGGTGGTCGGCTGGAGGCGGTCGGGCGCGATGCGGCCGGTCAGGACATTCGACACAGCGACGAGTGCACGCGGCAGTGGTCCACTGCGCGGCGACGGGTCAGCATGGTCGAGAACATGGGAGCCAGCGTAGGCAGTGCGTCCTCGCGCCCGAAAAACGCGTCTCACGATGTGGTCGTAGCGTTCACATGTCGGACGGGCTACGCTCCGCGGGTGTTCAAGGCACTCATCACCGGCATCACTGGCCAGGACGGTTCCTACCTGGCGGACCTGCTGCTCGCGAAGGGCTACGAGGTTCACGGGCTCGTCCGCCGGTCGTCCCTGCTGGCGCGGTCGCGCATCGACCACCTCTACCACCACGACCGGCTGCACCTGCACTACGGAGACCTCACCGACTCCGGCAGCCTGGAGCGCCTGGTCGGCACCGTGCGGCCCGACGAGATCTACCACCTGGGCGCGATGAGCCACGTCAGCGTCTCCTTCGAGATGCCCGAGTTCACCCAGTCGACCAACGCCGGCGGCACCCGTCGGTTGCTGCAGGCGATCACCGGCGCCCGGCTGGAGACGAGGTTCTACCTCGCGTCGACCTCGGAGATCTTCGGCTCCACCTCGTCGCCGCTCGACGAGGAGTCGGCCGTGCACCCGCGGACGCCGTACGGCGACTCCAAGCTCGAGGCCCACCTCGCCACCGTGAAGGCCCGCGAGAACGACGGCCTGTTCGCGACCTGCGGGATCGCGTTCAACCACGAGTCCCCGCGCCGGGGCGAGAACTTCGTGACCCGCAAGATCACCAAGGCGGTGGCGGCCATCGACGCCGGCATCGAGGACCACGTCGCGCTCGGCACGGTCGACACCGTGCGCGACTGGGGCTACGCGCCGGAGTACGTCGAGGGGATGTGGCGGATGCTCCAGCACGACGAGCCCGGCGACTTCGTGATGGCGACCGGCGAGGGGCACACGGTCCGCGAGTTCTGCGAGGCGGCCTTCGGTCACGTCGGGCTCGACTGGGAGGACCACGTGCGGCTCGACGAGAGCTTCACCCGCCCCGTCGAGGTGCACGCGCCCATCGGCGACCCCGCCAAGGCGCACCGTGAGCTGGGTTGGAAGGCCGACACGACCGCCCTGGACCTGGCCCGGCTGATGGTCGACGCGGACGTCGAGGAGATCAAGCGCTTCCTCGCGCACTAGGCCTCGTCACGCACCGCGCGGTCGAGGGCGCTGAGCACCTGCTGCTTCGTCGGGGCCCCGGAGGCCCGGGTCACCTCGACCCCCTGCTCGCTGAGGACCAGGGTCGTGGGGGTCCGCAGGATCCCGAGGCGGCGTACGACGTCGAGGTGGTGCTCGGCGTCCACCTCGATGTGCGCGACGCCCGGCGTGGCCGTGGCGATGTCCTCGAGCACGCGGCGCGTGGCCCGGCAGGGAGCACAGAAGGCCGAGGAGAACTGGAGCAAGGTGGCCCGTTCCCCGAGCTCGGCGGCCCAGGGAGTGCCGGTGAGCACGGACTCCTCAGTCCGTCGCGTCACAGTCTCGCCCTCCTCCTCGGCCCCGGGCACGTGGTGGGTGCCGCGGAAGCGGCCGTCGGTCACGGCCCGGAAGAGCCCGAAGGCGAGCGCGCCCACCACCGCGACGACCAGGACCCACGCACCTGTGCTCATGCGGGGCTCAACAACCGGACCGCGCTGTGGCTTCCCCGGGGCTCAGCCGCCGGCGAAGGGAGGCAGGAACTCCACCGTCGCGCCCGGGGAGACCATCACCGTCGAGGCGTCCTGCGTGGTGACGGGGCGGTCGCCCACCATCACCGAGCAGCAGGCGAGCACCTCGGAGAAGCGCGGTGAGCCGTGGGCCTCCCGCACGCGGCCGATCAGCTCGGCCAGGGAGACCGCTCCGGGGACGTCCAGGGCCTCGGAATCGGTGCCCGCAGCCTGCCGCGCAGAGGCCCAATAACGCATTGTGACCTTGCCCTCAGTGGTCAAGCGGTCAATCACTGGCTCCACGTTCGATATCCTTGTGCCTTCGTGGTGGGGAACGAGCACCACGGTAGAGCAAGTCCCACCGATGCAAGGACCTCACCCAGGAGGTGCCATGGGCACCGTGCTCCTGCTCACCAAGGCGCTACAGGCGTCGGCCGAGGTGCTGCCCGGACTCGCCCTCCTCAGCCACCAGGTGAAGATCCTCCCCGCCGAGGGAAGTGCCCTGCTGGAGGCCCCGGACCACGACCTGTTGATGATCGACGGGCGCCGTGAGCTGGCCCAGTCCCGGGACCTGTGCCGGCTGATCCGCACCACCGGCTCCGACCAGCCCGTCCTGCTGATCGTCACCGAGGGCGGCCTGGCCGTCGTGGCGGCCGACTGGGGCATGGACGACGTCATCCTCGAGACCGCCGGTCCCGCCGAGATCGACGCCCGGATCCGGGTCGCCGCCGGCCGGCTGGCCGCGCGCAACGACCGCTCCGACCCCGAGGCGCACATCATCCGCTCCGGCGAGGTCGTGGTCGACGAGGCGACGTACACCGCCAAGCTCGGGGGTCGGGTGCTCGACCTGACCTTCAAGGAGTTCGAGCTGCTGAAGTACCTCGCCCAGCACCCGGGTCGCGTGTTCACCCGCGACCAGCTGCTGCAGGAGGTCTGGGGCTACGACTACTTCGGCGGCACCCGCACCGTCGACGTCCACGTACGACGCCTGCGCGCCAAGCTCGGCACCGACAACGAGGCGCTGATCGGCACCGTGCGCAACGTCGGCTACCGGTTCGTGCTGCCGCCGCGCGAGCAGTCCAGGGACCTCAGCGAGAACCCGTCCAACTCGCCCGTGTCCTAACCTCCTGACATGGCGCACATCGTTCAGGTCAGCCCGGAAGACTTCGACTGGTCGAGCGAGGACGGCCCGGCAGCGGAAGTACGCCGGATCGCGCGCGCCTCGACCGCCGAGGACGGAGCCACCACGCTCAACGAGCAGGCCCTGCTCCAGCTGAAGAACCGCGGCCTGCGGGGCGCGTCGCTGTGGCTCGGCGACGGCGGCTTCGCGTTCCTGCACGGGGACGAGCTCGAGCTCGCCGTGCACCCCTCGTCGAGGCGGCAGGGCGTCGGCACGGCGCTGGCCGCCGAGGCCCTCCCGGCCGGCCGCAAGGTCGACGCCTGGTCCCACAGCGACCACCCGGGCGCCGCCCGGCTGGCCGAGCTGTTCTCGGTCCCCCGGGAGCGCGAGCTGGTGATCATGCGCAAGTCGCTCGGCTCACCCCTGGACTCGGTGAGCGTGCCCAGCGGGGTACGGGTGCGGACCTTCGAGCCTGGCGACCAGCAGGCCTTCCTCGAGGTCAACGCGACCGCCTTCGCCCACCACCCCGAGCAGGGCCACATGACGATCGAGGACCTGCGCGAGCGGATGAGCGAGTCCTGGTTCGACCCGGCCGGCCTGTTCCTCGCCGTACCCGCCGACCCGGGGCCCGGCGACCCGCCCCTGCTCGGCTTCCACTGGACCAAGGAGCACCGCGACGAGGACCCGCCCTACGGCGAGGTCTACGTGGTGGCCGTCAACCCCAAGGCCGCCGGGCGCGGCCTCGGCACCGTGCTCACCGCGATCGGCCTCAAGCACCTGCAGGACCAGGGACTGGAGTCGGTGCTGCTCTACGTCGACGGCGACAACGCCCCGGCGATCGCCGTCTACACCGGCCAGGGCTTCGCCGTCGAGCGCACCGAGATGCAGTACCGCGGGACCTCGGCCGGGCTGGCGCGGGCCTGAGAGCCGCCCGACCTCCCGATAGTCCGAGACATCTCGGTCGTTCTGAGGCTGAAAAACCGGCCGAACGGTCTCGGACTATCGAGAACTGGAGCCGGAGTCGACCAGTCCGACGACGAGACCTGTGGATTGCGAAAGCGCGATCCGGCGATCTTCGGCACCCTGCTCGGATGCCGTGGCGCGCCCACTTCTCCCCTCCGCCGTTTCACGAGAACCGACCGGGCCTGATCGGGCCGGTGGCGGTGGATCCGCTCGGGAACGCCGGGCCGACCGCACGCCAGGCACGTGGAGTGCACTGGCGACGGAGCAGCTGGGGGCTGCACGTGCCGGCCATCGCCGACCGCGCCAACGTCGAGCAGCGGATCGTCGAAGCGGCGGCGGTGTTGCCAGAAGTCGGCGGCATCACTGGCTGGGGATCGCTCAACTGGCTCGGCGGCAGCTGGTTCGACGGACTCACTGTCGGAGGTCGGACCGAGCTGCCGGTTGACCTGGCCACCTGTTACCAGGACATCCGCAGCCAGGCGGGTTACGTCGTGCACCAGGAGCGTTTGAGCCCGGGGGAGCTCATCGTCAAGGACGGCTTGCGCACGACCTCGGCAGCCCGTTCGGTCTGCTTCATGATGCGCTACGCCCGCAACGTACGTGAGGCCGTGGCCTGCGGGGACCTGGCGATGTTCTCCGACCTGGTCTCCATCGCCGAGCTGACCGCGTACTGCCTGGCGCATCCCGGGTGGACCGGTATCCCCCAGGCGCGGGACGCGCTGCCACTCCTCGACGAGAACAGCTGGTCGCCGTGGGAGACCTGGGCGCGCCTGGTCTGGAGACTCGACGCCGGACTCCCGCCTCCTCTGTGCAACAGGCCCGTCTTCGATCTCTCCGGCCACCACATCGCCACACCGGACTTCCTCGATCCGGAGTCCGGTTGCTACGGCGAGTACGACGGGGAGATCCATCTCCTCGGCAGCAGACGATCGCGGGACATCACCCGCGAGAACGACCTGCGCAATCTGGGTCTCGAGGGGTTCACGATCGTCGCATCCGACATCGCACACCCTGATCGCGCCGTCCAGAAGATGACGGACGCCCGGCGACGCGCGAAGTGGGAACCAGAGTCCACACGGCGGTGGACCACCGAGCGGCCCGGGTGGTGGACGCCGACGCACACCGTGGACCTCCGTCGGCAGCTGACCGAACGTCAGCGGGTCAGATTCCTGCGCCACCGCGCCTCCTGAACGAACGGAGGGGCCCGGACACACCGGCGGATCCGGATAGTCCGAGACGTTTCGGTCGCTTTGGAGCGGAAAAAGCGACTCAACTGTCTCGGACTATCCAGATCGCCGGTCGCTTGCCCCGGGCCTGGGAGCCCGTCAGGCCAGGGCGGCCCGGAGCTTGCCGGCGATCTCCCGGACGTTGGCGGGGGCCTCGCGGCCGACGCCGACGGAGTTCATGAAGCCGTGGATCATCGCGGGGTAGCGCACCAGCTCCACCGGCACGCCCTTCTCGGCCAGCAGCTTCGCGTAGGCCTCGCCCTCGTCGCGCAGGGGGTCGAAGCCGGCGGTGGCCAGGAAGGCGGGAGCGAGGTTCTCGGGGAAGTCCACCCGGCGCAGCGCCGAGGCGTCGGGGTGGCCCTTGTCGGCCCCCGGCGCGAAGTAGGCCTCCTCGGCGCCGGTCATGAACAGCTCGGTCAGGAAGAACCCCTCTGCGAACGCCTTCCGGCTGGGCGTGCGGTCCACGAAGTCGGTGCCGGGGTAGACGAGCAGCTGGAAGGCCAGCGGCAGGCCCTGCTCCGCGGCGTACACCGCGGTCGCGGCGGCCATCGCGCCACCGGCGGAGTCGCCGCCGACGGCCAGTCGCGCCGGGTCCGCGTTGACCTCGTCAGCGTGCTCGACGAGCCAGCGGTACGCCGCCCGGCAGTCCTCGACCGCGGCCGGGAACGGGTGCTCCGGCGAGAGCCGGTAGTCGATCGCGAGGACCTGTACGCCGGAGGCCTCGGCCAGGAACCGGCACTCGGCGTCGTGGCTCTCCAGGTCGCCGTACATCCAGCCGCCGCCGTGGATGAACAGCAGCGTCGGCGCGGGAACGGCGCCCACCCGCTCGGTGGGCGTGTAGAGACGAGCCTTCAACGGACCCTCGGCACCGTCCACCTCGACGTCGCGCAGCGCCGCGATCGGCTGCTTCCCGCCCACCAGCTGGGCCTGCCGGACCAGCGCCGGTCGGGCCTTCGCGAGCGGCAGCGTCTCGACGCCGGGGATGCGGGAGAGCCGCTGCAGTCCCAGCATCAGCTGGAACTCGAGGGCCAGCTGCTGCCCCTCGAGCACCACGGGGCGTCGGACGAGGACCCGCTGGACCCGCGGCGGGAGGCCCATCACGAGCTTGATGAGGGAGGCTTCGATGGCGAATCTGATGTCGGGCACGGGCGCCAACCTAGCGACTTCATGCCGTGTTCACCCTGCGGTGTCAGACTGCGAACCATGTCGACCGACACATTTCAGCAGGGGACCGGGTCCGACGCGGGCGACGGGCCGCTCGACCCGAGCCTTCGCGTGGTCCCGGCGGACATCTTCGACGTGGACCCGCCGTACGACCCGGACGAGGTGGAGTTCGCCCCCGGCGAGTTCGAGGACCGGTTCCTGGACCGCGAGCTGTCGTGGCTGCACTTCAACCAGCGCGTGCTCGAGCTCGCTGAGAACGACACCCTGCCGCTGCTCGAGCGCGCCCGCTTCCTGGCCATCTTCGCCAGCAACCTCGACGAGTTCTTCATGGTGCGGGTGGCCGGCCTGAAGCGACGGATCGCTGCCGGGGTCGCCGTACGCGCCGCGTCGGGCTTGATGCCCCGCGAGGTGCTCGACCAGATCTGGAAGACCACGGCCGAGCTGGCGTCACGGCACGCGGCGGCCTTCCGGGACGACATCGTCCCGGCCCTCGCCGACCAGGGCATCGAGCTGGTCCGGTGGGAGCAGCTCGACCGGGACGAGCAGAAGTACTGCAAGCGCCTGTTCAAGGAGCGCGTCTTCCCCGTCCTCACGCCGTTGGCCGTCGACCCGGCGCACCCCTTCCCCTACATCTCCGGGCTCTCGCTCAACCTCGCGGTGCTGGTACGCAACCCCAAGACCGACAAGGAGCACTTCGCGCGGGTCAAGGTGCCGCCGATCTTCAGCCGCTTCGTGTCGCTCGGCAACCAGCGCTTCGTGCCGCTCGAGGACGTGATCGGCGAGCACCTCAAGCGCCTGTTCCCGGGCATGGACGTGCTCAGCGTCAACACCTTCCGGGTCACCCGCAACGAGGACCTCGAGGTCGAGGAGGACGACGCGGAGAACCTGCTGGCCGCGCTGGAGAAGGAGCTGCTGCGCCGGCGCTTCGGCCCGCCCGTGCGGCTCGAGGTGCAGGAGAACATCGATGCGCACGTGCTCGAGCTGCTCACCAGCGAGCTCGGCGTCAGCGAGGCCGAGGTGTTCCGGCTGCCCGGGCCGCTCGACCTGCGCGGGCTGCACGACATCGCGGACCTGGACCGGCAGGACCTGAAGTACCCGAACTTCCTCCCGGCCACCCACTCCCTGCTGGCTCCCGTCGAGTCGGCCTCGCCGGTCGACGTGTTCAAGGCCCTGCAGCGCTCCGACGTGCTCCTGCACCACCCCTACGACTCGTTCAGAACGTCGGTGCAGCGCTTCATCGAGCAGGCCGCGGCCGACCCGCAGGTGCTCGCGATCAAGCAGACGCTCTACCGCACCTCGGGCGACTCCCCGATCATCGACGCCCTCGTCGACGCGGCCGAGTCCGGCAAGCAGGTGCTGGTGATCGTCGAGATCAAGGCCCGGTTCGACGAGTCCGCCAACATCCGCTGGGCGCGCAAGCTCGAGCACGCCGGCTGCCACGTCGTCTACGGGCTGGTGGGGCTGAAGACGCACTGCAAGCTGGCGATGGTGGTTCGCGACGAGCCCGAGGGCATCCGGCGCTACACCCACATCGGGACCGGCAACTACAACCCGAAGACCGCGCGGATGTACGAGGACTTCGGCCTGCTCACCACCGACGAGGCCATCGGCGAGGACGTCGCGCACCTGTTCAACAACCTCAGCGGCTACTCGCGCAACGCGTCGTACGCCGAGCTGATGGTGGCTCCGGACTCCGTCCGCACCGGCCTGGTCGAGGCCATCAAGGAGGAGATCGCCCACCACCGCGCCGGGCGGCCCGCGCGCATCCGGATCAAGGCCAACTCGATCGTCGACGAGGCGTTGATCGACGAGCTCTACCGGGCGTCCCGGGCCGGTGTGCCGATCGACCTGCTGATCCGCGGCATCTGCGCCGTACGTCCCGGCGTGGAAGGGCTCTCGGAGACCATCCGGGTCCGCTCGGTGCTGGGCCGCTACCTCGAGCACAGCCGGATCATGTGGTTCCAGAACGGCGGCGAACCCTCCGCCTGGATCGGCTCCTCGGACCTGATGCACCGCAACCTCGACCGCCGCGTGGAGGTGCTCGTCAAGCTCCCCTCGACCACCGAGGTCGACGAGATCACCCGCCTGCTCGACCTCGCCTTCGACGAGCACACGGCCGGCTGGGAGCTCGACTCCGACGGCACCTGGACCCAGGCCGACTCCCCCGACGGGCAGCCGATGCGCAACCTCCAGGAGATGCTGATCGCCACCCACAAGCGCCGCCGCCTCCGCGCCGGCAGCTGACGGCGCCGGACCGGGTTCTCACCGGTGGCCGAGGGGTCGACCTAGCAGGTAGCGAAGATCACCGGGCCGTCGTACAGCGCGGAGAGGACGAAGCCCGTCCTCGTGCGCGGTCGCAGGGCGAGCAGCACGTCGTCGCCCACCGCCTTGGAGGACGTCAGCCGGAAGTTGTCGGAGAAGGAGCCGCCGCGGCCGACCGCCTCGCCCACCGCCAGCTTCGCGCGGGGCCGCAGGTTGCGCTGCGCCCGTTCGGAGTCCTCGAAGTGCGCGACCACGCTCAGGGTGCGGTCCGGCCGCATGGCCATCCCCAGGCCGGACAGCGGCGTGACGCCACCGGCCTGCTGCACCTGCGTGGTGGCCGCGGCCTGGTCGTCGTCGGCGGCGCTGGACATCGCCAGGTCGCTGCAGGCGAAGTCCTGGCCCCACACCATGGCGTTCACCGGCGTGCCCAACCGGTCGGCCACGTCCTCGACGCCGGCCACGCCGTCGAAGGAGGCCGCGTCGCCGGAGGCCACCTTCGCGGACGCGGTCGCGTAGCCCAAGGTGTCGCTGGTGACGACGAGGCCCTGGTCCCTGAGCAGCGCGATGTACTGCACCTCCGGGCTCAGCGTGCTGTCGAGGCCGGCCACGAGGTCGGCGCCGCCCTTCCACACGCCGTCGTCGTGGTCGGGCTTCCGGTAGCCCGCGGAGCGCAGGTTGCCCGCCAGCACGTCGAAGTCGGCGCCGTCGGCCACCTTGAGGACCATGGTGGCGCCCCGGCGACCCTGCGCGAAGGCCTCCCACTGGGCCGTGGCCGGGCTGAAGCCGAACTTCTCCTGCAGGAAGGGCGCGGCCTCGTCGATGCTCGAGACGGCCGACCAGTCGCGGTCGTAGGCCTTGCTCATCAGCCCCTCGACGGCCTTGCTGTCAGGCGTGTCACCGAGGTGGGCGTGCAGCGCGCGGCGTACGGCGGCCCAGTCGGTGTACCCCACGCGCAGCGAGCTCGCGGGCACGGCGCCCAGGGCCTCCTGGAGGTCGGTGCGGTGGGCCCGCCTCCAGACCACGACGCCGACGACGAGCAGCCCCGCGACCAGCACCAGCACGAGGGCGGCGACCACGAGGGCCCGTGCCCGGCCGCGAGCGGACCAGCGCCGATCCGCCACCCGTCACCGCCTTCGTCGTCCCGGCCCGGCGACACCTCGTGGCGTCGCGCTCCGAGCGAGAGTAGCCGTAGGCGTGCAGCCCGGGGCATGTCAGGATTTGGAGCATGGCCAACACGCCTCCGGACGCGCCAGCCCCCGACGTCGTCGCCGCCGGCGCCGTGGTCACCCGCAAGGGCCTCGAGGGACGCGAGGTGCTGCTGGTCCATCGCCCCAAGTACGACGACTGGTCCTTCCCCAAGGGCAAGCAGGATCCCGGTGAGCACGTGGCCGCGACGGCCGTGCGCGAGGTGCTCGAGGAGACCGGCGTCGAGATCCGGCTCGGCGTGCCGCTGCGGCCGCAGCTCTACACCGTCAGCGGGGGCCGGGCGAAGACGGTGCACTACTGGGTCGGCCACGTGGTCGGCGACGACGACGTGTCGTCGTACGTCATCAACGACGAGGTGGACGACCTCGGCTGGTTCTCCGCGGCCTCGGCGGCCGAGCGGCTGACCTACCTCGACGACATCGACCTGCTCGAGCAGTTCCGCCAACGGCGCCGGACCACCTCGACCCTGATCGTCGTCCGCCACGCCAAGGCGCACAAGCGCGGCACCTGGGACGGGCCCGACCCCAAGCGCCCCCTCAGCGAGGTGGGCGAGCAGCAGGCCCAGGCGCTGGTCCCCCTGCTGAGGTCGTACGGCGTCTCCCGGGTGCTGACCTCGTCGAGCACCCGCTGCGTCCAGACGGTGCGCCCGTACGCCGAGGATCAGGTGCTCCCGGTCGTCGAGATCGACGAGCTGTCCGAGGAGCTCTTCGACAAGCAGGCGGCCGACCTCTTCCTGAGCGAGCTGCTGAGCACCCCCGGGCCCAGCGTCCTCTGCAGCCACCGCCCGGTCCTCCCGGAGCTCTTCGCGCTCCTCGGGATCGACGAGGAGCCGCTGTCCCCGGCGGAGCTCGTCGTCTACCACCACCGCAAGGGCAAGCTGGTCGCCACCGAGCGGCACCTGCCCCCCGCCGGGAGGCCCTGACCTGCGGTTGTTCAGGTGACGTACGTCTCGATCCGGGCGAGGCGACGTCATCTTGGCGGGCACCGTTCACCTCGCGTTCACCCACGCCGACGGACCCGGTCACTTCGCATACCTACGTTTCACAGCGTCCAAGCACTGTGACTTTCAGGTGACCGAAGTGAACCTCACTTCCCTTCGCCGCATCGCCGCTCCCGGCGTTGCTGCACTCGCCCTCACCTTCGCCGTGTCCGCCTGTGGCGCCGCGAACGAAGACACCAGCAGCGACAGCGGCACGAAGAGCGACGCGACGTCGCTCTCCGGCACGCTCTCCGGCGCCGGAGCCTCCTCCCAGGAGAAGGCCCAGGAGGCCTGGGCGACCGGCTTCCAGGGCGCCAACGACGGCGTGACCGTCAACTACGACCCGCTGGGCTCCGGTGACGGGCGCAAGC
>JAOPYC010000145.1 GCA_025964795.1 Marmoricola sp.
ATGTCCACCTCGCCAGAGCGCATCATCTCCATGACGCGCTCCCAGCCGGGCCGCTTCTTGCCGGAGTAGGCGCTGATCGACATGTCCTCCTGTACGTCGACCACATCCCAGCCGCGTAGTCGAGCAAGCATTCGGCAGTCCTCTTCCTGCCTCTCGGTGCTCCTGCCCTCGCCTGAGTCGTCACGGCTGATGCGGGTGTAGATGACTGCGCGTTTCGGGGTGGACATGCTGGAAACACTACACCCTTATAGGTGACAAAGTATTTGCCTTCTGGCCGGGCCTGGTCGGCCTGCGCCTCGTTGTCCCCTAGGAGAGGATCGAGATGAGATACCTGATGCGCCGGCGGCGCCGTGACGAGCGCGGTGACGTGCCCGGTTGGGTGTTGATCACTGTGATGACCGCGGGGTTGGTGGCCGGACTCTGGGCCATCGCCGGGTCGCAGCTCGGCTCGATGCTGCGTGACGCCCTCGCGTCGGTCACGGGCTGAGCGTGACGAGCGCGGAGCGGCCGTCGTCGACTTCGTGCTCGTCAGCATGGTGCTCGTGCCGCTCGTGCTCGGCCTGATCCAGGTCGGGCTCGTGCTGCACGTCCGCAACACCCTGGCGGCGGCGGCCACCGAGGGCGCGAGGTACGGCGCCAACGTCGACCGCACCCCCGCGGACGGGGCTGCCCGCACTCGGGAGCAGGTGAGCGGGGCGATCGCCGACCGCTTCGCCCAAGACGTGACGGGCAGCCGCGAGACCGTGGACGGGGTGCCGACGGTCGTCGTCACGGTGCGCGCCGAGATCCCGCCGCTCGGGCTCTGGGGTCCGGGCGTCGGCCTGTCGGTGACGGGTCATGGTGTCGAGGAGACGGTGCCGTGAGCCGGGCGCGTGACCAGTCGGGGACCGCGCTGGTCGAGTTCGTCTGGCTGGCGATCCTGTTGCTGGTCCCGCTGCTCTACATCGTGCTGGCCGCGTTCGACACCCAGCGCGCGGCGTACGCCGCCTCCGCGGCCGCCCGTTCGGCGGGCCGCGCCTTCGTGACTGCACCCGACCAGGCGACCGGCTACGCACGGGCGGAGGCGGCGGTCCGGCTGGCCTACCGCGACCAACGTCTCGACGTCGCGCCACGGGTCCGGATCACCTGCCGCCCCGACCCGCGCGACTGCCTGACGCCCGGCTCGGTGGTGCGTGCCGAGATCCGGTCGGCCGTGGACCTGCCGTTGGTGCCCGCGGCGCTGGGCTCCAGCACACCGAGGATCCGGGTGGACTCGGAGCACGAGGCGCCCTACGGCACCTTCCGTGAGGCACGCCCGTGACGGCGCGGGACGAACGCGGCTCGGTGACTCCACTGATCATCGGCTTCGCGGTCGTGGTCGCGCTGCTGGTGGCGGTGGTGGTCGACGCCTCGGCCGCCTACCTGCGTCGCCAGGGCCTCAACTCCGCGGCCGACTCCGCCGCCCTCGCCGCCACCGACGGCATCCAGGGTGAGGCGGTCTACACCCACGGGCTGGGCGAGCGTGCGCAGATCGACCCGGCCGCGGCCCGGCGCTACATCGCGGACTACTTCGCCAGCAGCGGGATCCGGCGGCGGTTCCCGGGGTTGGACTACGCCGTGTCGACGACCGGCAACACGGTGCTGGTGCGGGTCTCGTCCCCGATGGACCTGCCGCTCCGGGTGCCAGGGGTGGGGACGGACGTGGCGGTCACGGGAGCGGCGGCTTCCGTGGTGGTCGTCTCGGACTGAGTGCACAAGGACGATCAGGTCGCGACGTGATGGACCGGTCCCCACTCCGGGAGGCTCGCCGGGCGAAGAGTTGATCGTCCTTGTGCTCGGCCGTGGCCCGTCTTTCGCCGAGGACACTGTGGGGACGTAACCTCTGTCCTTGTGGCCACCGACTTCGACTCCGAGATCAAGCAGCTCCAGGCGACGATGAAGACCATCGGGTCCGTCCTGGACGTCGACGGCATGCGCCGGGAGATCGCCGACCTCGGCGAGCAGGTCGCCGTGCCGGACCTGTGGGACGACCAGGCCAACGCCCAGCGCGTCACCGGCCGGCTCTCGCTGCTCCAGGGCACGCTCGACCGCTTCGTCTCACTGGAGGAGCGCCTCGAGGACCTCGGCATGATGGCCGAGCTCGCCGCCGAGGAGGGTGACGCCGAGGCGGCCGCGGCCAACGAGAAGGAGCTCGGCAAGCTGATCAAGCAGGTCGAGCAGCTCGAGGTCCGCACCCTCCTCTCCGGGGAGTACGACGCCCGCGAGGCGATCATCTCGATCCGTTCCGGGGCCGGTGGTGTCGACGCCGCGGACTTCGCCGAGATGCTGATGCGGATGTACACCCGGTGGGCCGAGCGCAACGGCTACTCCGTCGAGGTCTACGACACGTCGTACGCCGAGGAGGCGGGCCTGAAGTCCGCCACGTTCGCCGTGCACGCGCCCTACGCCTACGGGACGCTGAGCGTCGAGGCCGGGACCCACCGACTGGTTCGGATCAGCCCGTTCGACAACCAGGGCCGCCGCCAGACCAGCTTCGCCGCCGTCGAGGTGGTCCCGGTGCTCGAGCAGACCGACGTGATCGAGATCCCCGACGAGGACATCCGGGTCGACGTCTACCGCTCCAGCGGCCCGGGCGGCCAGTCGGTGAACACGACCGACTCCGCCGTCCGCCTAACCCACATCCCCACCGGCCTGGTGGTGTCCTGCCAGAACGAGAAGTCGCAGCTGCAGAACAAGGCCTCCGCGATGGTGATCTTGAAGGCCAAGCTGCTGGTGATGAAGAAGGCCGAGGAGAAGGCCCATCTCGACGAGCTCCGCGGCGACGTCCAGGCCAGCTGGGGCGACCAGATGCGCAACTACGTGCTGAACCCCTACCAGATGGTGAAGGACCTGCGGACCGACTACGAGTCCGGCAACCCGCAGTCGGTCCTCGACGGCGAGATCGACGGCTTCCTCGAGGCGGGCATCCGCTGGCGCGTGGGCGCCGACGCCCAAGTCTGAGGCCCAGGTCTGAGGCCCAGGTCTGAGGGCCAGGTCTAGCGGCCGACGGCCTTCTCGAGCTCGTCCTTGCTCATCGACGAGCGGCCCTCGATGTTCTTCTTCTTGGCCTCCTCGTAGAGCTGGGCCTTGGTACGGCCACCCGACCCCTGGTGCGAGCGCAGGCCGCCGCGTCGGCTGGAGGAGATGTCGTCCGTGGAGGTCTTGCTCTTCTCCTTGGACTCCCCGGAGCGGGCGCGCTCCTTGTTCACCGTGCGGGCCGCGATCTCCTCGGCCGTGTCCTCGCTGCGCCCCTGGTCCTCGAGGCCCTCCTTGATGTGCTCGTACTGACGCTCACGCTTCGCGCTCCAGGCCTTCGGCATCGCCGGCTCCTTCCGGGTCGTGGGTACGTCGGTCACATACCCGATCCGCGCGGAGTCAGTCGGCCTTCGGCTTGAGGAACCACTCGAAGCGCTTGGTCATCCACGGCAGCAGCCCGTAGGTCATGATCGGCGTCGCCACGAGGGTCGTGATCAGCGTGCGGACCAGGACGTTGAAATGGATCCCCGTCGAGAGCAGCAGGAGTCCCAGCACCAGGCTCAGCGGGAAGAAGGTCAGCCAGATCACGATCGCTTGCTTCCACCGCGGCGGCGCCGCCGGCGATGGCCGCAGGTCCTGCACGTCGCGCTCGACGGGCTCGTCGAACCACCCCTCGATGCCCGTACGACGCTCCAGCCGCGACTCCCCGACGAGTCCCTGCGCCGAGCCTAGCCACCAGGCCCGCTCCGAGGAGGACTCCCACGCGTCGAGGGACTCCCGGTCGGCGAACCGGTAGAGCATGTGCCACTCGTCGGAGGCGACACCCGGCCGGACCCAGCCGGCCCCGAGGAAGCCCGGGTTGCGCTCGGCCAGCGAGGAACCGGCCCGCACCCACGCGATCATCTCGGCGGCGTGCTCGGGGGCGACGTGCCGCACGATCGAGACGGTGACGGCGCCCGACTCGGCGGACGCGCTGCCCTCGGTCACAACGTCGGGTCGGGGGACACTCGGACCAGGGCCTTGCCGAAGTTGCGTCCGGTGAGCATGCCCCGGAACGCCTCCGCCGCCGACTCGAGTCCTTCGGAGACGTCCTCGCGGTAGCGCACCGAGCCGTCGGCCACCCACCCGGACATCTCGCGCACGAAGTCCCGGCCGTGCGACTTCGTGAACTCGTTCTGGATGAAGCCGCGGATGGTCAGGCTCTTGGTCAGGATCAGGCTCATGAACGCGGGCTGTCGGTCGCGGCCCTCGGGGGCCGAGGTCGCGTTGTAGTTCGCCACCAGGCCGCAGACCGGGACCCGCCCGTAGAGGTTCATCCGCTTGAAGACCTCACGCGCGACCGGCCCGCCGACGTTCTCGAAGTAGACGTCGATCCCGTCCGGCACGGCCGCCTTGAGGTCCTCGGCGAACGTGGGGGAGCGGTGGTCCAGGGCCACGTCGAAGCCGAACTCCTCGAGCAGGGCGCGTCGCTTCTCCGCTCCGCCGGCGATGCCGACGGCCCGGGCTCCCTTGAGTCTGGCGATCTGGCCGACCGCGGAGCCGACGGGGCCGGTGGCGGCGGCGACCACGACGGTCTCGCCCGGCTGAGGCTTGCCGATCTCCAGCAGCCCGGCGTACGCCGTGAAGCCCGGCATGCCCAGAACGCCGAGAGCGGTGGACACCGGGACGACCGACGGGTCGAGCCGGCGCAGGCCGGTGCCGTCGCTGATGTCGTGGGTCTGCCAGCCCGAGTAGCTCAGGGCGAGGTCGCCGACCGCCCACTCGGGGTGGCGCGACTCCTCGACGACGCACACGGTGCCGCCGACCATGACGTGGTCGAGCTCGACCGGGTCGGCGTACGACGGTGCGTCGCTCATCCGGCCGCGCATGTAGGGGTCGAGCGAGAGGTAGACGACGCGCAGCAGGACCTGGCCGTCCTGCAGCGGCGGCAGCTCGTGCTCCACGAATGCGAACGAGTCGTCAGTGGGCTCGCCCTCGGGACGGCGGGCCAAACGCACCTGGGTGGAGAGGGTCATGGAACTCCTCGGGGAGAGCGTGCGGGGTCAACGGCCCAGCATGCCCTCCCCGAGGATGAAGCAGGTCAGCGGCCCTGGACCGCCTTCTCCGCGTTGATCAGGCCGTAGCCGTCGACCGGCGAGTAGCCGTGACCGATCTTGTTGGTCAGCGCGCCGTAGATCTTCTTGCCGTCCGCGCGGACCGCGACGAAGCCGAGCCCGATCGGGATGACCTTGTCCTGCGGGTAGAAGACCTGGCCGCCGAGCTCGTCGGCCCCGTTGCCCTCGTTGGAGCCACCGAAGCCGGAGATCGCCAGGTCCCGGTCCACGTTGAACTGCAGGCCCTGGCCCTTCTTGAGACCGGACTTGAAGCTCAGCGTCATCCGCCGGTACTGGCCGGCGACGGACTGGCCACCGCCGGGCACCGAGAACGTCGGCGTGACCTTGCTCTTCGAGAGCCCGCCCGAGGTCGACCCGATCGTCAACGGGAAGCCGTCGGTGCGGAACGGGTAGGCCCCGTCGAAGGGACGCGGGTCGAACACGATGCCGTCGGACAGTGGCGGGTTGCGGGTGCCGCGCGCCGTCGGGCTGGCTGTCTCGCCGTAGAACGTCACGGACTTCAGCGGCACCTTCCCGGCGTAGCTGAGCGTGAAGAACTTCGGGTCCACCATGGCCTGCGGCGGGACGTCGTAGTTCTCGTAGCCCTGCGGCCCCTTGGCGGTGATGGTCAGGCCGTTGGACCGGCCCCTCGCCACCGTGGGGTCGAGGTCGTGGAGGTAGGCCGAGTCCTGGAGCCTCTTGCGCAGCGCGGTCGGGGTGTAGGACTTGCCGCCACCGGCCTTCTGCAGCGCCAGTGCCGCGATCGCCGCCGCGTGCGGTGCGGACGCGCTGGTGCCGAAGAAGTTCGGCTGCGTGTCCGCGTCGCGTGCGTTGTCCGAGGCGAAGAAGGTGGTGTTGCCACCGTCGGCCGAGGCGACCTGCGGAACCCGCCGGATGCTCGGCTTCGCGTAGCGGTTGCCCGACGAGTCGAAGTACACCGGCATGTCGCCACCGGGCGAGGTGAACACCTCGGGCAGGAACGGCCGGAACGGGTCGTACGCCGCCACGGCGGTCGCGCCCTTGGCCATGGTGTGACCGGTCGTGGCGGTCGAGAGCGGGTCGGAGTACTCCGAGTAGTACGCAGAGCCGCCCAGCACGCTGCGCATCCGGGTGGCACCGACAGGGCCGGTGCCGGCCCGGGACACCACCAGCTGGATCTTGCCGGGTCCGTCGAGGCCGGTGATCTCCTGCGGGCGACCACTCAGCCGGTTGGCGTCGGCGATCGCGTAGAGGAAGTTGCCGTCGGCGTCGAAGACGAGCAGGTTGAAGTCGGTGGTCACCTTCGAGGGCGAGAGCACCGGCCGGACGTCGACGGTGAAGTCGCCGGTGTCGCCGTCGAAGCCCGAGACGGTGATCTTGTAGGTGCCCGCCTGGGAGAGCGTGACGGCCAGCTGCTCGGGGGAGGACCCGGTGTCGATCGTGCCGAGGTTGGTGCCGTCCGGCGCGTCGACGGACAGGATCAGGTCGGTGGTGCCGGACGGGATCGCGTCGGTGTTGAAGATGACCTGCTTGCCGAGCTGGGCCGAGGTCGGCGTGAAGCTGAAGCTCGGTGTGGGCTTCGCGTCCGTGATCTCGCCCGTGGCGGAGAAGTAGGGGTCACCGATGGTGGCGCCGTCGACGTCGACCGGGTCGTCCCACTGGAAGTTGATCATCCCACCGTCCTCGCCGACCAGGATGTTCTGCGCCACGTCGGTGCCGGCTCCGGGGTTCATGTCCTGGAGGCCACCGTCGTAGAGGGCCGGGTCGACGTCGGTGAAGTCGAGGTTGGTGCCCTTGACACCCTGCTTGGCCGGGATCAGCTTGACCGGGGAGTTCCAGGAGGCCTGGACGCCGTCGTTGCCGGCGGAGGTGAAGTAGTGCGTCCCCTTGGCGGCCACCTCGTCGATGGCGTCCGCGATGGGGCCGTCGGAGAACATGGGCTCGCTGAAGTAGCCGACGTCGTCGACGACGACGTCGGCGCCGCACTCGCCCTTCTTGTCGGCGAGCCTGCGGATGTTGTCGGCGAAGCCGATCTCGCCCGAGAACGCGGTGGCGAAGCAGAGCTTGCTGCCCGGCGCCACGTCGTGGGCGATCTGGAGCATCGCGCGGCCCTCGTCGGTGGCGGGGTCACCCTTGGGCAGGTCCTCCAGCACCGTGACCGGGGTGGGGTTGCGCTTGTTGCCCACGCCGGGGAGGTCGCCGGACTTGACGTCGTCCTTGGCGTGGATGGTCAGCGGGCCGAAGTCCTGGAGGTTGGTGACCGCGGCGTCGTAGGAGTCGGAGAGGGCGCCGATGGTGATGCCCTTGCCGTCGATGCCCTTGGCCTGCACCTTGTCGGCGCGCTGCAGCGCCACGCCCTGGCTGGTCGCCTTGCCCACGTCGGTGTGCGGCTTGATCGCCTGGGCGATCGTGCCGGTCTCCTCGAGCGCCGCCAGGCTGCGGACCGCGGAGAGCGGTGCGAAGCCCTCGAGGGTGCCGTGCTTCGGGTCGACGTTCTGGACCGCGAAGCCGAGCTTCTCGGCCTGCCTGCGGTAGGCGGCCGCGTCCGCGTCGCTCTGCGGGGTGAGCTGGATCAGCACGCGGTTCTGGGCGTCGCGGATGCTCAGCATGTCCTGGTCGATCCGGACCCCGCTGCTCTGCTTCTTGAAGGAGGGTCGCTTCTCGGACTGCGCGAGCAGCCGACCGAGGCCGTTTCCGAGCGCAGCGCCGGTCTGCTTGGTGAAGGTCGGAGGCGGTGTCGCCGCCGTTGTCGAGGTGGTCGGCACAAGTGCTGCGGTGGCCGTGACCACCGCTGCCCCGAGGATGCCCACGCCCCACTGTCGTCTCGTCATGGTGGAACCCTTCGCACACGCGGCGCCCCACCGGCGCCGCTGTCCTCGGAGGCTATGGCCACCGGAGTGGATCGGGCCGGAGCCATCCCGCGCGGTTCGGCAAAGAGTTATCGCGCCGTGTTCAGTGCGTTGGCGATCTCGACGCACCACGCATCGGCACGGCTGCGCAGGTCAGCGCCCAAGAACTCGGCGGACTCCAGCTCGCAGGACAACCAGGTCTGGCCGAACAGCCCGCTGTGCCGCACCCGCTGGCTCCCGCCGGGTCGCTGGCACACCTGCGTGGCCGACGGCTGGCCGTACGCCGGCCCGGCGACGGTGCGGCACCCCGGCGTACGACGACCGGAGGCGACCACGGTGAGTGCGAACACCGGGCTGATCGGCCGGGCGAACACCCAGGCGCGGGCGGTCGTGGCCCCCTTGGTCCACGAGCACCCGATCTCGTGGACGGCGTCCGTGCCCACACCGGGCAGCGCCTCCTCGTCGCCGTTCCCGTACGCCGCGTGCGCGCTCGGCCTGCCGCCCAGGGCCGCCTTCGTGGCGGAGGCGGGCACGAGGGGGCAGAACTCGATGCGCGGCAGCTGTATCGCCGCGGTGTTGAGGCGGGCGATCGGGGTGGGGGAGGGTGGGGGTGCGGCCTTCTCCGGGCCGCTGCTGCACCCGGCTGCGAGGACACAGAACGTCATCACGGCAGCGCTCGCGACGAGCGAGACCGGGCGACGGGCCGACGTTTGCAGCATGCGCCCAACCGTAGAGGTGCTCACCTATGCTCGAACAGCGGTCGGATGCGCACGAGCTACGCATGAAAACTTCCCCCATCTCCGAGACCGGCCCCAACCCAACCGAGTGATCAGATTCGAGAACGTCTCAGCGACCTACCCCGGCCACCCCAAGCCGGCCCTGAAAGACGTGACCGCCGACATCGGCAAGGGCGAGTTCGTCTTCCTGGTCGGTGAGTCCGGCTCGGGCAAGTCGACCTTCCTGCGGTT
The DNA here is from genome assembly GCA_025964795.1 of Marmoricola sp. Lineage (GTDB taxonomy): Bacteria > Actinomycetota > Actinomycetes > Propionibacteriales > Nocardioidaceae > Marmoricola. The sequence goes on from JAOPYC010000145.1 coordinate 8,884, forward strand.
GGTGCTCCGTGAGGCCCGCGCCACCCAGGGCAAGGTCTTCGTGATCGACAAGGAGCTGAACCGGCTCCGCAGCTACAAGGTGCCCGCCCTGCGACGGCAGATCGGCACGGTCTTCCAGGACTTCCGGCTGCTCCCGAACAAGACCGTCTCCGAGAACGTCGCGTTCGCGCTGCAGGTGATCGGCAAGCCCCGGGCGCACATCAACAAGGTCGTCCCGGAGACGCTCGAGCTCGTCGGCCTCGACGGCAAGGGCCGGCGGATGCCCGACGAGCTGTCCGGCGGCGAGCAGCAGCGGGTGGCGATCGCGCGCGCGTTCGTGAACAAGCCGCAGATCCTGATCGCCGACGAGCCGACCGGCAACCTCGATCCCAACACCAGTGTCGGCATCATGAAGCTGCTGGACCGGATCAACCGCACCGGCACGACCGTCGTCATGGCCACCCACGACGCCGGCATCGTCGACCAGATGCGCAAGCGCGTCATCGAGCTCGCGGACGGGCGCGTCGTACGCGACCAGACGCAGGGCGTCTACGGCTACCAGAGCTGAAGGGCTGATCCACCACATGCAATTGAGGTACGTCTTCTCCGAGACCGGCGCGGGACTCCGGCGCAACGTCTCGATGTCGATCGCCCTGATCGTGACCATCTTCGTCTCGCTGACCCTCGTCGGCATGGGCCTGCTGCTCAACGCCCAAGCGGACAAGGCCCAGAAGTTCTGGGGCGACAAGCTCCAGATCACGGTCTTCATGTGCAACCAGAACAGCAAGGCGGCGAACTGCACCGGTGAGGTCACCCCGGCCCAGCTGACCGCGATCAAGGGCGTGATCGACCAGAACTCCGAGGTGGCGTCGTACTACCACCAGACGAAGGAGCAGGCCTTCCAGACCTGGAAGAAGGTCTACGTCTCCAAGGACAAGTCCGAGCAGGAGATCTACTCCACGGTGACCGCCGCGGACATGCAGGAGTCCTACTGGGTCAAGCTCAAGGACCCCAACGTCTACCAGGGCGTCGAGGGAGAGCTCTCCAAGACCGCTGGCGTCGCAGCGGTGCGCGACCTGCGTGAGGTGCTCAAGCCGATCTACTTCTGGATCGAGGTGATGAAGTGGGGCGCGATCGCCATCGCCGCGTTCCTGCTGGTCGCCGCGATCCTGCAGGTGGCCAACACGATCCGGCTCGCGGCCTTCGCGCGGCGCAAGGAGATCGGCATCATGCGGCTGGTGGGTGCCTCCACGCTCTACATCTCGCTGCCGTTCCTGATCGAGACCCTGGTGGCGGCCCTGGTGGGCATCGGGCTCGCGGCGGGGACCCTGCTGGCGTTCATGTACGTCGTGATCTACGGCCGGCTCAGACCGGCGTCGAACATCGTGGAGTGGGTGGACTGGCCGGACGCCTACACGGCCGTTGCGGGGATCGCCATCCTCGGCGTGCTCCTGACGTTGATCCCGACACTCTTCATGACGCGCAAATACCTCAAAGTGTGACGCGCGTCGGTTAGCGTCAATGCGTCCTCCTTCCCCGTTCTTTGGACACCGCAACGTGCCAACTCTTCCCCGAACGAGCACCCGCGCCCGGACCGTCGCCGCCTCCGCGGCCCTGGTCCTGCTCGGTGCCGTCGCCGTCGTCCCGCACGCCGCGGCCGACGAGAACCTGCACAAGAAGCAACGCCAGGTGCAGGGTCAGGTGCGCAGCGCCCAGGGTCAGCTGGAGGAGTCCAGCCAGGCCCTGACCGCCGCGGCCAAGAAGCTGAGGAGTGCTCAGGCCGCCCTCGTCGCCGCCCAGCGCCGCCTGACTGCCGCGCAGACCCAGGCCGACGCCGCTGCCCTGCAGGACGCGCAGATGCAGGCCCGCCTGCAGGTCGCCGAGCACAACCTCGCCCTGGCCCGCGTGGCCCTGGACACCGCGAAGAAGCGGGTGGTCGAGCAGCGGGCCGCCATCGGTCGGCTCGCGGCCAGCAACTACGCGAACGGCGACCCGGCTTTGATGGGACTCGTGGTCATCCTCAACTCGCAGGACCCGGCCGAGGCCACCAGCCAGATGAACACCGTGGACTCGCTGATGAACAAGCAGACCACGCTGCTCACCGAGCTCCGTCAGGCCCGGGCCCGGCTGGTGAGCGAGGAGGCGAAGGTCGAGAAGGCCAAGACCCTGGTGGCGACGCAGCGCAAGGCCGCCGCGGAGAACCTGGTGATGAAGGAGTCGCTGGAGCGAGCGGCCGCCGGCGTGCGCGCCGAGGTCGCGACCCTGGTCGTCCAGAGTCGCGCCGCCCAGGCCCAGGCGGCCCAGGCCCGCAGGGCCGACCTCGTGCAGCTGCGGGCCGCGAAGAAGCAGGAGCAGCGGATCAAGCAGCTGATCATCGAGCGCGCGCGGCGTCAGCACGGCGGCTTCAAGGGTGACGCGGGTGGTTTCCTCTACCGTCCGGTCCCGGGCTACGTCACCTCTCCCTACGGCTGGCGCCGGCACCCGATCTACGGCTACTGGGGACTCCACGACGGCACCGACTTCCACGCCCCCTGCGGCACCCCCGAGCGGGCGGCCGCCTCCGGCACGGTCATCTCCAAGGTGTGGTCCGACGTCTACGGCAACCGCCTCTACCTCGACCTGGGCCAGGTCAACGGCAAGAACATGACCGTGATCTACAACCACCTCAGCTCCTACAAGGCCGACACCGGCCAGCACGTGGCCCGGGGCCAGGTCGTCGGCCTGGCCGGGACCACCGGCTGGTCCACCGCGTGCCACCTGCACTTCACCGTCCTGCTCGACGGGAACCCCGTGGACCCGATGGGCTACATGTAGCCGCCGAGCCCGCGCGCCGAAAGCGCTTGCCGCTCCTGAGAGGATGGCGCCATGGTCAAGGAGAAGGGGCAGAAGCTCATCGCGCAGAACCGCAAGGCGCGCTATGACTTCCACATCGACGACACCGTCGAGGCCGGCCTCGTGCTCGTCGGCACCGAGGTGAAGTCCCTCCGGGCGGGCCGGGCCACCCTGGTCGACGGGTTCGCCGAGATCGAGGGGGGAGAGGCCTACCTGCACGGCGTACACATCCCGGAGTACACCCAGGGCACCTGGACCAACCACGAGCCCCGCCGCGTCCGCAAGCTGCTGCTCAACCGCCACGAGATCGACAAGCTCGAGGGCAAGGTCCACGAGAAGGGGTTCACGCTGATCCCGCTTTCCCTCTACTTCAAGGACGGCCGGGCCAAGGTCGAGATCGCGCTGGCCCGCGGCAAGAAGACCTATGACAAGCGGCACGCACTGGCCGAGAAGCAGGCCGACCGTGAGAAGGCGCAGGCCCTCGGGCGCCGGCTCAAGGGCGTGGAGTGACTCCTGCGGACGAGCCCGTCGAGACGACCCGCGCCTTCTGGCAGGACCTCGGTCTCCCCGGCCTCTTCGACGTCCACGTGCACTTCCTGCCGCCCAACGTGCAGGCCAAGGTCTACGCGCAGTTCGACGAGGCCGGCCCGAAGATCGGTCGGGAGTGGCCGATCCGCTACCGCGACAGCCACGAGGAGCGCGTCGAGCTGCTGCGCTCCTTCGGCGTACGACGGTTCTCGGCGCTGCCCTACGCGCACCGGCCCGGCATCGCGACCTACCTCAACGGCTGGGCGCGTGACTTCGCCGCCGGCATCCCGGAGTGCCTCTGGTCCGCGACCTTCTACCCCGAGGCAGAAGCGGCGTCCTACGTCGGCGAGCTGATCGAGGACGGCGTCGAGGTCTTCAAGCTGCACACCCAGGTAGGGGAGTTCCGCCTCGACGACCCGCTGCTCGACGAGGCGTTCGGGCTGATCGAGGACGCCGGGACGCCGATCGTCATCCACGTCGGCTCCGGGCCGGTCGGCAACGACTTCACCGGCCCCCAGCACCTCGAGCGGCTGCTCACCCGGCATCCACGGCTGACGGCCGTGATCGCGCACATGGGAGCCCCCGAGTACGCCGAGTTCCTCGGCCTCGCCGAGACCTACGAGCACACCCGACTGGACACCACGATGGTGTTCACCGGCTTCTTCGACGAGGCGGCGCCCTATCCGGACGACCTGCTCCCGCGCCTCGCCGAGCTCGGTGATCGCGTGCTGCTCGGCAGCGACTTCCCGACCATCCCCTACCCCTACCTCGAGCAGCTCACCGGCCTCACCCGTCTCGGTGAGCGTCACCCCGGGCTGGGCGAGGACTGGCTGCGGCGGGTCTGCTGGCACAACGGCGTCGACCTCTTCGGGCCGAGCTGAGCCTGAGCACCAGTCGCGGACACCGGTGGGTGTCAGGGCCAGGTCGAAGCGTCCCGGTGGTGCCATCGCCCGGAATGGAGATGAACCTGTGGGCGTTCCCCTATAGACTCAACCGTTGTCACAACTCAAGAGGGGCTGATTGGTTTCGACTGGGGACGTTAGTCCCAGGAGAAGCGGGTCGAGAAGCCAACGTCATCTCGTAAACGTTCGTTGGAACCTATAGTTGCCGAATCTAATAGCAACGACTTCGCTCTCGCTGCCTGAGCAGTGATCGAAGGGTCAGACCGGGCATCCGTCCTCGTCCCGGACCCTGGCCTCATCTAGAGGACTTGCTGATCAACTCCTGTCAGGAGGGTTGATCGGGACTTCATCCTGACTGGGCCCGTCGGCACACTGTTCGTGGGAGTGCCGGGGCCGAGAAAATCGCTATCACGAACTGCACCCGGAGAAGACCTGGTACGGCGCCACAGGACGCGGGTTCGATTCCCGCCAGCTCCACCCACAGGGGTGTTCGCGACTTACCGCGCAACACCTAGCGAAATGGCCGCAGCGCACGCTCTGCGGCACGACAGGGCGTGTGACCAAAGCCTGCAGGGATCAACGCCCGCGAGGTCGCCGACGATCGTCAGCCGGTCGCCTGAGGAACTCGGGACGCGGACTAGATCGCGGCCGGCTGCTGCTTGTCATCCGCAGCCGTCCCTCGTTTCAATCGAGGGACCCAACAGGGGTGAGGTCCAGCCTTGCCCCGCAGCCTCGGGAGGTCGGGTGATGGCACTCAGGACCAGGGCGGCCGTCAGTCGCGCCCCCGCGTGCCTGCCGATGAGGTAGGCATCGTGCGACTCGTCCTCTCGGAAGCCGACCAGCACCGCGTTCGCACCCTGAACGCCGCCGAGCCCGTGCCCGGTGAGTCGTTGCCCCGGCCGGACGTGCTCCGCACGCTGGCCGGCCTGATCCCTTGCGACTGCATCGGCGCCGATGTGGTGGACCGCGAGGGTCGCATCCAGACGAACGTCACGTGGCCGCGGTGGGGAGTCGGCTCCGTCGACCTGACCGTGAGCGAGGCGGGACCCTTCGTCGGAATCGTCCGACTGGCTGTTGATCCGGCTCACGCCGCGTTCCTTCGCGCCACGGGCCTGACCGACTGCCTCGCGATGGAGTTCCGGCACGGACCGGAGCGGACCGCCCAGCTCCACCTCGACCGGCTCCGAACTGCCTTCAGCCAGCGTGATGTCGCCTGCCTGACGCTGGTGTGGCCTGTCATCCGCCGGCTGCTCATCGAACGGCCCGACCCGAGCATGCCGGACACGCTCACGCCCCGTGAGCTGAGCGTGCTGCGCCTGGTGGCTGCCGGTCACGCGAACGCCGAGATCGCGGAGTTGCTGTACGTCGCCCCGAGCACTGTGCGTAAGCATCTCCAGAACACCTATCGGAAGCTCGGAGTGACCAACCGGATGGCGGCAGCGGTCCAACTCTCCGGCCTGGCACGCCGTTGAGGGAGGGCCCACACACTGAATTCGCCTGATGGCGAATGGCGTCGAGCAGCAGGTACTCCGAGACTGGCAGGAAGTCGACCGAAACGGAGGCCGTGCCATGCGCTCTCGACGTGTGCTGGCTCTGCTGAGCCTGTGCGTGACACCTCTCCTCGGCGTAGCCCTGCTGAACCCGGCCCCGGCGTCCGGTCACAGTCGCGGTGACCGAGCGGCTGCGGTCTCCACGCTGTTGGACTGGCAGCGGATCGCGATCGACACCATCTACATCGACGGCCGCATCGTCGTCCCGCCGCTACCCCCGACCGCCCCTCCCGCACCTGTCCCGGTCCCGGTGGGAGCCCTCTTCCTCGGCTACACCTCCCTGGCGGTGTACGACGCCGTCCGGGAGGCGCACCACCGGGGTCACTCGTCCAGCTCGGCGGCCATCGCGGCGGCGGCACACGACGTGCTTGCTCACTACTTGCCGAACACGCAGGCCATGCTTGACACGGCGTACGCGACAACCCTGGCCACGCTGCCGGCATCCCAAGCCACACGCAAGGGTGTCTACATCGGGCGCAGAGCCGCTGCCGACCTGATCGCGAGCCGGGTCGACGACGGCTTCGGCGACCCCCAGTACACCTACGCGCTGGACGGCACCAAGCCGGGCATCTCGAAGCCCGTGGTCTCTCCCCCCGGGCCGCCGGGCGGCATGCTCGCACCCTGGCTGGGGTACGTCGATCCGCTGGTTCTCCATCGGCGCGTACGGGTTGACGGACCTCCGGCCCTGACGAGCAAGGAGTGGGTCAGGGACTTCCGCGAGGTGAAGAAGGTCGGTTCGCTCACGGCCACCGGTCCGGGCACGGCCCACCACCAGGCGGTCGCCGCGTTCTTCTATGTCAACTCGGTCGTGGCGACCGAGCGGGCGGTCGTCACCCACCTGCGGGCGCATCCCATGGGTGTGAGGCGCACCGCCCGGATGTTCGCAGTCATGAACGCCTCGATGGCCGACGCGGTCAGGAACGTCTGGAGGCTCAAGCGCGAGACCGGGTTCTGGCGTCCGTCCGAGGCGATTCCCCGGGCTGCAGAGGACGGTATCGACGCCACCGTCCCCGAGGCGAACTGGCAGCCGTATCGCCCTACGCCGCCGTATTCGGAGTACGCGAGTGGCCACGCCGTCGTCATGGGGACTATTGCCGAGACGACTCGTATGTACCTGGGCAACCGAGTTCCGCTCCACCTGGTGTCGGTACCGGTCGCACCACCGGGGGTGACACCACCTGACCGCCACTACGCCACGCTCTCGGCTCTGGAGCACGACGCATTCATGGCGCGCATCTGGGCCGGGATCCACTTCCGTGATGCGATGGACGACGGCTACTACATCGCCCACGAGACCGCACGCAGGGTGGAGGCCCGCCTGCGCTGACTAGGAGCGTGCCTTCCTTCGAGTGGCCGCCTGTGGTCAGCGGTGGCCGAGCTGGACCGCCGCGTCACCGGCCGCCCTACCCCTGTCTGCGACACAGGAGCCGATGTCGACGATGTTCGACCACGCCTCGGCCGGCTCCTGGAGGTAGGCCTCGATCCCGGTCGCGAACATCATCGTCATGGAGTATCCGGTGAGCAGAGCCCCACCTGCCCCAGAGGCCCTCGTGTCGTACTTGTCGAGCTGGTATCCGATGAGGTCGCCGCCGCCGCTGACGCCCTGGTCGGCGTAGTCCGAGCCGGGGCTGAACGGCGGAGCGCCGCCGCCGGTGGCCCACTCCTGGGTGCAGTCCGAGAGCGAGTTGACCACGTCGATGCCGGACTGGATGGCCTTCGCGCCGTCCATCATCCGGTCGATGCCCTCACCGTTGACGCCCATCGCCTGGAGGCCTTCGGCGATGCCGACGACCGCGAGAGCGGCGAGCTGGGCGACGAACAAGAAGCTGGCCACCGCACCGGTGGCTGCGGTGATGAGGGCCGAGACGACGCGCTGCTCGATGTTGGAGACGATCTTCACGGCGAGCTCGAGACCGGACGCGGAGCTGAACTTCGCCGAGACGTCACGGTCCTGGTTCATGATGACCGCAGCGACCTTGCCGTCCTCCTTGTCGATGCCGTTCCAGCCCTTGAACGTGTCAGCCTCGTTGCCGGTGAACTTCACCACCACGGGCGTGCCGGGCAAGTACTCCCACTGTCCCTCGACCGCGCCGGGGCACGTCGGCATGGTCGCCGGGGCCACCTTCGCGCCCAGCGTCAAGGTGAAGCAGCGCGGCTTGACTGCGATGGTGAGCCGGTCGGGGCTCGTCCCGTCGGTGTTGACGCGGGCGCTCGGAACCTGCCCGGTCGGGATCTTCACGTTGCTGACGTAGGCGCTCTTGAACTCGAACTTCCGTGCTCCGGCCGCGTTCAGCCCGACCTGCGCGGTCGAACCGGGCAGCGCCATCAGCGTCGCCGGACACGCCCCGCCGTTGGCGAGGTACTTCGCCGGGTCCAGACCATATGTCGAGAGCCCCATCGCCTCGCGGTCGCGCCAGTCGATCGCGTTCCCGTTGCGGTCGGTCAGGCTCATGCCGACGTTCAGCTTGCCGCAGTAGAACAGCTCGACCATGTGCACGTTCGCGTTGTACTTGGCCATGGTGTCGTTGTAGCGGAAGTCCCGGGAGACCACGTAGGGACCCTTCGAGGTGCGCTCGTAGCCGGCCTGGTCGGGGACCTCGGAGAAGTCGTTCTCGCGCTGCTGGCCCATCGACCAGACCGCCTGGAGGTCCGGCTTGTCCGGGGTGTACCTGGACTCAAGAACGACCTGGAGCTTCGGGTCGGACTTTCCGTCCGGGCACGAACCAGAGCTCTTCGGGTCGAGGCTGTAGCCGCCAACCCCTGACGGGCGCACCTTGACGTACGGGGTGCGGCAGTTCTCCGGGACGTAGCTGCCGCGGACCCACTGGTCGCCGGTCATGGTCACCGAGAGCTTGGACTCACCCTTCGTCTCCTTCACCCCTGTCATCTCCGCGCTGGCGGCCAGGGCCATCACCAAGTTCCGTGGTGCGGAACCGGGGATGAGGGAGAAGTCGTCGCCGGTGGCGCGGTCGAGCGGGCCCCCGGCCCAGGCAGCGCCGGCCCTGATGCTGGTCTCGGCGACGGACGCGGTCACCTGGGTGCCGGTAATGTAGAGACCCGTGCCGTCGTAGTGGCGGACCATCTGACCCTTGTACTCCACACCTGGCCGGTAGCCCTCCGCGGACTGACCGCGTTCCGGCGCGGCGTTGTCGCCGTACCCGTACCCGCCGCGGGACCCGCAGTTCGGTGCCGTGACCTCGACCTTCGGGCCCCGGCGGTCGTAGAACGCCTTCACCGGGACCGCGATCGACAGGTTCAGCTTCATGCAACGGACCTCGGCGAATCCGACACCCATGTCGGCGACGTCGGCGTCATAGGTGCGCACCGGCACCTTGTACCCGTGGAACTGGGGGTTGTAGTTGTTGCGAGGCCCGTAGGTGTCGAGCAGGAACTTCTTGGTCGAGGGGTCGCTGCTGTAGTAGAGGTCCGGGTCGGAGTAGGCGGGGTACTCGCCGACCGCCTGGTCCTTGAGGTTCTCCGCCCGTGAGGCGGGGGTGGAGAGCTCGTCACCGTCGAACCACCGGTTCTGGAAGTGCCCTTCGCGGGTCCGGGGGCTGTCCGGGGTCGCCTTGGTCTCGATGGTCGTGAACGCGTAGTAGCCGGCCTGGCCGGTCTCGGTGTAGCAGCGCCCGGACTCGTTGGCCCCGAAGTACCGGAAGGACTTCTTCGACGAGAGCACGTTGAGCTTGCCTCCGATGCCGGCGTACAGCTTGACCGGGGTGCACATGGAGGGATCGAGGACGAAGTCGCCTGAGATGTAGCGGTCCTCGGTGACCACCGCGTGCGGGAACTCGTGGGTGGCGTCGGGAAGGTCGAAGGTCTCGATCCCGATGGCCTTGTACTGCGCGTTCCACGCGGTCGGCTTCCACACCCGGTGTGCGTAGGGCATCGCCTGGACGTCGGTGCCCACGGCGTAGTGCCCGATGCCGAGCTGGAAGTCCTTCCACTCCGGGACCGACATCTGCCCGTACGGGCTCGAGCAGTTCGAGGGCGTCTTCAGGTCGACCCAGCCGAAGTCGTAGTAGTCCGGGAACTTGGACAGGTCTCCGTACTGCTTGAACTGGCGGACGCGGGCCTGGTCGGCCGCGGTCACGGTCACACACGTCGGCTCCCACATGATGCGGGCCGAGACCGTGGTCGCACCGGACACGGTGAAGGTGAGCGCCTCGTTGCTGAAGTTGCCGCGGTCCTCACCGCGGTTGTTGGCCTCGAGGTGCCACTGCTTGACCTTGTAGCCGGCCGGGACCTTCGGCAGCGCGACGGTGACCTCGGTGCCCTCCAGGAACCCGGTAGCGCCCAGGGCGCCGGGCAGACCAGGGGTGGTGCACGCGGTTCCGGTGAGGCCTGGTGCCGGGGTGTTCATCTGGATCTCGTAGGAGGAGTCGATGGAGGAGGTAACGGGAAGGCAGCGCCGCGGACCCTGGACCGCGACCTGGTCGGTGGAGGGAAGCGCCTCATCGGGGGTGTAGGTGGCATCGACCGGGCTGGAGAGCCACTGGTTGACATCTCCGGCGCGCGGGTTCTCCGGCGCGGTGAACGTGCACGCTGCCGCGGCAGCAGCGGCCGAGCACACGATCCGGGCGCCAAAGGTGATAGCGACCGAACCGCTGGGGGTGGTGTCGTTGTGCGGGTCGAACGCGGTCCAGGTCGCCGTGACCTGTTCGCCGACCTGCCACCCGTACCTCGTCCCGTTCGGGGTGACCTTCAGGCGGATGGTGCTCTGGGAGGAGTACACCGTCAGCGTGGTCGGGCGGGAGCCGTAGCCGGTGGTGCGCTCGGGCTTGTAGAAGGAGTCACCGAGGTACTCGCTCGTGATGGTGTACGTCCCCCGGGGCACGAAGATGGTGCTGATCGAACAACCGGTTCCCGGCATCTCGAAGGAGCACCCGTAGGTCATGCCCGTCTCGTCGGTCAGGCTGAGGTGCACCAGACCCGTGGGGGCGGGCAGTCCCGGTTGACCGGTCAGGGTCGTCTGGGACTTCCAGGTCCGGCCCTTGACGACCGAGTCCGACAGGGTCGTCAACATCGGGGCCGATCCCTCCGGAGTGACCTGGAGGTAGGCGGTACCTGCGGCGAAGCTGGCGCCGTCACCGGTGGTCGTGACCGAGTACGTCACCGTGCCGCGACGGTCGGCGATGACCGTGATCGGGACGCTGCGCTGCCATTTCAGGAGCTTGATTGGCTCGCCGACCGGGACACCGTTCGCGTTCAGCTGCAGCGTCATCTCGCCGGCGTCCAGCGCGGGGGTGGCCGAGGGGTCGAAGGTCGCGGTGAAGAAGATCGGCAGCCCGGCGACGGGCTTGGTCGTGGTCGTCGTCAGGCTCAGCTTCGTCGGTGTCCCGGCCACGCTCTTGGTCAAGGGGGCCGAAGCGCCGTTGAGGCCGTCGCCGTAGACGTAGCGGGCGGTGAACACGTCGGCCCCACCCTTGCGTGGGGTGACGGTCACGTTCGCGCTCGTACCGAAGACCGTCGAGCTCCAGGTGCCGGTGCCGACGAGGTTCCCGTCGACGTCACCGATGGTGAGCGTCGAGCCGTCGGCGATGTAGAACCCGAACCGCGATGCGTTCACCCGCAGGGTGAACGGCTTTCCCGCGACCGGGGAGTCCTCGGTGCTGAGCTGCACCTGGGGCGGATCGAGGTCGGAGACCGTGGTCGTGACCTCGGCGGCGGCCGAGGCGGCGAAGATCGGGTTGGTCGGGACGTAGCGAGCGCTGACCTTCACCGGTCCCGGGCGGGTTGTCTGGTAGCTGGTGCCGGCCTGACCGGAGGAGCTCACAGTGAGGGCCGGCAGGTCGGTGCCGTTGATCGTGAACACGATGGTGCCCTCGACCGCGAAGCCGGTGGTGGCCGAGGTCGTGCGGGCACTCAGGCGCAGGGTCGCCTTCGCCGGGAGGGTCTCGGCGATCGGATCCAGGACGGTCGTGGTGACGTGCGCCGGGATGGTGACGCCTGGTGACCAGAAGGTTGAGTTGTAGTGGTTCGCGTCCCCGTTGTAGACGAGCTGGAGGCTGTTGAAGGTTCGGTTCGCGGCGTACACGGGGATGACCGCGACACCGGCGTCCAGCGTGGCGTAGCCGAGGGTGTCGCCGGAGAAGGGGTCGCGCAGGGTCACGCTGCCGCTCACGGGTGGGGTCGACTTCGGGAAGGTGACGGTCAGGGCTGTGGACCCGGCGACGGGGACGGGGGTCCACTTCATCGTCGGTTCGCTCGCGTACCCGGGAGCCGTCTGGACGGTGAGGACCTCGGAGGTCGGCAGGTAGTTGCTGTCCTCGTCCGGGGTCAGGGTGACCTTGAGGCTCGTGCTGCCTGCGGTAGTCGGGGTCCAGGTCAGGGTCGCGCCGAGCGCGGTCATGGTGGCGGTGGCCAGCACGGCGCCGTCCTCGTCGACCAGCCGCAGCGTGCCTTCAGCGCCGCCACCGCGGGAGAACACCGAGATGGTCGCGGGCGAGCCGAGGGTGGGGGTGGGGCCCTTGAACACTCCGATGTAGCTCGGCGCCTTGGTGACCACAAGGGTGACGGGCTCGGAGGTTGCGCTCTCCGCGGTCTCCGAGCCGACGATCTCGGCGGTCAGGTGGTGGGTGCCGGGCTCGGTGTCGTAGATGTGGTAGGTGAACGTGGTCCCGCCATCGGCCAGGTTGACGTTCTCCTTGGTGTCCAGCACGGTGCTGCCGTCGAGGAGGCGCACGGTCGAGGTGCCAGCACCGGTGATGGTCGCCCCGAGGTATTCGTACAGCCCACTCCAGACCTGCTCCTTGGGCTGCGCCAGGGTGATCGTGGTGGCCGCGGCCGCGACCACGAGGGTGTGGGCTGGTGACGTGGACGCGGACCAGCCTGCTTCGGGATCCGCGACGACACGAAGCGTGTGGACGCCGACCGGGAGCCTGTCGTACTTCTAGATCGTGAACGAGGCCTTCCCGTCCCGGAGGTAGCCCGTCCCGTGCGCGACACCGTCCACCTCGAGCTTGGCCCAACCGAAGACCGGGCCGACCTCGTCGCTCACGTCAGCGGTGATGCTGACGCGGTCGTTGTACTCGACGAGATCGGGGGCAGTGACGGTACTGGTCGTGGGCACGTTCTCGGTGGTGAGGTTGCGACCGGCGACCGCGACGCTGTGGTAGTCGTCGCCTGAGGACACCGCTGAGACGGAGGCCCGCTGGAGGCTGTTGGTGTGCCAGGTCGCTGTCCCGTCGACGACGTCGACCTTCTCCTCGGTCGATCCGTTGGTGAAGGTGACCTCTCCTGCGGGGGCAGGGGTGCCGGCAGCGTCGTCATCGGCGGTGATCGTCGCGGTGATGGTCGCGGGTGCGTGGATCCTGGTCGGGCCGGACCCGGTCAGCGCCATGGTGACGGGTGCCTGGACCTGCAGCTTGGTGGCAGGCGAGGTCTGGGTCGAGCCACCGAAGGTGGGGACGAACTCGGCGGTGACCTGGTGAGGGCCCTGCGCCAGGGGGCCGACGGTGGCGACGAAGCGCTGGTTGCCGTCGATGCCCACGTTGTCGGCCAGCACGTCGGTGCCGTCGAGGAAGCGGACCGTCCCTGTCGGGATCTGGGCCTCGGAGGTCATGGTGGCCTGGAGGCGGACCTGGTCGGTAGTGCTGACCGGGTTCGGCGTCACCTCCAGGTTGACGTCCACGTCGGGGATGACATCGACGGAGGCCTGGAACGCGCCCGAGTCACAGCTGGTGTTCCCGCGCCCGGAGTGGCGTTGGTCGGCGGGCTGGCAGAACTCGAGGTCGGCGGCGCCACGGGCGGGGGATCCGGGGAGCAGCGCGACCGTCTTGGTGAGCCCGCCGTTGTCGGCCAGGGGTCCGATCGGGTCGAGGTCGGCGGTCTTGCCCAGGCAGGTGCCGGCCGGGTCGACGTTGCCGACGCTTCCGAAGCCGGTGGACGGGTCGACGATGCGAGCACACGGGAGCGCGCCGCCGGCGGTGGAGATGGCGGAGTTGCGGACCGTGATGTCGGAGGTCGTGGTGCCGGACACGCCGCCGCCGCCGATGGCGGTGACGTGGAGGAGCTCGCCGGTGGTGGCGTGGACGGCGCCACCCTCGAGGCGCCCGGAGATGCCGTTGTTGTCGGCGAGGGTGGCGTTGGTCAGGATGAGGTTGGTGGCGGCGATTGCGCCACCGACCCCGGAGCGGGCGAAGTTGTCGTTGAACGTGGAGTTCTCCACGCGCAGGTTCGAGTCCAGCACCAGCACGGCGCCGCCGTTGCGGGAGGCGACCGGCACGCTGGTGCTGCCGGCGTCGGAGATGTTGTCGGTGAACGTCATGTCGGCCATCTCGACCTTGAACCCGCTGGAGTACAGGCCGGCGCCGCCGACCGCGGAACGACCACCGACCACCGTGAGACCGAGCAGGACGACCCGGCCGCCGCCTTCGCCGGTGGCGGCCTGGAAGGTCTCGAGGGCGCCGAACTGGCGGCGCGCGTCAAGGACGACGTGGTTGTAGTTGCCGTCGACGGTGACACCGGTGCCGACCTTCAGGGTCGCGGCCAAGGAGACGGTGCCTTCGACGTCGAAGCGGACCCTGGCCGGCTGCCCGAGCGCTGAGGCGGCGGCCGCCTTGGCAAGGGCGGCACGGATACCGCACTGGGCTCCTGCGACGCACTGGTTCGCCGGCACGACAGCGGAGTCGGCCAGGGTGTTCACGACGATGTCGGTGTCCTCCTCGCCGAACGCGGAAGCGGCGGCACCCAGCGCCGAGATCCCGGTCGGCAGCAGCATCGCGGTGACGACCATGGAGGCCACCCCGGTCAGGCGGGTGGGTCGCCAGAAGCGACTGAACGCCACCGACCGCGAGAGCCGAGACCGGCCGGGGACCGGGGCAGGGGGCTCGCTCAGTGTGTGGGTGAGCAGCCCGAGGAGGGTGCCGGCGAACGCGATCAGCAGTGCGGTGCTCACACCCAGGGCAGCTGTTCCGGTGGCGAACTCGGACATGCTCGCGCCGGGCTTGGCGGTGAAGCTCAAGCACGCGACCCCGAGTCCCCAGCTGGCGGCACCGAGCGCGAGGAGTCCGATCAGGGAGAGCCCCCGGGCCCGCAGGGTCGCGTACGCCGAGGCGAGCACGCTCTCGCGCAGGCTCGACCCGGCGACCAGGGAGCTCCAGGTGGTCGGGACGGCCGCGAGCACCGCGAGCGTGCCAGCGAACGGGATCGCGAGCCACAGGCCGGTCCGCGGGCTCTTGGTCGCGTCACTGCGGGACTCGGCCTTGCGCATCCGCCACGCGGCCCGGCCCAGGACTGCGACGCTGATGAGGGGCCAGAAGAAGAAGCTGAGCGCGAGAGCGGGGACGCTGAGGGCTCCGAGCGCCGCGACCCTGGGCAGGGTGCGCCAGGCGCGTCCCCAGCCGGCGGCGTAGCGGGCAGACTGTCCGGCCAGGGTGTCTCGGACCAGGGACGCGACGACCGTGGTTCCGGTGATCAAACCGGTGAGGGTGGCCAGGGCCAGCGCCAGGGTCGGGACCAGCGCGAGCGCGAGACCTCGGGTGGCGGTGGTGTCGGTGAGCATGTCGCGGGTGGACCCGGTCACACCGAGGCCGAGCATCGCGATGAGCACAGCCAGGGTGAGCGAGCCGACGACGGCTGCGGGCACCCGCCAGGAGAGAGCGAGCAGACGCTTCCAGCGGGGTGTGGCGGCAGCCATGATGAAGCTCCTCGTGACGCCCGTGCTGGGCCGTTGATCGGACGACCACGTCTGCCGTGGCCCAGCATCCGTCTGTTGAGGCTCAGCGCCGCGAGGTAGGAAGCTGCTGTGCACGGTGCGAGTTCGAGCGCCCGGGGCATTGCTCTGTGTTTGGTTCCGGGCCCTGGTCTAGTCGCGCGGGTGCGGGCGCAACGCTAGGGCTTGGACCGCACCCGCCGCGGCGTTTTGTCCGATCTGTCCAGCGGATGGTCCGGACGGTAGGCACGTCCGGACGCGGGACCTCTCGCGATCAGGCGGAGTGTGCCCCCTGCGACTCCGACGGCCGGGCAGAGTCACCGGCGTCGGCCGGGCGGGCGAAGAGGCCCGCGAGCTTGACCGACAGCAGACCCAGCACGCACCCGCACAGCAGTGAGGCCAGCGAGCTGGCCCAGACCCAGCCGTACGGCGTCGACAGCACCCCTCCGAACGCGCCCGCCCCTGCCGTGGCCGGTTTGCCGAGAGCGGCCACGCTGTTGCCCACGCCGCCACCGGCCGCAGCCCAGCTGTCCAGGCCGGTCGCGATCCACCAGAAGACCGTCGCGGCGAAGGCGCCGAAGATGCCCGGCACGTAGTACCAGTCACCCAGGGCCGAGGCCAGCACCAGCACGAACGCGGCCACTGCGACGACCAGGGCGATGCCCCAGAAGTCGGGCAGGTCGGCGATCTTCGGGGCGAGCGCCATGACGACCAGGGCGCCGACCGACCCGACGACCGACGCGACGACGACCTTCGTGAGCGCGTCCATGGTGGCACCGGCAGCGAAGAAGAACCCCCAGGTGACGAAGGCCGCCGGGACGATCAGATGGAAGCTGCTGGGCAGGCTCAGGCCGTTGCCGAGGTCGCCCGCGGTGACCCAGTGGAAGGTGAAGTTCAGGCTGACCTCGACCCAGAGGAACGCGAGTACGGCGATGACGAGGGCGAGCGGGGCTGCGGCTTTCGCGCGATCGACCATGATGGAACTCCTTGGACTCAGGAGCCGGGGCGGACACCAGCGCCAGCCGTCGGCTCGACTGCGGCCTCGATCACCCGGATGCCTTCCTCGGGTCGGAGTCCGAGGCCGCCGCGGGCTCCTCCGACATAGTGCTGGAGCGGTGGCCCGACGGCGGTCTCACTTTGGGACGCCCGGTGGCCCCGAGAGGTTCGCGGGGTCCATCCGGCTGGTCAACGTCACCAAGGCCGCAACCCAGATCAACCCCATCACCACGGTGCGCTGACCCGGTCCACACGTTCTGGGCTAGATCGGTGAGCGCACATACGGCGCGCCCAGCCGCAAATCGACCACGACAGCGGGGCGGATCGCCGCGACGTGGGCGCGAGCCTTGACGCGTCCGGCGCCAGGTGCGCAGCCTTCCCGGGACGGCAACTCATGGAGCGCGCCCCGGAGAACGGCATGTCTCGGAGGAGAATCACCGCGCCACTGCTCACGCGGACATCCCTGAGGGGGCGCTGGTCTGGGACGTCGATCCGATCAGCGTCGCCCTCGACGAGTCGGCGGTCAGGCGTGAGGACCGGCATCATCGCCAGGACCACGAGTCGTGCATCGAGGTCGGGCGGGGGATGTTGCTCGCGCAGTTCACCTTCAGCAGCTGGGTGTTGCGCCGCGTCGAGAAGGTCAAATTCGCCTCCGACCGCAGGATCGGGCGCAGCTCGTCGATCGAGTTCCGGATCCCGGACCAAGCGCCGGTCATCTGCACCTCTGGTGGGGAACCCCACTGGCTGATCCCATTATCCGTGATGCGACGGCACACCCTGGTCAACCTGGATCTGCGCACGGAGGAGGACCACGGCGTCAGCCTGCTGGGTCTGCGCTTCACCCAGAAGCTGGACGAGGCGATGCTTCGCGCAGCGGCGCGGCTGGCCTGTCCCGAAGCGGCCACGAACGAGGCGATCGACCTGTTCATCCACGACGTCATCGCCGGAACCTGGCGCACGGTCCAGGAGAGGCTCAAGGAGTACGACGCCTGGCGCGACAACCGCGGCTCGGACTCGAGCAACGCTGATCCACTCAACGCCTACTTCCAGAACTCGATGTTCCGCGCCAGCCTGGAACGGATGTGGCACAACTTCACGCTCTACGTGATGTTGCCCGTGGCGGAGGGGAAGCGCCGCGTGCTCCGACTGGCCTTCGAGGAGCGGGTGGAGTGGAGGTACCAGGTCCCCAACCTGAAGAGGGAGCAACGGGCCGAGGCCAAGCGGCGCAAGGACACCCGCGAGGTGTGGGAGTACAAACCGCTGGCCAAGCGGCCGGCGGGATGGCGAGGTCCGCTGCACTTCCTCGGGCTGCGGGCCACAAGGGTGCGCTTCTTGACCCCGAACGCGGTGGCCTGGCACGCGAAGCTGTTCGGCGCGGACGGGCACTGGACCAGCACGCAGGTGACCAGCATCGTGCTGCTGCTTGTGACGGTGTGCGGCGGCGCCAGCACCTACGTCGCCCAGCACTCCTCAGGAGACGTGGCGGCCAGGATGGTCACCGGCCTGCGCCTGGGCGGTGTGCTCGTGCTCAGCCTGCCGGCGGTGGCGGCCGTGTCCCTCGTGTTCCTCAAGGACCAGACCGGCAACCCGTCGGGCGGGCCGGACAAGCTGTTGGACCCGCCCGACTGGGTGTGGGACGTTGTGGCGAACCGCCTTCCACGCACCATGACCCGCGGGGTGCTGGAGCACTGGCTCTGGGGCCTGACGGGGATCGCCGCGGCGATCACCGCCGCGGTGAGCATGGCGTGGGTCCTGTCCTGGGTCGCCGAGCGGCGTACGGGACGGAACTCGCCCTGGGACATGACCACGGTCGACGAGCAGGCGACAGGCCTGAGGCGGGTGCGGCAGCAGCGGAAGCAGCCCATCGACGGGGACGACATGACCTTCCACGAGCTGATCAGGAAGCTGCGCCTGCAGAAGATGGCGGTCGGGGTCTACTCCGCCGAGGGGCGGCACGAACGCTACGGCTGGGACGGAGCCGCCCAGGAGAAGGCGGTCGAGCTGCTCAGCGGACAGAGGTCGACGGCCGAGAACATCACCGACTGCCACTGTGGGGCGGTGGCCGGGCACGATCCGGTTCCATGAGCCCGCGTGCGCGACCGGGCCGCTAGAGCTGCACGCCCCGGGTCAGCGCTCCGTCCACGATGAGGTTGGTGCCGCTGATCCGGCGCGCCACCTGGCTGGCGAGGAACACGACCGGCCCGGCCACCTCCTCGGGGGTGCCCATCCGCCCTGTGGGGTTGAGGTCCATCGCCGTCGTGAAGAACTCGGGGTCGCCGCTCTCGATGCTCTCCCAGACGCCACCCTCGAAGTAGGTGTTGCCGGGGGAGACGGTGTTGGCCCGGATGCCCTGCTCGGCCAGCTGCATGGCGAGCCCGTGGACGTAGCCGATGATCGCGGTCTTCGCGGTGCCGTAGGGGCCGGAGGCGAAGTCGGACTCCCGGCCGGAGACGCTCGAGATCGCGATGATCGACGCGGCCTCGCTCTTCTCGAGGTGGGGGAGGGCCGCGCGGACGAGCCGCACCGTGTGCATCACGTCGACGTTGAGGCTGGCCAGCCAGTTCTCCTCGGTGTCGGGGATGCCGAGAGCGCTGACGTTCGCCACGACCACGTCGACGCCGCCCAACGACTCGGCCGACTGCTCCACCCAGGCGGCGAGGGCGTCACCGTCGCCGACGTCGACGCTCGATCCGGTGACGGTGCCGGACAGCGCGCTCTCGGAAGCCGCGACCTCCTCGGCGTTGCGGGCGCAGAAGGCGACGTGCGCACCCTCGGCGAGGAAGGCTGCGACGATCGCCCGGCCGATGCCCCGGGTGCCGCCGGTGACCAGGACGCGGGTGCCGCTGAGCTGTAGATCCATGGACGAGTGCCTTTCGTTGGTTGGGTTCTCAGACGCTGCCGAGGGCCCGGGCCCGCGCGCGCAGGTCGGCGTGCATGCCGCCGTACACCTCCACAGGCGGCAGCAGGGCCTTGGACGCCTTGACCACGACGCTGTAGTTGGCGTCGACCACGTTGGCGATCGGCGCCAGCGTGATCTGCGAGAGCAGCTGGTAGGCGTCCAGCACGTGCAGCCCGCACAGGTCGCTGACCCACTGCACGAGCTCGGCGTTGCCGATGCGCCAGGAGTCCTCCATCGGCCGGCTCGAGCCGACCGTCATCAGGTGGGTGTCGGTCTCGATCCGCGGCCAGCCCGGGGCGCCGCCCTTGATCAGCTCGACGATGAGCGTCGTCGTCATCGCCCCCTCCACCGCCGTACCGCAGGCCTCGCCCTCGCCCTGGCGGTAGTGCCCGTCGCCGACCGAGAACATCGCGCCCTCCACGTTGACGCCGAGGAACGCGGTGGAGCCGGCGCGCATCTCCGGGGTGTCCATGTTGCCGCCGAAGCGCTCGGGCACCAGGGACGACCGCACCTCGCCCCCGGCCGGGGCGACGCCCACGGTGCCGAGCATCGGCTCCAGGGGCAGCTCGATGCGGTGGTCGCTGTGCCGGGCGGCGAACGCGACCGTGCGCCGTTCCCGGTCGAGCTCGTAGATCCAGGTGGTGTCCGGCAACGCCTCCTGGAGCGAGACCGTCCGGTCGGTGCTGGTCATCCCGCCGAAGAACGGGATCGCCGCGGAGGCGCCCCAGTCGCGGGCCGGCTCGAGGTCCACGAGGTGCAGCGCCAGCGTGTCGCCGGGCTCGGCGCCCTCGACGTGGAAGGGACCGGTCTGCGGGTTCACGAACCGCAGGTCGACCTTGGCGCTGGACAGGTCGTCGACGCTGCGCAGCGCGCCGCCGAACGCGTCGTCGGACCAGAGCCGCAGGACCGTTCCCGGTTGTACCCGCATCACCGGGGCGACGCCTCCGAAGGTGTAGGCGTAGTGGTTGCGGTCCGGCACGTACTCGATGACGTCCATGCCCCGGGAAACTACCTCAAGCGTCGCGAAGCCGTACATGGTCGCGGTTGAGGTCGGCCACCCGCGTGACGCCCAGGAGCCCCATGGTGTTGGTGATCTCCTCGTCGAGGATGTCGACGACCCGCTGCACGCCGCGTTCGCCCCCGGCCATCAGGCCGTAGAGGTAGGCGCGACCGACCAGGGCCGCGCGGGCGCCGTACGCCACGGCTGCGACGACGTCGCTCCCGGACAGGATCCCGCCGTCGACGTACACCTCCGCGCGGTCACCGACCGCATCGACCACCTCGGGCAGCACCTCGAGGGTCGTGGGCGAGCGGTCCA
>JAOPYC010000126.1 GCA_025964795.1 Marmoricola sp.
CTGCAGCGCGACCTCGGCGCCCTTGAGCAGCAGCCAGGCACAGACGACGTCGCCGAGCACCATCAGCAGGCGGGAGGTGTTCAGCCCCACCTTGTAGATGTTCTTGATGTCGCCACCCTCGGCGGACTCGTCGGCGCTCATCAAGGTGTTGATCATCAGGCCCACGAGTGCCTGCGCGTCCTCCAGCGACTTCGCCAGCAGCTCACGCTCGGACTTGAGTCGACCGTTGCCGGCCTCGCTCTTGATGAAGGTCTCGATCTCGCCCGCGAGGTAGCCGAGGGCCTTGGCCTGGTCCTTGACGATCTTGCGGAAGAAGAAGTCTTGGCCCTGGATCGCCGTGGTGCCCTCGTAGAGGGTGTCGATCTTGGCGTCGCGGACGTACTGCTCGATGGGGTACTCCGTCAGGAAGCCCGAGCCACCGAAGGTCTGCAGGGACTCGGTGCCGAGCAGGACCCACGAGCGCTCCGAGCCGTAGCCCTTGACGATCGGCAGCAGCAGGTCGTTGACCCGCATGGCCAGCTCGTCGGTCTCGCCGTTGTGCTCGGCGATCTGCACCCGGTCCTGCCAGGAGGCCGTGTAGAGCACGAGGGAGCGCATCGCCTCGGCGAAGGACTTCTGCACCATCAGCGAGCGACGGACGTCGGGGTGGTGGGTGATCGTCACGCGCGGCGCGGTCTTGTCCGCGGCCTGGGTCAGGTCGGAACCCTGGATCCGGGTCTTGGCGTACTCCAGCGCGTTCAGGTAGCCGGTGGAGAGCGTGGCGATGGCCTTGCTGCCGACCATCATCCGGGCGTTCTCGATGACCTGGAACATCTGCGCGATGCCGTCGTGGACCTCGCCGAGCAGCCAGCCCTTGGCGGGCTCGCCGCCACCGACCCCGGTGTCGCCGAAGGTGAGCTCGCAGGTGTTGGACACCTTGATGCCCATCTTGTGCTCCACGTTGGTCACGTAGGCGCCGTTGCGCTCGCCGGTCAGCTCACCGGTCTCGGGGTCGAAGTGCTCCTTGGGCACGATGAACAGGCTCAGGCCCTTGGTGCCCGGTCCGCCGACGCCCTCGATGCCCACGGGGCGGGCGAGGACGAGGTGGATGATGTTGTCGGTCAGGTCGCTCTCGGCGGAGGTGATGAACCGCTTCACGCCGGTGATGTTCCAGGTGCCGTCGTCGTTGAGCGTGGCCTTGGCGCGGCCGGCGCCCACGTCGGAGCCCGCGTCGGGCTCGGTGAGCACCATGCTGGTGTTCCAGCCCTTGTCGATGATGATCTGGGCGATCTGCTTGTCGCGGTCATTGCCGTTGCGGTGCACGATGCTGGCGAAGGCCGGGCCGGCGCCGTACATCCAGATGGGGGCGTTGGCGCCGAGCACCATCTCGCCCAGGGCCCAGATCAGGCTGGAGGGGGCAGGGGTGCCGCCGAGCACCTCGGGCAGCTGGAGGCGCCAGTACTCCGCGTCGGCCCAGGCCTGGTAGCTCTTCTTGAACGACTCGGGGAGCGGTGCGGTGTGCGTCTCCGGGTCGAAGACGGGCGGGTTGCGGTCGCTGTCCTCGTACGACGCGGCCAGGTCCTCGCGAGCCAGCCGCTCCACCTCGGTCAGGATCGAGCGGGCGGTCTCGCCGTCGATCGCCTCGAACGGGCCCTCACCGAGGACCTCGTCGCGGCCGAGCACCTCGAAGAGGTTGAACTCGATGTCGCGGATGTTGCTCTTGTAGTGGCTCACGGAGACAACCTTTTCTTCACGTTCGGGGTCTCGGCCGTGCGGGTGCTACTGGCCGGTAACAACAAGTATCTTCCGTCAACCGGGCTCATGCAAGCGCTTCGGACAGTTATGTGATGAGTGCGACAGGTCAATCTCGGCGGGCAGTTCGCGTCCCGACCCGGCGGCGTGACCCGCCGGGGGAAGTCGGTCTCGTCGGTTAATACAAGTGATCTGACAGACTTCGTGCCATGCGCGTCTCCGCCAAGGCCGACTACGCCCTCCGGGCGCTGATCGAGATCGCCAATCGTGACGACGGGCGTCCGGTCAGCGCGGAGGAGCTCGGCAAGCTTCAGGAGATCCCGCACGGCTTCCTCCAGGCCATCTTGGCCGACATGCGCCGCGCGGGCATCGTGGTCAGCCAGCGCGGGCAGTCCGGCGGTTGGCGGCTCGCGTCCAAGCCGGCCGACGTGACGGTCGCCGACGTCATCCGGGCGGTCGACGGCCCCCTGGTCAGCGTCTACGGACTGCGTCCCGAGGCCGTCTCCTACAACGAGTCCGCCGAGATCCTGCAGCACGTCTGGATCGCGGCCCGCAGCAGCCTGCGCGAGGTGTTCGAGAACGTCACCATCGAGGGCCTGGCGGCGCGCAAGCTGCCCGACGAGGTCGAGGCGATGACCACCGACGAGGACGCCTGGCGGCCGCACTGATCCCTCCGGTCACCTGCAGTTCACCTGCTGGTGGTCGCGCTGCCCCACGCTCGGTGCATGGCACGACGAAAGCTCATCTGGCACATCGGACTGGCTGAGGCCCCGCGCCCGCTCGTCGCGGCGAACCTGGCCGAGCACGGCTCTGTTCTCGGAGAGGCGGGCGTCCGCGTCGCCGCCTCCGCCGACGAGGCGCGCCTCGCCACGCACGAGCTGCTGCGCACGCACAAGAGCGCCGGCCTCTCCCGCGACGAGGTCGAGGGTCGGTGGGCCCGGATCTGCGACCGCGTGTGGCAGCACAAGGGCACCTGGATCCTGTCGACCCCCGACCTCTGCGTCGCCGACAAGGACCAGATCAGCCTGGCCCTGAACCCGCTCATCGGCGTCGAGGTGCACCTCGTCGTCACGCTGGACTCCTTCTCCCAGCAGGTCTACGGCGGCTGGCTGGCCGAGCTGCGCGCCGGTGGGACGGCCGGGTGGGACAAGTACGCCGCTCGCGTCCTCGCGCCGACCCGCGACCACCGGCAGGCCGAGCGGTTCTGGGCGGGGCACGACGTCCCGGCGGGGCTGAGCCGCTGGGGGTGGACCCTGCACGCCGATCGGGTGCACGTGATCGCCTCGGCGGATCCGGCCGAGCAGTGGGCCGAGCTGCTGTCCCTGGTGGGTGTCCCTGCTGCCGGACTCGAGGCGGTCGTCCCGCCGTACGCCGATCCGGCCGGGGTGGCCGTGCTCCGCAAGGTCAACCGGCAGCTCTCGGACCGGCTGGGCGCCGGCACGGTCGCGCTGGTCGGGTCGGGGGGCCAGGCTCGCGCGGCGATGCCCGCGGTGGACGCCTCGTCGCTCGAGCCCCTGGTCGCGGAGTGGACGGCGGCGCTCGCCGAGGCGGGCCACGACCTCCGCGGCGACCTGTCGCTGCTCCTGGACCACTCCACCCGGACCGCCCTGCCGGACGCGCACGACCAGCTCCGGGTGGCCGTGGACGCACTCGCGCGGGCGCTGGTGGAGAACGCACGGCTGCGGGAGTCCGTCGCCGAGCTGCACGCCGCCCTGGAGAAGGTCGACCGCAAGCGGCGCAAGCTCAAGCGGCGGCTGAAGCGGGAACTGGAACACGTTACAGTTTCGGGATGATCGAATCCGAGTTCATCACCTGGGAGGCGCCCGACGGCGACCATCCCGTACGTCGGTTGTCGCAGCGCTCCTACGACCTCGTCTCGCGCAAGCAGAAGGACGAGTGGCTCACCCTGTGGGCCGAGGACGCGGTCGTCGAGGACCCGGTCGGCCCGTCGTGGTTCGACCCCGAGGGGAAGGGCCACCACGGCCTGGACGGGATCAGTGCGTTCTGGGACCTGGCCATCGCGCCGGTGCGGTCGTTCCGGTTCACCATCCGTGACTCCTTCGCCAACGGCAACGCGTGCGCCAACATCGGCACCTTCAGCACCGAGCTCGAGGACGGCAGCCTCGCCGACACCGACCTGATCGCCGTCTACCGCGTCAACGACGCGGGCCTGCTCGTCTCCATGTGCGCGCACTGGGAGATGGACCGGACGCTGGCGACGGTGCGGAAGCCGTAGGGGCCGGTCGGCCGAGGCCCGCCCCGGCTCAGCCGATGACGTCGACCCGGGCCCGGACCCAGTCGACCAGGGGGCGCAGGGCGCGCCAGTCGGCGCGGACCCGGTCCAGCAGGTCGGGGGTGTCCAGGTTCTCGAAGCCGTAGGACTTGGT
Source organism: Marmoricola sp. (assembly GCA_025964795.1). Classification (GTDB taxonomy): domain Bacteria; phylum Actinomycetota; class Actinomycetes; order Propionibacteriales; family Nocardioidaceae; genus Marmoricola. Next base: position 4,119 of record JAOPYC010000126.1, read on the forward strand.
CATCGACATGGACTTGTAGCGCAGCAGGTCGATCCGCGGGTGGTCGACGGTGTAGCCGCGGGGCGTGGTCTTGAGCTGGTCGCCGCGGATCGTGAAGCCGTCGGCCTCGAGCGCGGCGACGATCCGCGCCAGCTCCGCGCCGGAGTGCTCGACGTCGATGGCCGTTCGGATCCGGGCCAGGTCGGGGCCGCCTGCGTGGTAGTAGCCGCCACTCACGCTCACACCGGGCGAGCCGACCTGGACGTAGTAGCCGGTGGCCGCGCCGACCTGCACGATCGCGCCCTGGTGGTTCTTGTAGGGCGTCTTGTCCTTCGCGAACCGCACGTCACGGTAGGGGCGGAACACCTTCGCGGCGCCGAACTCCTCGGCGAGCGCCGCCGTCAGCGCCAGCATCGGCAGCCGGACCGCAGACTCGTAGACGTGCTTGTGCGCCTCCCAGAACGACTTCGTGTTGTCGAGCTCGAGGTCGTCGTAGAAGTCGAGGGCGGTGTCCGGGAATCCTTCGAAGTTCATGGAGCGGATGACGAGATTCGAACTCGCGACATCGACCTTGGGAAGGTCGCGCTCTACCAGCTGAGCTACATCCGCACGCGGCCCCGTGGGACCGACGCAGGAGAGATTACCCGAACGGCGCGGGAGTGCGGATCGGGGCCAGCTCCGGCCGCCTCGGCGAGATGCGGTCGCCCGACGAGCGCCCGGTGAGGCGGCGGTGGACCCAGGGGGCGGCGTGGGTGCCGGCCCACTGCAGATGCTGCAGACGCAGCTCCCTCCCGGAGAGAACCGGGGGCGCGACCGGCGGCAACGCGACCAGGGAGTGCGCCACCCCGAGGGTGTCCAGGACCGCCATCGCCATCCGCTGGTGCCCGGCCGGCCCCAGGTGCATCCGGTCGGTGTCCCAGTAGCCGAAGTCGCGCAGCACCCGGTCCCGCCAGAAGTCGACCAGCAGCGTCCGGTGACGGTCGGCGATCTCGCGCACCGCCTCGGTGTAGAGCGCGAACCGGCCCCGCATCGGCCGGTAGATCGCCGAGCCGCCCGGGTCGAACGCGGTGAACAGCACCACGGTGGCCCCGGTCGCCGCCAGGCGTCCCACGGCCTCGTCGTACGCCGTCGCGAGGGAGTCGATGTCCACCCGCGGTCGCAGGATGTCGTTGGCCCCGGCGTACGACGTGACCAGGTCGGGCCGCAGCGCGAGGGCGGGCTCGAGCTGCTCGTCCAGGACGCCGCGGAGCTTGCGCCCGCGGATCGCGAGGTTGGCGTAGCCGAGGTCGCCGCTCACCGCCGCCAGGCCCTCGGCCACCCGGTCGGCCCAGCCGCGCAGGCCGTTGGGGCGCGAGGGATCGGGGTCGCCGACGCCCTCGGTGAACGAGTCGCCGATGGCCACGAACCGCTGGTAGGGCATGGGGCCATTCTGGGACCCGGGTCCCCGCTCCGTGAGCCGGGGTAGGTTGTCCGGGTGCTTCTCTCCGACCGTGACATCCTGGCCGAGATCGCAGCGAACCGGATCCACCTGGAGCCGTACGACGAGGCGATGGTCCAGCCCTCCAGCATCGACTTCCGGCTCGACCGCTACTTCCGCGTCTTCGAGAACCACCGCTACCCGCACATCGACCCCGCCGCCGACCAGCCGGATCTCACCCGCCAGGTCGAGCCGGAGGGCGACGAGCCGTTCATCCTGCACCCGGGCGAGTTCGTGCTCGGCTCCACGCTCGAGGTGGTGACCCTCCCCGACGACCTCGCGGCCAGGGTCGAGGGCAAGTCCTCGCTCGGCCGCCTGGGACTGCTCACGCACGCGACCGCCGGCTTCGTGGACCCCGGCTTCAGCGGTCACGTCACGCTGGAGCTGGCCAACGTCGCCACCCTGCCGATCAAGCTCTACCCCGGCATGAAGATCGGCCAGCTGTGCTTCTTCCGGCTGTCCTCCCCGGCCGAGCACCCCTACGGCTCGGCGAAGTACGGCTCGCGCTACCAGGGCCAGCGCGGTCCCACCCCCTCGCGCTCCTACGCGAACTTCCAGCGCACCCGCATCTGAGCCACCAGCGTCACCTCGCGGACGGCTCCGGGCACCGGCTTGCCGGAGCAGCGATGAATTAGGTTAGGCTCACCTCAGTACGGACTACCTAACTTAGGATGCCCGCATGCGCCCACCCCGCGTTCCCCTCCTCCTCGCCACTGCTGCCCTGGCCCTGACCGGCTGCACCACCGGCTCGACCAGCTCCGACGACGCGAACACCTCGTCCTCGTCGTCGGGCGGCGTCGACCCGGGGGCCTTCCCCGTCACCCTCACGCACACGTTCGGCTCCACGACGGTGAAGTCGGCGCCGAAGCGGGTGGCCACGCTCGGCTGGAGCGACCAGGACCACGCCGTCGCGCTGGGCGTGGTGCCGGTGGGCTCGACCAAGATCACCTACGGCGGGAACGCACAGGGCTCCACCGACTTCTTCGACGCGGCGGTGCAGAAGCTCGACGGCACGGCGCCCGTGCGCTACGACGACTCGGACGGCATCCCGTTCGCCGAGGTCGCCAAGGTCCGCCCGGACCTGATCCTGGCCACGAACAGCGGCCTGACCCAGCAGGACTACGACAAGCTCTCGAAGATCGCGCCCGTCGTCGCCTACCCGGGCCAGCCGTTCCTGACCCCGTGGCGCACGTCGCTGGAGATGGTGGGCCAGGCGCTCGGCCGCTCCGAGGAGGCCGAGAAGGTCCTGGAGAAGACGGAGGGGGAGATCGACGCGGCCAAGAAGTCCCACCCCGACCTCGACGGGAAGACCTTCATGCTGACCTACCTCTCCACGACCGACCTCTCCACCGTCGGCATCTACGGCTCCGACGACACCCGGGTCGCCTTCCTGCGCGACTTCGGTCTCGAGGACGCGCCGTCGGTGCTGTCGGTGGTCAAGAAGGGGACGTTCTACGGCACGGTTTCCGCCGAGAAGTCGGCCGACCTCGCGGCCGACGTGATGTTGGCCTTCACCGATGAGGGCAAGAGCGTGGCGACGTTCGCCGAGCACCCGCTGATCGGCAAGATCCCGGCCTTCGCGCAGGACCACGTCTACACCGAGGACGACACCGTCGTCTCCGAGGCGATCACCAACCCCACGCCGCTCTCCATCCCGGTCGTCATCGACCAGGTCCTGCCCAAGCTGGACCGGGCCGTCCAGGGCTCGTGAGCACCGGTCTGCTCGCCTTGCGGAAGACCCGGGCGCGGCATCCCCCCGAGCGGGCGCTGCGCCGCGGGGCCCCCGTGGCGGTGCCCGTGCTGGTGGCGGCGCTGGTCGTGACCTCGGCGTGCTCGCTCGTCGTGGGTGCTCGGGCGATCCCGCTCGCCGCACTGGTGGACGCCACCCACGCGCTGCACGGGATCGGCGAGGCGCGGATCGACCGGACCCTCCTGGGTCTCGCGGTGGGGGGCGCCCTGGGGCTGGTCGGCGCGCTGATGCAGGGCCTCACCCGCAACCCGCTGGCCGATCCGGGCATCCTGGGCATCAACGCGGGAGCCTCGCTGGCGATGGTGGTGGCCATCTCGGCGTTCGACGTCTCCGAGCTCGGCACCTACGTCTGGTTCGGCTTCCTCGGCGCCGCGGTGGCGATGGTGCTGGTGCACGTGGTGGCTGCGCTGGGCCGCGACGGCGCCACCCCGATGAAGATCGCGATCGCCGGGGCTGCGGTCACGGCAGCGGTCACCTCCTGGACGCAGGCCGTCCTGCTGACCGACCGCCAGACCATCGAGGCCTTCCGGCTCTGGTCGGTCGGCACGGTCGGGGGCCGGGACACCGGGGTCCTCCTCGTGGGGCTGCCGTTCCTGGTCGCGGGTGCGGTGCTCGGCCTCGCGTCCGTGCGCAGCCTGAACGCCCTCGCGCTGGGCGACGACCTGGCCCGCGGCCTGGGCCGACGGGTCGCCGTCGACCGTTTCGTCATCGGCCTCGCGATCGTCCTGCTGGCCGGCGCGTCCACGGCCCTGGCCGGGCCGATCGCCTTCGTGGGGCTGATCGTGCCGCACGCGGTGCGGGCCGTGGCCGGTCCCGACTACCGGCTCGTGCTCCCGCTCTCCCTGGGCGTCGGGGCCGTGCTCGTGGTCGCCGCCGACACCCTGGGGCGGGTGCTGCTGCCGCCGGGAGAGGTCCAGGTCGGCATCATGACGGCCCTGGTCGGGGCGCCGTTCTTCCTGCTGCTGGTCCGCCGCGGTCGGCTGGGAGCCCTGTGAGCAGCGCGGTGGCGACCCCCACCCCGATCGAGGTCGTACGCCGGGCCCGGCGACGCCCGGCCCGGCGCCGCCGGCTGGTGGTCACGGGGCTGGCCCTGCTGCTCGCGCTCGTCGTCCTCGTCCGGGTCACGCTCGGCGACTTCGTCGTCACGCTGCCCGACGTCGCCCGGATCCTTACCGGGACCGACATCCCCGGGGCGTCGTACATCCTGATGGAGAGCAAGCTCCCCCGCGCGGTGCTGGGGTGCCTGGTCGGGATCGCCTTCGGGGTGGGGGGCGCCATCTTCCAGTCGACCCTGCGCAACCCGTTGGCGAGCCCGGACATCATCGGGGTCAGCGTCGGCGCCAGCGCGGCGGCGGTGTTCGCCATCGTCTCGCTCGGCCAGCGGGGCGACGTCGTCTCCGCCGCGGCCGTGACCGGAGCCGTGCTGACCGCCGCGCTGGTGCGGTGGCAGGCCGGACCCGGCACGAGCACGAGGCTGGTGCTCGTGGGGGTGGGCGTGAGCGCGGCGCTGTTCTCCCTGGTCAGCTATCTGTTCACCCGCGCCGACCAGTGGGACGTGCAGATCGTCCTGCAGTGGCTGACCGGCAGCCTCAACCGTGCCGACTGGTCCGGCATCCGGTTGCTCACCCTGCTCCTGCTCGTGCTGCTGCCCATGGTGGCGTGGTGGAGCCGCGCGAGCCGGGTGGCCGAGCTCGGTGAGGACACCGCGGCGGGCCTGGGCGTGACCGGTCGGCACACGGAGGGGCTGCTGCTCGTGGCCGTCCTGCTGGTGGCGCTCGGCGTCGCGGCCGCCGGGCCGGTCGCCTTCGTCTCCTTCCTCTCCGGCCCGATCGCCCGGGCGCTCAACGGTGGGCGGACCACGCTGGTCGGCGCGGGGCTGGTCGGCGCGGTCATCGTGGTCGCGGCGGACTACGCGGCGGCGTACCTCGTGCCCGACGTGAACTACCCCGTGGGCGTGGTCACCGGCGCCCTCGGTGCCCCCTTCCTGCTCTGGCTGCTCGCGGCCGGGCGTACGACGAGGAGAGCCTGATGCCTGCCCTGACCCATCCGACCGACCTGCCTGCGCCGGGGGCCCGGCTCGTCGCCCAGGACGTGAGCCTGGGGTACGGCGAGCGCCCCGTCGTCCACGAGCTCACCACGGCCGTGCCTGACCACCGCGTCACGGTGATCGTGGGCGCCAACGCCTGCGGCAAGTCGACGCTGCTCCGCGGGATGGCCCGGTTGCTCAAGCCGAGCGCCGGCGCCGTGCTGCTGGACGGGATGCCCATCGGCACGCTCGCACCCCGCCAGGTGGCCCGGACCCTGGGGCTGCTGCCGCAGAACCCCGTCACGCCGGAGGGGGTCAGCGTCGTCGACCTCGTCGGCCGCGGGCGCCACCCCCACCAGGGCGCCCTGAGCCGGTGGTCGCGCGCGGACGAGCAGGCGGTGACCGAGGCGCTCGAGCTGACCGGCACCCTCGACCTGGCCGACCGGCTCGTCGACGAGCTGTCCGGCGGCCAGCGGCAGCGGGTCTGGGTGGCGATGGCGCTGGCCCAGCAGACCGACCTACTGCTGCTCGACGAACCGACGACGTACCTCGACGTCGCCCACCAGGTCGAGGTCCTCGACCTGCTCGCCGAGCTCAACGAGACCCGGGGCACCACGATCGTGATGGTGCTGCACGAGCTCAACCTCGCCGCGCGGTACGCCGACCACCTCGTCGCGATCGCCGACGGCCGGGTGCACGCGGCCGGCAGCCCCGAGGAGGTCCTGACGGAGGAGACGGTGCTGGCGGTCTTCGGGCTCGACTGCCGCGTGATCGACGACCCGGTGTCGGGCCGGCCACTGATGCTGCCCATCGGTCGCCACCACGTCGCGAC
>JAOPYC010000192.1 GCA_025964795.1 Marmoricola sp.
CTGGTCGCCGCCGGCCTCGCCGCCCTCCGCTGACCGCGTCGCGGCGTGCGCACCGGCGGTGGCTGGGTCAGCGGACGGGGGTGAGGGACTCCACGAGCGCGGGGGAGCCGACGCCGCAGATGAGCAGCCGCCAGAAGCGGCGGGCCACCTGGCGGGGGGTGAGGGTGCCACCGGGGCGGTACCACTGGTAGGCCCAGTTGCACATGCCGAACATGGCCAGTGCCGAGAGCCGGGAGTCCTGGGCGACGAAGGCGCCGGAGTCGGCGGCCTCCTCGAAGAGCGCCTGGATGGTGCGCTCGTAGTGGTCGCGCTTCGTCCGGATGGCGACCCGGGCCTCGGCCGGCAGCTCCCGGTGGTGCTCGAAGAAGACGCGCACGTGCCCGCGGTGGGTCTCCATCAGCTCGAGGATGTCGCCCATGGCCTCCTGCAGCAGCTTCTCGGGGGGCAGCCCGCCGAGCCGGCGCTCGTCGTGGCGGCCGATCAGCAGGTCGATGAACTCCTCGTGGATGGCCAGGAGGATGTCGTCCTTGCTGTCGAAGTAGTGGTAGAGCGTCGGCTTGGCGACGCCGACCTGCTGCGCGATGTCGCCCATGGTGACGCCGGTGTAGCCCGCGGAGTCGAACAGCTCCGCGGCGGCCGCCACCACCTGGTCGCGTCGCTGCTCCGGGCTCATCCGGCGACGGACCTCGCGCTGGGTGTCGGGCGTGGTCACGAGCTCACCCGGCCGAGGTGGTCGCGCCGGGGTAGACGACCGCCTTGATGACGTGGGCGTCGTGGGCCGAGGCGCTGATCGCGGCGCCGGTCTCCTCGAGGGTGAACCGGTGGCTGATGTAGCTGGACAGGCGCACCCGCCCCTCGACGATGTGGGCCACGGCGGTGGCGAAGTCCTGCTCGTCCCAGGCGAACGAGGTGACCAGCTCGATCGCGGGCAACGGCCACGGCACGGGGTCGTCCCCCAGCCCCACCAGGGTCAGGGTGCCGCCGATCCACAGTCGGCGCAGCGGGACGGTCAGCGCGGCGGCGACGCCGGAGGTGTCCACGACGCCGCTGTAGGTCTCCACGGCCTCCGCCAGCTCGGCGGGGGAGAGGACCCGGGCCCCCAGCCGCTCCGCGGCGGCGCGACGGTCCGCGCGCGGCTCGACGACCGTGAGGTCCTCGATGCCGGCGGCGGCCGCGGCCGCGACGACACACAGCCCGACCGAGCCACCCCCGACGACCAGGGCGGGGCCGGAGGTCGGGGTCAGCCCGGCCCGGCGTACGGCGTGCACGGCGACGGACAGCGGCTCGGTCCACACCAGGTCGTCGGCGGAGACGTCGTCGGGAACGGGCAGCAGGTCGTCCCCGACCGTGACACCGCGCACCACCATCAGGTCGGCGAAACCGCCACGGGCGCCGTACCCGATGCTGAACCGGCCGGACTCGCCGCACAGGTAGGGGCGTCCCGAGGTGCAGTAGGGGCAGTGCCCACACGACCGCGAGGTGCGTACGGCGACCCGCTGCCCGGGCTCGATGCCCTCCAGCGCCGAGCCGGCGCGCACCACGACGCTCGAGAGCTCGTGCCCCAGCACCTGCCCGGGCTTGGCGTAGTGACCCAGCTCGTAGCTGGCCACGTCGGACCCGCAGATCCCGCACGCCTCGATGCGGACCAGGACGTCGTCGGGCCCCAGCTCGGGATCGGCGAGGTCCTCGAGCCGCAGGTCGCGGGGAGCCGCGTAGACCATGGCACGCATCAGTGGTACTCCTCGCCGCCGGCGACGTTGAGCCCGGTGCCGGTGACGAAGGACGCCTCGGGGGCGGCCAGATAGGCCACCGCCACGGCCACGTCCGCGGGCATCCCGATCCGTCCGACGGCGATGTGCCGGACCACCTCGGCCATGTAGTCCTCGTCGGTGCGCCCGAAGGGGCGCGAGAACGTGTCGTACATGCCGTCCTTGACCGACAGCAGCGGTGTGTCGATGCTGCCGGGGCAGACGGCGTTGACGGTGATGCCGTGGGGGCCGAGCTCACCGGCCATCGCCTGGGTCAGGCCGATCACCGCGAACTTCGCCGCGGAGTACGCCGCGAGCAGGGCCACCCCGGTCTTCCCGGCCTGGGAGGACAGGGTGATGATCCGGCCGCGGGTCTGGTTGCGGACCATCGTACGGGCGGCCTGGCGGGCGAACAGGAAGGCGCCGGTGGCCATCACGTCGATGTTGACCTGCCAGTCGCGCAGCTCGAGGTCGACGACGGGCTTCAGCCCGATGCCGAGGCCGGCGCAGTTCACGGCCACGTCGACGGTGCCGTAGGTCTGCTCGGCGTACGCGAACAGGGCCGCGACCTGGCCCTCGTCGGTGACGTCGCAGGGATGGGTCACGAGGTCATCGGCGGAGTGGGCCGTGGCGAGGTCGGTGAGGTCGTCGGCCGGCGCCACCTCGTAGTCGGGGTGGGTGCTCAGGGCCTGGCCGATGTCGGAGGCGACCACGCGGTAGCCGCTGCGGACCAGGTGCTCGGCGACCTCGCGCCCGATGCTGCCGTGGCGGCTCGCACCGGAGACCACGGCCACCCGGCGCGGCGTGCTCACTGGCCCGCCCCGACGGGGGAGGCGTTCGTGTCCAGCACCCGTTCCAGCGGGCCGGCCAGCTCGGCCCAGCTGGTCCGCGCCACGAGGTCCTCGATGCGGCGCGGGGCCAGGAGCCGGACATCGCGCTGGACGAGCTCGGCGACGCTGGGGCCGTCCACCGGGACGTCGGGCAGGCAGACCTGCCCACCCCGTTCGACGGAGCGTACGGCGGTGCGCGCGGCCTGCAGCGTCAGCACGACCTGGGCACGTCCCGTGGGACTGAGCTCGGCCAACCGGGCGCGGGCCTCGTCGTCGCGCCCGTCGACGGAGGACAGCACCGGGCCGGCGTGCCACGGGCGGACGAGGTCCGCGGCTGCCCGCTGGTCGACGTCCTCGAGCACCATCAGGACCGCGTCGGGCGCCGACCTCGCGGTGGACAGGGCGGCCAGGCCACCGAGCCAGTGGCGCAGCTCCTCGGGGGAGGCCGGGGTGTCGAGCGAGAAGAGCAGCTCGCCGTCGTGGCGGGCGTCGAGGCACCAGTAGTCGAGCGCGACCTGGCACGCGGCACAGTGGCCGCAGTGCACGTCGAGGACGTGCGTCGAGTCGCCGTCGCGGACGATCCGAATGCCCCGGGAACGGGATTCGTTACTCATGCTCACCTTCGTCTCGACCGTACGGTCGGCTGGGTGAGGAGCGTAAGACGCACCATCGAGCACGTCAAGCATCCCGCTCGCCACCGGGCCGGGTCGGGCGCGTCCGGGCGGTTTCAGGCGGCCGGGAGGCGTAGAAGGCCACTCCGCATGGCCATTCCGCGACTCGTTTGCAGAAACTTTGCGCGCCCCCTTGACCCGGCGGGGTGACGAGGGTCATATTCACACTCGACCGATTGGTCGGTCGACAGTGCACCCGGAACCCACGTCCGCGGCACTGGGAGAAGCCTGAGGAGGCACCCGATGAAGCAACACCACCACCAGGGGCGGGTGGGTGAACGACGCCCGCGGAGCACCCGCACGGCCGGTCTCGCGCTCTTCGCCGCTCTGGTCCTGGCCCTGTCGGCCTGCGCCAGCGGCACCAGCAGCTCCAACAGCGGCAGCTCGGGGAGCGGGGACACCATCAAGGTGATGACCTGGGCGCCCCTGAAGTCCCAGCTGACGAACTACCCGGCCATCACGGCGGCGGCCACGACCTACGGCAAGTACATCAACGCCAAGGGCGGGATCAACGGCAAGAAGCTCCAGGTGCTCACCTGCGACGAGGGCGGCACGCCGAACAAGGCGTCGGACTGCGCGCGCAAGGCCATCCAGGAGAAGGTCGTCGCCGTCATCTCGTCGTTCGGCTACACCGGTGACGCGACCATCCCGCTGCTCAAGAGCGCGAACATCGCGATGTTCGGCGGGTGCTGCTCCAACGCGGTGGCCGACCTGACCTCGTCGAACTCGTTCATCATGGGCAACGGCCCGGCGTACGGCGCCGCGCTCGTCCAGCACGCCGTGGACGACGGCAAGAAGAAGATCGCCCTCGTGGCCATCGACGGTGCGCAGTCCTACCTGGTGCCGGCCGAGAACGCGCTCAAGGCCAACGGCCTCACGCCGAACAAGACGGTCATCCTGCCCGCCACGGCGCAGGACCTGAGCCCGCAGGCGTCGCAGGCCCTGGCTGACGGCACCGACGCGGTCGTCATGTTCGTCAACGCTGACTCGATCAAGACCTTCATCACCGCCTACAAGCAGATCGGGTCGACCGCGCGCATCTACGGCCCGCAGGGCAACCTCACCGAGGACGTCGTCAGCGGCTTCGGGAACCTCTCCGACGGGTGGGTGACGGGCAACTCCTACGCCGACATCACCTCGCCGGCGTACGCCGACTTCCGGGACGCGCTGAAGAAGTACAACGCCCCCGACATGGGCTACAACGGCCTCGACGGGCTCGGTGCGTGGGCCGGCTACACCGCCTTCGCCGACATCGTGAAGGGGATCGACGGAGCAGTGACGTCGAAGTCGTTCCTCGACGCGGCGAGCAAGGCCAGCAACGTCGACACGAACGGCATGACGGCCCCGGTCGACTTCACCACGGAGTGGAGCGATGGTCCCAAGGGCTACCAGCGCCTCTTCAACCGCACCGCCACGTTCGGCACCTTCAAGGACGGCAAGCTCAGCCCCGAGACCGACAAGTTCGTGGACTACACGAACCTGATGCTCGGCAAGCCGCTCTCCTGAGCGACTGACGCACTGATTCCGGTCCTGCCGCCCGGCTCACCCCCGGGCGGCAGGACCTCCACCCGCACCACTGCACCAAGAAGAAAGAGGAGAGCTCGCGATGGTCGAGATCATTCGCTTCGGTTTTCTCGGCCTCGGCATCGGAGCGCTCTACGCCCTCGCCTCGCAGGGTCTGATCGTGATCTACCGAGGAGCGGGCATCCTCAACTTCGCCCTCGGGGCGATCGGCATGGCCGGGACCTACGTCCAGTGGGAGCTGCACGACCACCACGGCGTGCCCTTCCTGGTCTCCCTCGTCATCGGGGTCGCCGTCTCCGCCCTGCTCGGCGCGGCCAGCCACCTGCTGATCATGCGCCAGCTCTGGCACGCCTCCCCGCTCGTCCGGGTGATCGCGACGCTGGGCATCCTGATCACGCTGCAGTCGATCGCCGTGCTGAAGTACGGCTCCTCGGCCTTCGTGGTCGACCCGAGCATCCCCTCGGGCACCTGGAAGCTGTTCGGCGAGATCACCGTCGCCCAGGACCGCATCCTGCTCTTCGCCTTCGCCGTCGTCATCTCGGTGGCGCTGTGGGCGCTCTACCGCTTCACCTCCTTCGGCCTGGGCACCGCCGCCGTCGCGGAGAACCCGCGGGCCGCGGCGTCGCTGGGCTGGTCCGCCGACACCCTGGCCACGGTGAACTGGGCCCTGGGTTGCGGGCTGGCCGGGTTCGCCGCGATCCTCGTCGCCCCGATCATCACCTTGCAGCCGGCCGTGATGACCAACGTGGTCCTCGGCGCGACCGCAGCGGCCCTCGTCGCGGGCTTCCGCTCCTTCCCGATCGCGCTCGTCGCCGGTGTCGGCATCGGCATCGTGCAGACCGAGATCAACCGCTTCGTGCAGCAGCCGGGCGTGGGCCAGGCCGTGCCCTTCGTGCTCATCGTGGTCTGGCTCATCGTGCGCGGCCAGGCCCTGCCCCTGCGCGACTTCGTCCTCCAGCGGATGCCGACGATCGGCAGCGGCCGGATCTCCTGGAGCTGGCTGACGATCGGCGTGGTGGTGACGGTCTCCCTGATGTGGCTCGCCAACCTGTCCTGGCTCTCCGCCCTGACCATCACCTTCTCGGTCGGCCTGGTGCTGCTCTCGATCGTCGTGCTGACCGGCTTCACCGGCCAGCTCTCCCTGGCGCAGTACGCCCTCGCCGGCTTCGGCGCCTGGGTGGCGGGCCGGCTCAGCGCCACCACGCAGATGCCGTTCCTGCTCGCGCTGCTCATCGGCGTGCTCGCCACCATCCCCGTGGGCGTGGTCTTCGCCCTGCCAGCGGTGCGCACCCGCGGGATCAACCTGGCGATCGTCACCCTCGGCCTGGGCACCGCCATGCAGCTGGTGCTGTTCAACAACACCGACTACACCGGCGGCCTCAGCGGCACCCAGGTGCCGATGCCGGCCCTGTTCGGCTGGGACGTCAGCAGCCTGACGCAGCCCTTCCGCTGGGGCGTGCTCAACCTGGTCGTCTTCGTGCTCGTGGCGCTGGCCATCTCCAACCTCCGCCGTTCCAGGAGCGGGCGCCGGATGATCGCCGTACGCACCAACGAGCGCGCCGCGGCCGCCCTCGGGATCAGTGTCGCCGGGGTCAAGCTCTACGCGTTCGGGCTCTCGGCCGGGATCGCGGCGGCGGGCGGCATCCTGATCGCCTTCGCCAGCACCTCGATCGGCTACGGCACCTTCGACAGCCTGACCTCGATCGCCTACGTGGGGTTCGCGCTGCTGGGCGGCGTCGGCTACCTGATGGGAGCCTTGGTCGGGGCGACGATGGCGCCTGGCGGCATCAACGCGCAGATCTTCGACCTCTTCGGCGACGGCTTCGGTGCCTACATCTCGCTCGTGGGCGGGGTCTCGCTCGTGCTGTTCATCATGCTGAACCAGAACGGCATCGTGAAGGAGACCCTCACCCAGATCGGCTGGGTCCGGGGCAAGCTCGGCGCGAAGGTGTCGTTCCTGGCGCCCCGGAAGCCGAAGGGCCAGACGCTGCCGGAGGCCACCGCGGAGCGGGTGGCGCCGATGGCGCTGCGCGTCGACGGGCTGGTGGTCAGGTACGGCGGCACGACCGCCGTCGACGACGTCAGCCTGGAGGTCCGGCCCGGCGAGATCCTGGGGCTGATCGGGCCCAACGGGGCGGGCAAGACCTCGTTCATCGACGCGGTCACGGGCTTCACGAAGTTCTCGGCCGGCCAGCTCTGGCTCGGTGACGACGACATCACCACCTGGTCGCCGGCCAAGCGGGCCCGCGCTGGCCTGGGTCGCTCCTTCCAGTCCCTCGAGCTCTTCGAGGACTCCACGGTGCTCGAGAACCTGCGGGTGGCCTCCGACCCGCGCGAGTGGGTCTCCTACCTGCGCGACCTGGTCTTCCCGGTGAACCCGCCGCTCTCCCCGGAGGTGGTCACGGCCATCCGCGAGTTCGGCTTCGAGGACAGCCTGGACCGGACCGTCGAGGACCTTTCCTACGGCGAGCGCCGGCTGCTCGCCATCGCCCGCGCGATCGCGGCCCGGCCGAGCGTGCTGCTGCTCGACGAGCCCGCCGCCGGCCTCGGGGACGCCGAGACCGCCGAGCTCGCGCGGCTCGTGAAGCGGATGGCCGGCGACTTCGGCGTCGCGGTGCTGCTGGTCGAGCACGACATGAACCTCGTGATGGGGATCTGCGACGAGCTCGTGGTCCTCGAGTTCGGGCGCACGATCGCGAGCGGCAAGCCGGCCGCCGTACGCCGCGACCCAGCCGTGATCGCGGCCTACCTCGGTGTCGAACCCGGCGACGAGGCCGAGCTCGTGGCGGCGACCACGGCCGACACCCAGGACGGCACCCGATGACGACCTCCACCGCAACGGCCGTGATGTCGGCCCGCAACGTCTCCGCGGGCTACGTCGGACAACCGGTCATCCACGACCTCTCCTTCGACATCCGGGCCGGTGAGGTGACCTGCCTGCTCGGCCCCAACGGGGCGGGCAAGACCTCGACCATGCTGGCCCTGGCCGGTGAGCTGCCGCTGATGGGCGGCGAGATCCTGATGCACGGCGAGGTGACCACGGCCAAGCTCCACCACCGGGCCCGCAAGGGGCTCTCCTACGTGACCGAGGAGCGCTCGGTGTTCAAGGGGATGTCCACCCGCGACAACCTGCGGTGCGCCGGGGTCGAGCCGGAGGCGGCGATCGAGCTGTTCCCGGAGCTGAAGTCGCGCATCGACATCAAGGCGGGCCTGCTCTCCGGAGGCGAGCAGCAGATGCTGACCCTGGCCCGGGCCCTCTCCCGTGGCTCCTCGGTGCTGCTGGCCGACGAGCTGTCCCTCGGCCTGGCCCCGCTCATCGTCGAGCGGCTGCTCCAGGCCGTCCGCGACGCCGCGGACCGCGGCACGGCCGTGCTGATCGTCGAGCAGCACGCCCGCAAGGCCCTGCGCTACGCCGACCGGGTGCTGGTGATGCGCCGCGGCGACCTGGTGATGCAGCTGCCGGCCGACGAGGCGCTCCGACGACTCTCGGAGATCGAGGACGCCTACCTCAACCAGTCGGCCGTCGGCTGATGCCGGCGTCCGAGACCTGGCGGACCCCCGAGACGCGGTCGCTGGACCACAACCTGGTGCAGCGGGTGAACCTCGGCGACTCGCTGACGCGGTCGGCGGCCCGGCACCCCGACCACGAGGCCGTCGTGGACGGGGACCGACGCCTGACCTACCGCGAGCTCGACGAGGCCGTGAACGCCCTGGCCCACGGGCTCGCGGCGCGCGGCTACGCCAAGGGCGACTCGCTCGCGCTGCTCTCAGGCAACAGCCTGGAGTTCCTGCTCACCTACTACGCCTGCGCGAAGTCCGGGTTGGTCGTGGTGCCGCTCAGCCTGGTCTGGCGCGAGCACGAGGTCGCCTACGTGCTCGGCCACTCCGGTGCCAAGGGGGTCGTGGTCGAGGCCCAGCTGCTCGCCTCGCTCGGCGGCGCGCTCGCCGAGCACCCGGACGTCGAGGTGATCGTGGCTCCGGGAACCCCCGAGGCGGCGAGCACCTACGCCGAGCTCGCGGTGAGTGGGACCACGCTGGCCTCGGTCGCCGACGCGCAGCCGGTCACGGCTCCGGAGGTGGTGATCGCCGACCGGGACCCGCTGTCCTACATGTACACCAGCGGCACCACCTCGGCGCCCAAGGGCGTGGTGTCCAGCCACCTGGGCCTCTACCTCGGCTCGCTCACCGCAGCCCACGAGATGCGGTTCACGAGCGAGGAACGGCTCGGGGCGATGATGCCGCTCTTCCACATCGCCCAGCTGAACGCCTTCACCACCCCGGTGATCATGGTCGGCGGCACCGTGGTGCTGCGACGCGGGTTCGACGCCGCCGGCCTGCTGGAGCTGATCGAACGCGAGCGGCTGACCTTCGTGTTCGGCCTGCCGGTGATGTACCGCGAGATGATCGACCACCCGGACGCCGGAGCCCGCGACCTCTCCAGCCTGCGGCGCGCGGGCTACGCGATGGCTCCGTTGGCCAAGGCCGACCTGCTCCGCGCGATGGACGTGCTCGGCTGTGGGTTCTCGCTCGGGTTCGGCCAGACCGAGATGGTGCCGATGACCACCATCTTCCAGCCCGAGCACCAGATCAGCCACCACGGCGCCGTCGGGGAGCAGATCGTCAACATCCAGATCGAGATCCACGACCAGGACGGGGTCGCCGTCCCGCCCGGCGGGAGCGGCGAGATCGTCTACCGCGGTCCGCACGCCCTGGAGGAGTACCTCGACAACCCCACCGCCACCGAGGAGGCGATCGCCGGAGGGTGGTTCCACTCCGGCGACCTCGGCCACGTCGACGAGACCGGGATGCTCTGGTTCGAGGACCGGTCGAAGGACGTCATCAAGAGCGGCGGGGAGAACGTGGCCTCGCTCGAGGTGGAGCGCGCCATCTACGAGGTGGACCCGCGCATCAAGGAGGTCGCCGTGGTCGGCCTGCCGCACGACCGGTGGATCGAGGCGGTGACGGCGCTGGTGATCACCCAGCCCGGTGCGGACCTCCAGGCGGAGCAGATCCAGGAAGCACTGGCCGACCGGCTGGCGGCGTACAAGCGACCGAAGTCCGTCGTCGTCGTCGAGGACTTCCCCCGGACGGCCACCGGCAAGATCCAGAAGAACGTGCTGCGCCACGACTTTGCACACCACTACGACCCCGGCCACGGCGAGCCCGGGCACTGAGGCGAGGAGCCACCATGGATCTGCCACGTTACGACGAGCTGCCCGTTCGCGAGGGCCTGCCCGCAGGGTCCAGTTGGGGCCTGTGGGGGGACGACGACGAGATCGGCACCGTCAACCTGCTCACCCCGGAGCGGGTCCAGCGGGCGCTGGCGCTGCCGACGCGAGGAGCGGTGTTCCCGCTGAACTGGGCCCTGGAGGAGCCGAGCCCACCCTTCTACGGGCGTGGTGCGCTGCAGCACATCATCGACCGGCCGTTCACGCCGTGCCTCGACGACTCCCTCGACAACTTCTTCACCCAGTCCTCGAGCCAGTGGGACGCGCTGTGCCACATCGGCCACCCCGAGCACGGCTTCTACAACGGCCGCACCGACGCGGAGCTGACCGGTGAGCCCGGCACCCGGCTCGGGATCGAGCACTGGGCGCAGCGCGGCATCGTCGGCCGCGGCGTGCTGCTCGACGTCGCCCGGCACTTCGAGCAGACCGGCCGCGGCTTCGACGGCGGTACGACCGTGGAGTTCACCTGGCGCGACCTCGAGGAGGTCCGCGAGGCCCAGGGCGTCGAGTTCGAGACCGGCGACATCCTGGTCCTGCGCACCGGCTGGATGAGCTGGTACCTCGAGGCCTCCGACCAGACCCGGCTCGACCTGGCCCAGGACTCGCTGACCCGGCTGAAGAGCCCGGGGCTCACCGGCGGCGAGGACATGGTCGAGTGGCTGTGGAACCAGCACTTCTCCGCCGTGGCCGCGGACAACCCCGCGCTGGAGGCGTGGCCGCACGCCCTCGAGGTCGACCAGTACATCCACTTCCGCCTGCTGCCGCTGCTGGGGCTGGCCCTGGGCGAGATGTGGTTCGTCGAGGACCTGGCCGCGGACTGCGCGGCTGACGGGGTCTACGAGTTCCTGCTGACCTCGGCCCCGCTCAACCTGCGCGGGGGCGTCGGGTCGCCGCCCAACGCCCTGGCGCTGAAGTAACCCCCACGTCCGAAACTTGACCCACTCACCCCTATCCCGAGGAGACACGAGCAATGAACATCCGACGCGTGGTGACCGGCCACGACGAGTCCGGCAGGTCCGTCTTCGCCAGCGACGACGAGGTCGAGGGCCTCACCATGGACATCCTCCCCGGCTGGGAGTTCATGGACATGTGGGGAGCCGACGCGACGCCCACCTTCCCCGACGACGGCGCGAAGCCGATCGCCCCGGCGTACTTCCCGGCCGTGGACGGGTTCCGGTTCTCGTTCTCGGTGATCCCACCGAAGGACACCCCGCCGGTGGAGGGCGTCGACCCGGACGACGCGCTGGCCACCGTCAACGCCGCGCTGCCGGGGATGATGGACCACCTGGAGCCCGACGGCTTCCACACCACCGACACCGTCGACATGGAGGTCATCATCAAGGGCGAGGTGACCCTCGTCCTCGACGACGGCCAGGAGAAGCTGTTGCGCGCCGGCGACACCGTGGTGCAGAACGGCACCCGGCACGTCTGGCGCGTCGACGGCCCCGAGCCCTGCCTGATGGCCGTGTTCATGCTGGGCGCCCACCGTTCCGGAGAGGGTGCCTGAGATGGGCGGACCGTCCCTGGAGGGTCGCGTCGTCCTCGTCACCGGTGCGGCGTCCGGCATCGGTGAGGCCACGGCCCGCAGGCTCGCGCGCGAAGGCGCCCGCCTCGCGCTTGTCGACATCCAGGGCGACGCGCTGAAGGCGGTGGCCGAGTCGCTGGGCGACTCCGCGGTGGCCATCGTCGCCGACCTGCTCGACGACGCGGCAGCGGACGCCGTCGTGGACGAGGCCGTGTCGGCGTTCGGGTCGCTGCACGGCGTCGTCAACTCCGCCGGTGTGCTCGAGACGATGCACGTCGAGGAGCTCACCCGGGCCAGCTACGACAAGGTGATGGGCATCAACGTCCGCGGCCCGCTCTTCCTCACCCAGGCCGCGTTGCCGCACCTGTCCGCGGGGTCGTCCATCGTGTTCGTCGCCTCCGGCAACGCCGTCCTCGCCTCCCCGAACGGCAGCGTGTACGCCGCCTCCAAGGGTGCCTTGGTCAGCCTGGTGAAGGGGCTCACCGCCGACCTGGCGCCGCGCGGCATCCGGGTCAACGCGATCTCACCCGGACCGATCGTGACGCCGCTGCTCAGCGCCGCCCTCGCCGATCCCGAGGTCAAGGCCTCGCTGGAGCAGGGGGTGCCGGCCGGCCGCCTCGGCACGCCGGAGGAGGTCGCCGAGCTGGCGCTGTTCCTGGTCACGGACGCGTCGTCCTACGTCTACGGCGCCAGCTTCGCCGTCGACGGCGGCACCACGGCCGTGTGGAGCCCCGCCGCCCCCGGGGCCGAGTCGTGAGCACCACCGAGCCGTCCGCCACCCCGCGGGTGGCGCTGGTCACCGGGGCCGCGAGCGGCATCGGGGCGGCCACGGCCCGGCTGCTGGCGCGGACCGGGCCGGTAGCGGTCGCCGACGTCTCCGTGGCAGCGGGGGAGCAGGTGGCCGCCGATATCCGTGCGGTGGGGCTGGAGGCGGTCTTCGTCGAGCTCGACGTGACCCGCGAGGAGTCGTGGGTGACGGCGGTGGCCTCGGTGGTGGACACGCTGGGCGGGATCGACGTACTGGTCAACAACGCCGGCATCGGCGACTGGGACCCGATCGAGCAGACCACCCTGGAGACCTACATGGCCACCGTCGCGGTGACCCAGGTCGGCACCTTCCTCGGGCTGAAGCACTGCGGCCCGCACCTCCGCCGGTCGGGGACCGGTGCGGTCGTCAACATGAGCTCCATCTTCGCGATGTCCGGTGGCTTCGGCGGCGTCTCGCCCGGCTACCACTCCGCCAAGGGCGCGGTGCGCACGCTGACCAAGACCGCCGCCCTGGGCTGGGCGAAGGAAGGCGTGCGCGTGAACTCGATCCACCCCGGGGTGATCCAGACGCCCTTGCTGGACGGCATCGAGGACACGCAGGGGCTCTACGACATGACGCCCATGGGACGGCTCGGCACCCCCGAGGACGTGGCCAACGCCGTCGCCTTCCTGGTCAGCCCGCAGGCGGCGTTCATCACCGGCGCCGAGCTCGCGGTCGACGGCGGCTTCCTGGCCCAGTAGGGGACAGGCACGCCTCGTCGCTCAGAGCGCGAAGAGGTCCGAGTAGGAGTCGCGCAGGGACCGCTTGAGCACCTTGCCCGAGGCGTTGCGGGGGAGCTCGTCGACGAACACCACGGCCGAGGGCTTCTTGTACGACGCCAGTCGCCCCTGCACGAACCGCACCAGCTCCTCCTGCGTGGGCCGTTCCGCTCCCCGGGCCACCACGACGGCGGCCACCGGGGTCTCGACCCAGCGCGGGTGCGAGACGCCGAACACGGAGACGTCGCGCACGGCGGGGTGCTCGGCGAGGGCGCGCTCGACCTCAGCCGGGTAGATGTTCTCGCCGCCGCTGATGATCATGTCCTTGGTGCGGTCGACGACGTAGAGATAGCCCTCGTCGTCCTGCAGCACGAGGTCCCCGCTGTGCATCCAGCCGCCGCGGAAGGTCTCCTGCGTGGCCGCGGGGTTCTTGTAGTAGCCGGCCATCACTGTGGGGCCCCGGTAGACGATCTCGCCGACCTCGCCCGGCTTGACGTCGAGCCCGTCGACGTCGACGACGCGGTACTCCACGTTGATCAGCGGTCGACCGACGGAGCCGCGCTTGCGCAGGGCGTCGGCGGGCTTGAGGAAGCAGGTGTTCGACGACATCTCGGTCTGGCCGAACGCGTTGACGATGCCGACGTCGGGGAAGGTGCTGGCGATCTTCTGGAGCACGGCGACCGGCGCCTGGGACGCGCCCCACAGGCCGCGACGCAGCCGGGAGGTGTCGTGGGTCGAGCCGGCCGCGACGTCGCAGATCCCGTCCCACTGGGTCGGGACGAAGTAGCACATCGTCGCGCGGTGCTCCTCCAGCTTCTCCAGCGCCTCGGTCGGGTCGAAGCCGAGCGAGGCGGTGATCACGCTGGTCGCGCCCAGGTAGAGGAAGGGCAGGAAGCCGTTGATGCCGCCGATGTGGAAGAGCGGGAGGCCGGAGAGCCAGACGTCGTCGCTGGTGGCGCCCATCTCCAGGATCCAGTTGACCGTGTTCGCCAGGAGGCCCCGGTGGGTGAGCATGGCGCCCTTCGGCTGCCCGGTGGTGCCGGAGGTGTACATCAGCAGCGCGATCTCGGTGTCCTCCACCACCACCTCGGGGGCGACCGGTGCCGCTGCCGCGAGGGCGTCCTCGTAGGAGACGTGCCCGTCGGTCCCCGCCGCCAGCACGAACCCGATCCCCGGGACCTGCTGCACGGTCTCCTCGGCCAGCGGGAGCAGGTCGGCGTCGGTCAGGATGCCGACCGAGTCGGAGTTGGCCAGGAGGTAGGCGAGCTCGGTCGCGACGAGCCGGAAGTTGACCGGCACCGGGCAGGCGCCCAGCTTGTGGCAGGCCAGCAGGGACTCGACGAACTCCAGCCGGTTGTACATCAGCACGGCGACCTTGTCGCCGCGCCCGACTCCCCGGTCGGCCAGCGCGTTGGCCAAGCGGTTGACGCGTTCGTCGAGGCGGGCGTAGGTGAGGCTGCTCTGCTCGAAGACGAGGGCCACGGCGTCGGGGTTCCGACGCGCGTTGCGCGCGACGATCTCGCCCAGGGACTGGCTCCTGCTGCGCTCCAGGCCGATCTCGTCGGACGATGTCATCGCTTCTCCTGCTTCCTCTGTGAGCGGCGCGCTGCGTACACTTCCACAGACCCGCCCGACTAGTCGGTCGACTAATCTTGCGGTCGGGTGTGCGCGGTGTCAATGCCGAGCGTCGCATGGACGGGAGGGTGAGCGGTGACCAGCATTCCGACCCCTCCCGTGCGCCTGGAGCTCCGGGATGGGACCGCCCACCTCGTGCTCGACGCTCCCGGCCGTTCGGCCAACGTCATGGACGACGCCTACGGAGCCGCCATGGACGCCGCGGTCCTCGAGCTGGGTCACCGGCTCGCGACGGCCGCCGGGTCGGTGCGAGGCGTCGTCGTGCGCTCGACGAAGCGCACATTCTTCGCCGGTGGTGACGTCGAGGCGATGGTGTCCCGGCCGGCCGAGGCCGAGGCCTGGCGCTGGCGGCTCGAACAGGTGCAGCGGCCGCTGCGAGCGTTGGAGACCTGCGGGGTCCCTGTGGTCGCGGCGATCAACGGCGCGGCGATGGGTGGCGGGCTGGAGGTCGCCCTGGCCGCCCACCACCGGGTGGCGGTCGCGGGCGACTACCCCGTGGGTCTGCCGGAGGTGACGCTCGGCGTGCTCGCCGCGGGGGGCGGGATCAGCCGCACCGTCCGGATGCTCGGACTCCTCCCCGCGCTCGAGTCGGTCCTGCTGAGCGGACGCACCCACACCCCGGGCGAGGCGCTGGCGCTCGGCCTGGTGGACGAGGTGGTGGCCGGCCCGGACGAGCTGCTGCCGGCGGCACTGGCCTGGCTGGAGGGGGCGGCGGGAGAGCCCGCGACGAAGTGGCAGCCGTGGGACCGCCCGGGTTTCCGGCTCCCAGGGGCGACTCCCGACGCCGGACGCCTGGAGGCCCTCGAGCAGCAGGCGGCGTCCGCGCTGCCGGAGGCGCCCCGGGCCCTGCTCCGCGCCGCGGCCGGTGGCGCAGCGCTGCCGTTCGAGGAGTCGGCACGGCTGGAGATCGAGCAGTTCCTCCACCTCGCCACCCGCCCGGAGCTCGCGATCACCCTGCGCGCCGCCTTCCTGGACCGGCGTGCGCTCGCCCGGGCCGGGGGGCCGAGCGTCGGCCCCGAGTACGTCGACCGGCTGGAGGCCGCGCTGCGGGCGGAGGTCGCGCGCACGGGGGACGCGGGGGACCTGGCCGACCGGCGGCTGTTCGCGGTCAGCCTCGCGGCGGTCGCAGCGCTGGCAGACGGCACCGTCGGCTCCGTGGCGGAGGCCAACGTGCTCTCCGTCGACGGCGCCGGCTTCCCGGCTGTGCTCGGCGGGGCAGTGGGCCACGTCCTGCACCACGTGCGGGACGGCACCCTCGTCGGGCTCGAGGGGTTCCGCGAACGGGCGCGGGAGCTCGCGACGGCCCACGGTCCCAGGTTCGAGATCCCGCCGGCCCACCTGACGCTCCTCACCCACCTCACCGAACAGGAGTCACCGTGACCAACCCCGCCCAGGCCGACCGGGTCCGCCTCTCCACCGGCCGCTCGACGGCCGCCGTGTCCGCGACCGGTGCCGAGCTGGTCTCGTGGGTCGTCGACGGCGCGGAGCTGCTGTGGGCCGGTGCGGACCCGTGGCCGATCCACGCCCCGATGCTGTTCCCGGTGATCTGCCGCGTTCCCGACGACCAGGTCGTGGTCGGCGGCGTACGGCACCCGATGGTCGAGCACGGCTTCGGCCGCCACCGGGAGTTCGTCCGGCTGGACGCCTCGGACGCCGAGGTCACCTTCGAGCTCCGCGACGACCAGGAGACCCGGGAGGCGTTCCCCTACGCGTTCTCCCTGCGCGTCACCCACCGCCTCGACGAGCTCGGCGTCACCTCCGTCTTCCGGGTGCGCAACCTCGGCACGTCGACGATGCCCTACGCGCTGGGTCACCACCCGGCGTACGCCTGGCCGCTCGGGGGCGGTTCCCGCGAGGGGCACCTGCTGGTGCTGGACGCGGAGGAGCCCGCTGCGTCGCGCCGGCTCGACGAGGGCCTGCTCTCGCCGGTGCCCCGCCCGCCGGTCGGCGCGGCGCGCAAGGTGGTCGTGGACGACGAGCTCTTCGCCGAGAGCGCGGTGATCCTGCCCGAGGTGCGCAGCCGGGGGCTGGTCTACCGGGCCCCGGACGGGCGCGCCCTGCGCGTCACCTGGGAGGGGTTCACCGGCGTGACGCTGTGGTCGCCGGTCTCCAGCGACCTGGTCTGCCTGGAGGCCTGGCGAGGCCTGCCCGCCGAGCCGGGACAGACCGACTTCGAGGGACGCCGGGACCTGGCCCGGGTGGAGCCCGGGGACGAGGACACCTACACCTACCGGGTCGAGTCCGTCCGCGGAAGCTAGGCGGGAGCGCGCAGCCCGTTGAGGACGATGTCGGAGAGCTCCTCGGCCACGCGCTCGGCGTTGAGGGGGCCGCCGGGCTGGAACCAGAACGCGGCCCAGCTGGCCACGCCGAGCAGGGCGTACGCCGCGATGGTCGGGCTGACCTTGCGGAACATGCCCTGGTCGATGCCGTCCTCGATCGCCTTCTCGATGAGCTCTCGGTGCTCGCGGCCGATGTGGCGCACCTCGCGGGACCGCTCGTCGCTGAGCTCGCGCCCGTGCTCGATGAACGAGCGGACGTAGCCGGGGTCGTCGTTGAGCGACTCCATCATGTCGCGCACGCAGCGGCGGAGCTGGTCGTCGGGACGCAGGTCCCGCTCGGCATAGCTGCGCTGCTGGTCCAGCAGCGGCTGGATGAACTGCTTGTGGATCTCGTAGAGGATGTCTTCCTTGCTGCGCCAGTAGTGGTAGAGCGTCGGCTTGGCGATGCCCACCCGCTTGGCGATCGCGCCCATGGAGGCACCGCGGTAGCCGGACTCGAGGAAGAGCAGCGCGGCCTCACGCAGGATCTCGTCCCGGCGCTTCTCGCCGGGCTGGCTGGCCGGTGCAGCCGGCTCCTCGCTCATCGGGTCGCCTGCGTCCTCGCCGAGGGTGGTGTGTGCACGAGGGGAGCATAGCCATCCCGGTTGGTCTAGACCTGTGGTCGCGGATTCGCGACGACTTTGCGGCGCACCACCGGCGCTCAGACGGCCGACAACCGGCGCACGGCAGAGGTCACGGCGGCCCCCAGCTCGGGGAAGCGGGAGACCGGGATCCGGTCACCGGGGCCCCACAGGCTGAGCACGGCGAGCAGCCGACCGGAGCTGTCCAGCACCGGGGCGGACACCCCCCAGGCCGACGGGTCGAACTCGCCCCGGCAGGTCGCGTAGCCGCGCTGCCGGGTGCGCGCGAGGTCCTTGCGCAGGGACGGTCGGTCGGTGATCGTCGCGTCGGTGAACCGCTCCAGTCGACGCGGCAGCAGGCCCGTCATCTCGGGCTCGGGTGTCCACGCCAGCACCACCTTCCCGGTCGAGGTGGCGTGCAGGCTGACGGTGCGCCCGGACCAGTTCGCAGCCACGATCGAGGCGGAAGCGACCTCGTCGACGTACTCCAGGACGCCCTGGCGGAGCACTGCGAGAGCCGCGGTCTCGCCGGTCTCCGAGGCCAGCTTCTCGAGCACTCCGTGGGCGTCGCGGAACATCGCGTCGAGTCCCGACCCACGCACGATCTCGACCAGCCCGCTGCCCAGGGTCCACTGGTTGGTGGAGCGGTCGCACGTGACCAGGCCGTGGCTCTCGAGGGTCGACAGGATCCGCCACGCGGTGGCGCGGTTCAGCCCACAGGCCTCGCCGAGGGCGACCGTGCCCGCCCCGCCGGTGGGGCCCGCACCCGCCACGGCCTGGAGCAGGTGCACCGCCCGGTCGACCGACTGCACCCGCCAGCCCGTGGAGGTTCGCGGGGAGATGGGCCGTTTCTGCGGCGACGACGGCGTCAGCAGAGGTTTGGTCACAACAGCATGTTGCCCTTGACCTGTGATTTGAGCCACCTCTAGGTTCGCATCACACACGGAGGTGTTCGAATGACGAACGACGCAAGCGCCCAGCCCGACGACTCGGGATTCTCCCGCCGGACGGTCTTCAAGTTCACCGGAGCGACCGCCCTGGCCGTCGGTGGCACCGAGTTCCTCGCCGCTTGCGGTTCGGACAGCAAGAGCACCGGTGGCTCCAGCGGGCCGCAGAAGTCCGGTGGACAGATCATCCACGGCGCCACCGGCGGCAGCAGCAAGGACACGCTGGACGCCCACCGTCCCGTGACCAACGCCGACATCGCACGGTGCTTCAACCTCTACGAGCCCCTGCTGATCTGGGACAACGACTACCGGATCGCCCCCGGGCTGGCCGAGTCGGTCGAGCCCTCGGCCGACGCCAAGACGTGGACCGTCAAGCTGCGCCAGGGCGTCACCTTCCACAACGGCAAGGACGTCACTGCCGAGGACGTGCTGTTCACGCTCAACCGCGTGGCCGGCAAGGAGCCCACCTCGGCCGGTGGCGCGCTGTCGCAGATCATCGACTTCGACGGCACCAAGAAGGTCGACGCCTCGACGGTCGTCATCCAGCTCAAGACGCCGTACGCCGTGCTGCAGTACCTCCTCGCGGAGTACACCTTCGGCGTCGTCCCGGCCGACTACGACCCGGCCAACCCCGTGGGCACCGGCGCCTTCAAGTACAAGTCCTTCACCCCCGGCAAGAACAGCGTCTTCACGCGCTACGACGACTACTGGGGCGACAAGGCGTTCGCCGACGAGCTCCAGATCCAGGACTTCTCCGACCCCAGCGCGCAGGTCAACGCCCTGCAGGCGGGCCAGATCCAGACGATCGACAACCTGCCCTACAACCTGATCAAGACGGTCAAGGGCCAGGGCGGGCAGATCCTGGAGTCCAAGTCGGGCGCCTGGGTCCCGTTCACGATGCGGGTCGACACCAAGCCCTTCAACGACGTCCGCGTGCGCCGGGCGATGCGACTGATCTGCGACCGCCAGCAGATGATCGACAACGCCCTCAGCGGCTACGGCCGGCTGGGCAACGACCTCTACGCCCCCTTCGACGTGGCCTACGCCAAGGACCTGCCGCAGCGTGAGCAGGACATCGAACAGGCCAAGTCGCTGCTCAAGTCGGCCGGTCAGGAGGGCCTCCAGGTCCAGCTCTTCACCGGTGACGACATCGGCTCCGTGGCTCCCGCCACGGCGGCGCTGTTCGTGCAGCAGGCCAAGAAGGCCGGCGTCGACGTGAAGGTGGTCAAGAAGAACCCCTTCTACGGTGACGACTACCTGTCCTACCCGTTCGCCCAGGACTTCTGGAACACGCGCAACTACCTGCCCCAGGCGGCGGTCGGCTCGATGCCGGGCAAGGGCAACTACGACGAGACGCACTTCGAGAAGTCGGAGAACTACGCGAAGTTCGCCGGGCTCATCGCCTCGGCGCAGAAGGAGATCGACGAGAGCAAGCGCAACTCGTTGCTCCAGGACGCGCAGAAGATCGAGTACGACGAAGGCGGCTACATCATCTGGGGCTTCCGCAACCAGATCGACGCCCTGTCGAACAAGGTGCAGGGCCTCAAGTCCAGCGTCTACCAGCCCCTGGGGTCCTACAACTTCAAGACCGTCTCCGTCTCGGCCTGACCGATGACCGACGTCGCGACTCTCCCGGATCCACTCGCAGAGGTCGCACCGCCCAGCAACCGGCACGGAGCCGGGGCCTGGGCGATGTGGCTGGCCAGGAGAGTCGGGCTGGCGGTACTGACGCTGTGGCTGGTCTCGATCCTCGTGTTCGTGGCCACCACGGCGCTGGGCGACCCCATCCGCGCCATCCTGGGCAAGGACTACGGGGCCGACAAGGCACGCGTCGCCCAGCTCACCGACCAGCTCAACCTCGACCAGAGCCTGTTCTCGCGCTACTTCAGCTGGCTCGGTGGGCTGCTGTCCGGTGACGCGGGCACCTCGATCGCCGGGCAGCGCCCGGTGACCGAGCTGATCAGCGACAACGTGATCAACACCCTCGTGCTGGTGCTCATCTCGGCGTTGGTGATGATCCCGGTCGCGTTCGGCATCGCGATGATCTCGGCCAACTACCGAGGCCGTCGCGCGGACACGATCATCCAGACGATCCTGCTAGCGCTGGCCGGGCTGCCGGAGTTCGTGACCGGCATCCTGCTGGTGGCCCTCTTCTCCACCGGTGTGTTCCACGCCCTGCCGGCGGTGACCATCTCCTCGCCGGGGATCAGACCCTGGGACGACCCCAAGTCGATGGTCCTGCCGGTGGCCACGCTGGTGCTGGCCGTGTCGCCGTACGTCTCCCGGATCGTGCGCGCCACGCTGCTGGAGGTGCTCGACAGCGACTACGTCGAGCTGGCCCGGCTCAAGGGCATCCCCGAACGCGTGGTGATGCGCAAGCACGCCCTGCTCAACGCGGTCGTGCCCGGCATCCAGGTGATCGCCCTGCAGCTGGCCTGGCTCGCCGGTGGCGTGGTCTTCGTGGAGACGGTGTTCAACTACCCCGGCGTCGGCTTCCAGCTGGTCGACTCCGTCCGCAACCACGACGTGCCGATGGTGCAGGCGCTCAGCATGATCATCGCCGCGGTCTACGTCCTGGTGAACCTGGTGGCCGACCTGCTGTCGATCCTGCTCACCCCCCGCGCGAGGACGGCGATCTCGTCATGAGTGCCACCACCACCTCCCCGGTCGTCCGGGCGCTGAAGCAGAAGCGGCTGGCCTTCGGGCTGGGCGTCACCGTCCTCGTGGTGCTGTTCGCGCTGCTGGGACCACTGCTGGCGCCGCACGGCCAGAACGAGGTCGTCGGCGCGCCGTTCACCAAGGACGGGCTCCTCGGCACCGACTACCTCGGCCAGGACGTCTGGTCCCGGCTGCTCTACGGCGGCAAGGCGGTCCTGCTGATCGCCGTCCTCGGCACCCTGTTCGGGATGGTCTTCGGTGTCCTGATCGGCGTCGTCGCGGCCTACTCCGGCGGCTGGTGGGACGAGGTGATCATGCGCCTCAACGACGTGCTGCTCGCGTTCCCGCAGATCCTGCTGGCCCTCGTGGTGCTGACGGCGGTGGACCAGCCCCGCGCCTGGATGATCGTGGTGCTGGTCGGTGTCTCGCACGCACCGCGCGTGGCCCGGCTCGCCCGAGGGGTGGCGCTGGGCATCGTCTCGCGCGACTTCGTCTACGCGGCCGAGGCCCTGGGGGAGAAGCGCTCGCGGGTGATCGTCGCCGAGGTGCTGCCCAACATGAACGCCCCGTTGCTGGCCGAGGCCGGCCTGCGGCTCACCTACTCGATCGGCCTGGTCGCCGGTCTCGGGTTCCTCGGGTTCTCCACCGACCCGAACGCCGCCAACTGGGGGCAGATGATCAACGAGAACCGGCTGGCGCTCTCCACCCAGCCCTGGGCCGTCCTGGCGCCCGTGCTCATCATCGGCCTGTTCACCATCGGCACCAACCTGATGGCAGACGGCATCGCGCAGTTCTCTCAGCGAGGAGGCGGCGACTCATGACGGCGCCCACCCGACAGACCCCCGAGCCGCAGCGGATCACCACCGGCATCTCGATCGAGGACCTCCGGATCGTGCTCACCGGGCGCGACAACGTGGACGTCGTCGACGACATCGACCTCGTCCTGCGGCCCGGTGAGATCGTCGGCCTGGTCGGTGAGTCCGGCAGCGGCAAGACCACGGTCGGCACCTCGCTGCTCGGCTACACCCGAGCCGGCGCGCTGATCGAGCGCGGCAAGGTGCTCTTCGAGGACCGCGACATCCTCGGCCTGACCTGGCAGCAGGTCCGTCAGCTGCGCGGCGAGGAGATCGCCTACGTGCCGCAGGACCCCGCGTCCGCGCTGAACCCCAGCATCCGCATCGGCAAGC
>JAOPYC010000196.1 GCA_025964795.1 Marmoricola sp.
AACGACTCCACGTCCTCCCACTGCTTGACGACGAAGTAGCGCTCCTCGCCCTTGACCGGTCGCAGCAGCTGGAAGCCGAGGAAGCCCGGGGTGCCGTCCACGGTGTGCGCGCGGTTGGAGAAGCGCTTCTCCAGCTCCTCGTGAGCCTGCGGCGGGACGGAGATGGCGTTGATCTTCACGACTGACATGCGCCCGAGGCTAGAGGACTCAGGAGGGTACGGCGCTGGCCGGGAGGTCGAACCAGCGCAGGTGCTCGAAGTCCTCGCTCACCGAGGTCGGCGGGGTCAGGTCCGGCTCGAGGGCGTCGGCGAGGATCCTCGCGCCGTCATCGAGGTGCTGCCGGAGCACCGACTCGTCCGCCGCCTGGCGCGAGGTCGGCGCGTGCATCCCCTGCTCGTCGTAGGTGATGGCGCCCAGGCGCAGCGGCGGCTCGACGACGCCGTCGCGGTGCGTCCAGATCCCGGTCCTCGTGTCGAAGCGGTAGTCGCCGAGCAGCCGCCAGCCGTCACGAGCGACCAGCCGGACGGCCTCGACGATGTAGTCGGCCACCGTGTCGGAGAGGAAGTAGTTGAAGTTCACCCGCACCCAGCCCGGCTTGATGCCCTCGCAGCCACCGGTGATCTCGCGCTCGAACTCGTGGCTGCGCTCGATGTCGATCCCCAGCAGCCGGTGTCCGTAGGGCCCTGCGCACGAGCAGCCGCCCCGCGACTGGATGCCGAACAGGTCGTTGAGCACCGCCACCACGAAGTTGTGGTGGAGGTAGCGGCCCGACGGCGCGCGGACGACGAACGACACGATCGAGAGCCGGTCGGCGTCGAGGTTGCCCAGGATCTCGATGCCAGGCTCCTGGGTCCACGTGGCCACGGCCCGGCTGAGGAACCTCTCCTCGGCCGCGCGGATCGTCTCCACCCCGACGGCCTGCTTGAGCTGGAAGACCAGGCCGGCACGCACCGACTCGATGATCGCCGGGGTCCCGCCCTCTTCGCGGTGCTCGGGGTCGGACAGGTAGGCGTGCTCGGCGTCGTTGACGTAGGCGACCGTGCCGCCGCCGGGCACCTCGGGCACCCGGTTGGCGAACAGCTCCCGCCGGGCCACCAGGACGCCGGGTGTGGAGGGCCCGCCGATGAACTTGTGCGGCGACAGGAAGATCGCGTCCTTGTGGGCGAGCGGGTCCTCGCTGCCCATCTCGATGTCGATGTACGGCGCGGCCGCGGCGAAGTCCCAGAACGACAGGGCGCCGTGCTCGTGCAGGATCCTGGCGATCTCCGCGGTGTTGGAGACGATGCCGGTGACGTTGGAGGCGGCGGAGAACGAGCCGATCCGCAACGGCCGGTGCGCGTAGGTCCGAAGCGCCTCGAGCAGGGCGTCGAAGCTGATGTGGCCGTCGGCATCCTGCGGGATCACCACCACGTCGGCGATCGACTCCCGCCACGGGACCTCGTTCGAGTGGTGCTCGTAGGGACCGATGAGCACCACCGGCCGCTCGTCGGGCGGGATGTGCTCGAGCAGGGAGTGGCGGTCCTCGAGCACCGAGGGGATGCGCAGGCCGAGCACGCCGATCAGCTTGGCGATCGCGCCCGTGGTCCCTGACCCGGCAAAGATCACGACGGTCTCGTCGTCACCGCCCACGGCCTCGTGGATGATCCGCCGGGCGTCCTCGCGCAGCCGGGTGGTCTGCAGGCCGGTGCCGCTGGACTCGGTGTGGGTGTTGGCATAGCTGGGCAGCACCTCGTCGCGGATGAAGTCCTCGATGAACGACAGCGCGCGGCCGGAGGCGGTGTAGTCGGCGTAGGTCACCCGGCGGTCGCCGTACGGCGTGCGCATCACGTGGTCCTCGCCGATCACGGAGTCCCGCACCAGTCGCACCAGCGCTGACTCGGTCATCTGCCCACTCTAGGCTCGCGGCGTGCCCCTCAACGACTTCGGACAGCCCGTCGGCGACCCCGTCGACTGGACTCCCGGCCCACCGCTCGTCCCGACCACCCTCACCGGCCGGACCTGCCGGCTCGAGCCGCTGGGGGAGCAGCACGTCGATGGCCTCCACACCGCCCTGTGCGTGGACTCGCCGCCGTCGATCTGGACCTACATGCCCAGCGGCCCGTACGACGACCAGGCCGCCTTCGCCGCCTCCGTGTCCCACCTGCACACCATCCCGGCGATGGTCCCGCTCGGGATCCTGCTGCCCGACGGGACACCGGTCGGTATCGCCACCTACCTGCGCATCGACCAGGCCAACGGCACGGCGGAGGTCGGCTACATCAGCTACGGGTCGGCGCTGCAGCGCACGACGGCCGCGACCGAGGCGATGTTCCTGATGATGGCGCACGCGTTCGACGTTGTCGGTGTCAGGCGGTACGAATGGAAGTGTGACTCCCTCAATGAGCCCTCGCGGCGCGCGGCCGCACGCCTCGGGTTCACCTTCGAGGGCGTCTTCCGCAACGCCGTGGTCTACAAGGGCCGCAACCGGGACACGGCCTGGTTCGCGATCACCGCGCAGGACTGGCCGGTCATCCGGGCCGGCTTCGAACGGTGGCTGGACCCCGGGAACTTCGACGAGCACGGACAGCAGCGAGCACGACTGACCACCAAGGAGGAGTGAGCGATGACCGACGACAAGACCGCGCTGAAGGGCACCGAGATCGCGGAGAGCGGGCTCGAGGGCTGGCGCAAGGTGCTCGACCGGTTGACGGTGCGCTACGAGACCGGCGACTTCAACGCCGGCACGGCCCTGGTCACCAAGATCGCGGAGGCGGCCGACGCTGCCAACCACCACCCGGACGTCGACCTGCGCTACCCGCACGTGACGGTCTCGCTGAAGAGCCATGACGTCGGCGCGATCACGCCCCGCGACATCCGTCTGGCCAAGGAGATCACCGCGCTGGCCGATGCAGCCGGGGTGAGCGCCTCGGCGCACGCTCCGGACGTCCTCGAGCTCGCCCTGGACACCAGCGACCACGAGCGGATCACGCCGTTCTGGGCGGCCATCCTCGGCTACGAGGCCAACGGCGACGAGGTGACCGACCAGGCCGACCGCCTGCCCAACGTGTGGTTCCAGCAGAGCGACTCCGAGGCACCCGACCGCCAGCGCTGGCACCTCGACATCAGCGTGCCGCACGACGTGGCGCAGGAGCGGATCCAGGCGGCCGTCGACGCGGGCGGCACGCTGGTCAGCGAGGCCGAGGCTCCCGCCTTCTGGGTGCTGGCCGACGCCGACGGCAACCAGGCCTGCATCTGCACCTGGGAGTCCCGCGACTGAGGCCTCCCGCCGACCGGATGGCGGGACCGCCGTCCCAGCTGGTGGGACGGGTGTCACACTGGGTTGAGCCGCGAAGGGTGCGGGGGCATCCTTGTGCCCATGCGTTTCGAACTTCTTGTACGCACGCGACGCGTGAGCTAAGGGCCCAGGCCCAGAAGCACACGTGTCGACCCCTCGTTCGCCTCACGGCTCGAGGGGTTTTTTGTTGGCCGAAACACGACAGAGAAGATGGAAAAGATGTCCGAGCAGGGAACCGCGGGTGGCGAACGCGTCACCGGTGCGCAGAGCCTGATCAAGTCCCTGGAGAGTGCCGGAGCCGAGAACATCTTCGGCATCCCGGGCGGAGCGATCCTCCCGGCGTACGACCCCCTCTACGACTCGCGGGTGCGGCACATCCTCGTGCGTCACGAGCAGGGCGCGGGTCACGCGGCGCAGGGCTACGCCGTGGCCACCGGCAAGGTGGGCGTGTGCATGGCCACCAGCGGCCCGGGTGCCACCAACCTGGTGACCCCGATCGCCGACGCCTACATGGACTCGGTCCCGATGGTCGCGGTGACCGGCCAGGTCAGCGCCAGCATGATCGGCACCGACGCCTTCCAGGAGGCGGACATCCGCGGCATCACGATGCCGATCACCAAGCACAACTTCCTGGTCACCGACCCCGACGACATCCCGCGCGTCGTGGCCGAGGCGTTCTACATCGCCTCCACCGGACGCCCCGGACCCGTCCTGGTCGACGTGGCCAAGTCAGCGCTGCAGGCCCAGACGTCGTACGCCTGGCCGACCGAGCTCAACCTCCCCGGCTACCGCCCGGTGACCCGGCCGCACTCCAAGCAGATCCGCGAGGCGACCCGGCTGATCCTCGAGGCTCGCCGCCCGGTGCTCTACGTCGGCGGCGGCGTGATCCGGGCGCGGGCCAACAAGGAGCTGCGCACGCTGGCCGAGCTGACCGGCATCCCGGTCGTCACCACGCTGATGGCCCGCGGCGCGTTCCCCGACAGCCACCCCCAGCACCTCGGGATGCCGGGCATGCACGGCACCGTCGCGGCGGTCGCCGGCCTGCAGAAGAGTGACCTGATCATCAGCCTGGGCGCGCGCTTCGACGACCGGGTAACCGGCAACCTCGACTCGTTCGCCCCGGGCGCCAAGGTGATCCACGCTGACATCGACCCGGCCGAGATCGGCAAGAACCGCATCGCCGACGTGCCCATCGTGGGAGACGCCCGCGAGGTCATCGCCGACCTCGTGGTGGCGCTGCAGGCCGAACAGGACAAGGGCACGACCGGTGACTACGAGGGCTGGGTGAAGTTCCTGGCCGGCGTGAAGATGCAGTACCCGCTCGGCTACGACGCCCCCGCCGAGGGCCTCGCCCCGCAGTACGTCATCGAGCGCCTCGGCGCCATCGCCGGCCCGGAGGCGATCTACGTCTCCGGTGTCGGGCAGCACCAGATGTGGGCCACCCACTTCGTGCAGTACGAGAACCCGAACACCTGGATCAACTCCGGGGGCCTTGGCACGATGGGCTTCGCGGTCCCGGCCGCGATGGGCGCCAAGGTCGGCATGCCGGACACCACCGTGTGGGCGATCGACGGGGACGGCTGCTTCCAGATGACCAACCAGGAGCTCGCGACCTGCACGATCGAGGGCATCCCGATCAAGGTCGCGATCATCAACAACGAGTCGCTGGGCATGGTGCGGCAGTGGCAGACCCTGTTCTACGAGGGGCGCTACTCCAACACCGACCTGCAGTCCAAGCGGGTGCCGGACTTCGTCAAGCTGGCCGAGGCCTACGGCGCGGTCGGCCTGTCCTGCGACCACCCCTCCGACGTGGACGCCACGATCAACAAGGCGATGGAGATCAACGACGTGCCAGTGGTCGTCGACTTCCGGGTCGAGCGGGACGCGATGGTGTGGCCGATGGTCGCCGCCGGCACGTCCAACGACGAGATCAAGTACGCCCGCGACCTCGCCCCCGAGTTCGAGGAGGACGACCTCTGATGAGCACGCACACCTTGTCCGTCCTGGTGGAGAACAAGCCCGGCGTCCTCGCGCGCATCGCGGGACTGTTCAGCCGTCGTGGCTTCAACATCGACTCCCTCGCCGTCGGGCCGACCGAGCACCCCGAGGTCTCCCGGATGACGATCGTGGTCAGCGTCGAGTCCTCGCCGCTCGAGCAGGTCACCAAGCAGCTGAACAAGCTCGTCGAGGTGATCAAGATCGTCGAGCTCGAGGACCGCGAGTCCATCGAGCGCGAGCTGCTGCTGATCAAGGTCCGCGCCGACGCGGAGACGCGCGGCCAGGTGCTCGACGCCGTCCAGCTCTTCCGCGCCAAGGTCGTCGACGTCGCCCCCGACGCCGTAACGATCGAGGTGACCGGCAACGCCGGCAAGCTCAAGGACTTCCTCGCGGTGCTCGAGCCGTTCGGCGTCCGCGAGCTCGTCCAGTCCGGCATGGTCGCGATCGGCCGCGGCAGTCGCTCCATCACCGAGCGCACCCTCCGCCCGGTGCCCGTTCCCGTCCCGGCGGCCCACGCCATCCCTGGCTAGGGCTGCAGGTTTCCCCGGTTAACCGGGGAAACCTGCACTTCTCAGCCGTTGCAACACCCGAGAACCTCAGGGACCACCTGAGAACCCCATCCGTTTTGTTCAGCACGCCAACCAAGAAGGAGCCCTCCTGTGGCTGAGATGTTCTACGACGACGACGCCGACCTGTCCCTGATCCAGGGCAAGAACGTGGCCGTCATCGGCTACGGCTCGCAGGGTCACGCCCACGCGCTGTCCCTGCGCGACTCGGGCGTCGACGTCCGCGTCGGGCTGCAGCCCGGCTCCAAGAGCCGCGCCAAGGCCGAGGCCGAGGGCCTGCGCGTGCTCACCCCCGCCGAGGCCGTGGAGGAGGCTGACGTCGTCGTCATCCTCGCCCCCGACCAGCACCAGCGGAAGCTGTACGCCGAGGAGATCGAGCCCGGCCTCACGCCCGGCGACACGCTCGTGTTCGGCCACGGCTTCAACATCCGGTTCGGCTACATCACCCCGCCCGAGGGCGTCGACGTGTTCATGGTCGCCCCCAAGGGTCCCGGCCACCTCGTCCGTCGCGAGTACGTCGACGGGCGCGGCGTCCCGGTGCTCGTCGCCGTCGAGAAGGACGAGTCCGGCAAGACCTGGGACCTCGCCCTGTCCTACGCCAAGGCGATCGGCGGCCTGCGGGCCGGTGGCATCAAGACCACCTTCACCGAGGAGACCGAGACCGACCTGTTCGGCGAGCAGGCCGTCCTCTGCGGTGGCGCCAGCCAGCTGGTGCAGTACGGCTTCGAGGTCCTCACCGAGGCCGGCTACCAGCCCGAGGTCGCCTACTTCGAGTGCCTGCACGAGCTGAAGCTGATCGTCGACCTGATGTACGAAGGTGGGATCGCCAAGCAGCGCTGGTCGGTCTCCGACACCGCCGAGTTCGGTGACTACGTCTCCGGCCCGCGCGTGATCACCCCCGACGTGAAGGCCAACATGGTCGACGTCCTCGAGGACATCAAGAACGGGAAGTTCGCCGAGCGGTTCATCACCGACATGGACAACGGCTCCCCGGAGTTCACGGAGTTCCGCAAGAATGGCGAGGCCCACCCCATCGAGTCCACCGGCCGCGAGCTGCGCAAGCTGATGGCCTGGGTCAAGAGTCACGACTCGGACTACGTCGAGGGCTCCTCCGCTCGTTGAGAGTTTCACTGGTTAACCAGTGAAACTGCCACTTCCCCCGCGTTGCAACGCGGGGGAAGTGGCAGTTCTGCGTGGTGAGTCAAACTCCTGTGTGTGACCGACCGACCGGTGTTCGTGCTGCACGAGCATGATTTGCCCCGCCACCACTTCGACCTGCGGCTCGAGGAGGACGGGGTGCTCCGCTCCTGGGCGGTGCCCAAGGGGATGCCCACCGACGTCCGCCACGACCGGTTGGCCGTCGCGGTGCCCGACCACGACCTCGGCCACGCGTCGTACACCGACGTGGACAAGCGGATCGCCGACGACGGCTGGTGGGAGCTCGAGGACCGCAACGACCGTCGGTTCGTTTTCCTGCTCCACGGCCAGCACGCCGTACGCCGCTACGCCCTGATCCAGACCGACAGCGACTGGCTGCTGCACCTCACCCGCGACCAGCCGTGATGGTTTCACTGGTTAA
The DNA here is from genome assembly GCA_025964795.1 of Marmoricola sp. Lineage (GTDB taxonomy): Bacteria > Actinomycetota > Actinomycetes > Propionibacteriales > Nocardioidaceae > Marmoricola. The sequence continues at coordinate 7,418 of JAOPYC010000196.1, forward strand.
CCAGTGAAACTGCCACTTCCCCCACGTTGCAACGTGGGGGAAGTGGCGGACTTTCTGGTTAACCAGAAAACCAGCGACGCCTACTTCACCTCCGCCCGCATCACCAGCACCAGCCCGACGGTGAGGGGGATGATCAGCCAGATCAGGCCGGAGACGCCGAGGTGGGCCCACTCCTGGCCGGTGAGGGCGCCGTCGAAGAGCTGGGAGGAGGAGAACTGGAAGTCGAACCAGCCCTGCACGTCGTGGTACCAGTCCTGGCTCGCCGCGAGCAGCCCCGACAGGGTCGGCACCAGGAACGAGTAGACGAAGTAGCCCACGATGGCGCCGGGGGAGTTGCGGATGAGTACGCCGAGCATGAAGCCCATCAGCATCCCGAGCACGTTCGCTACCGCGATGTAGAACAAGTTGGCCAGCGAAAGGTCCCAGACCAGGTCGTTGCCGGTGACCGCGGCGCCGAGCAGGTTCCCCACAGCGCCGATCGTGAAGGCGATCACCATGGAGACCACGCCGACACCCACGGCCGAGATCGCCTTGGCCCCGATCACCCGGCCGCGGTGCGGCACCAGCGTGAAGGTGGTCAGCCCGCTGCGCTGGCTCCACTCGCCGGTGACCGAGAGGATCGCGATCATCGGCAGGATGATCGTCATCGGCACCCCGATGGCCGCGGCGAAGCTGTTGAAGGTGATGTCGCTGTCGGCGGCGAAGAGGATCACTGCCCCCGTCGCGAGCACGGCCGCGATGCCGATGCTCGCCATCAGCCAGAATCCGGAGCGGGTGTCGAACATCTTGCGCAGCTCGATGGAGGTGAGCCGCGTCATCGGGATGCCCGCGGGTTCGGTCCGTGGCGTGGCCATGCTGGCCTCGCGCTCGACGGTGATGGCACTCATGCTGCTGCTCCTTCTCGTTGGGTCTCGGCGGTGAGCTCGAGGAACATCTCCTCGAGCCCGGCGCCGTCGGCGGACTTGAGCTCGGTCAGGGCGATGCCCGCGCCGAGGGCGACCTGGCCCACCCGGGCCGGGTCGGCGGTGGTGCGCACCGAGCCGTCGGGGGAGAGCGTGACGCTGATCCCCCCGGCCTCGAGGGCCTGGGCGAGCAGCTTCCCCGACGCACTGCGTACGACGGTGCCCGCGGCGTGCAGCAGCTCGGCCTTCGTGCCCTGCGCGACGATGCGGCCGTTGCCGATCAGCACGAGGTCGTCGGCGATCACCTCGATCTCGTGGAGCAGGTGCGAGGAGAGCAGCACGGTGCCGCCCTGGTCGGCGTAGGACCTCAGCAGGTCACGCATCCAGCGGATGCCCGCCGGGTCGAGGCCGTTGGCCGGCTCATCGAGGATGAGCACCTCGGGCTCGCCGATCAGGGCCGTGGCGATGCCGAGCCGCTGGCGCATGCCGAGCGAGTAGTTGCGCACCCGGCGGCCAGCTTCGTTCTCGGAGAGGCTGACCCGGTCGAGCATCTCGTCGACCCGGCGCCGGGGCAGCCCCATCGTGCGCTGGGCGATGGTGAGGATCTCCCGGCCGGTGCGGCCGGCGTGCTGTGCCGAGGCGTCGAGCAGCACGCCGACCTCGAGACCGGGGTTGGGGAGGTCGGAGTAGTGGCGGCCGCTGACGCGGACCTCGCCGGAGGTGGGGGTGGTCAGGCCGACCATCACCCGCATTGTGGTGGACTTCCCGGCCCCGTTGGGGCCGAGGAAGCCGGTCACCCGTCCCGGGCTGGCGGTGAAGGTGACGTCGTCAACGGCGGTGAAGCGGCCGTACCTCTTCGTGAGGGATTCGATCGTGATCATGGGCCAGAGCCTCGCCGCCACCGGGCCTGCGCCACATCAGGGAGGTTGCTGGACTCGCCCCTGACCGACCCCCTAGGAGTCTCGGGGTCGCCATGTCCCGGCTGCCGCGCGGAAGACCTCGGACGGCGTCTCGTACCACTGCTCGGTGATGCCGAGACGCTCCATCCCGATCCGCCGGGCCAGCGCCTGGGAGGGGTGGTTGTCCAGGTGGGTCAGCGCCAGGATCTGGCGTAGTCCGTGGTCCAACCCGTAGGTGATCACGGCGGCGGCGGCCTCCGCGGCGTACCCCTGGCCCCAGGAGTCGGGGTGCAGGTGCCAGCCGACCTGGACCTCGTCGTTCTCGGCGTTCGGCACGTCGACGATGAGCACCGACCCGGCCACCCGTCCGGTCTCACGCACCTCGATCGCCCAGAAGCCACGCGGCGGCGAGGCGGACCACTCCCGGTAGTCCTCGATCCGCCCCTGGGCCTCGGCCAGGTCCTTCATCAGCTTCGGTTCGCCGTCGTCGAGCCACTTCACCACCGCGACCCGGCGGTGGATGTCGAGCAGCCGCGGCGCCTCCTCGAGCCGCCACGGCCGGATCCGCAGCCGCGCGGTCTCGGCGACGACGTCGGAGGGGTCGGCGGTCATGGCCACAGGGTGCCAGAGCGGCGGGAACACATCGGTGTCCACGACAGTTGGATGCATCGTGAAGATAGAGATCTGGTCCGACGTCGTGTGTCCCTGGTGCTACATCGGCAAGCGCCGCCTGGAGACCGCCATCGACAGCTTCGGGCACCGTGACGACATCGAGATCGTGTTCCGCTCCTTCGAGCTCGATCCCTCCTCCCCGAAGGTCGCGACCCAGACGGTCGCTGAGTCCCTGGGCGAGAAGTACGGCGGCGGCCCGGAGGCCGGTCGCCAGATGGTCGAGCGCGTCGAGGCGGTCGCGGCCGAGGAGGGCATGATCTTCCGGTTGGCCGACGCCAAGCGCGCCAACACCGTCGACGCCCACCGGCTGCTGCACCTGGCGCTCGCGCAGGGTGGCCCGGTGCTGCAGTACGCCCTGAGCGAGGAGCTGCTGGCGGCGTACTTCGTGCAGGCCGAGAACGTCGCCGACCACGACCTGCTGCGTCGTACGGCGGAGAAGGTGGGGCTCGACAGCACCCGCGTCGAGGCGGTGCTGGCCGGCAGCGAGTACGCCGACGCCGTCGAGGCCGACATCCGCGAGGCGACCGCACTCGGTGCCAACGGGGTGCCGTTCTTCGTCATCGACCGCAAGTACGGCATCTCCGGCGCCCAGCCCGCGGAGACGTTCGTGCAGGTCCTCGAGAAGGCCTGGTCGGACACCCACCCGCAGCTCGAGCAGGTCGGCCAGGGCGCCGACGGCGAGGTCTGTGGACCGGACGGCTGCCCGATCTGAACCGTCCGCCATCCACAGGCAGCCCACGTTCCCTGTGGATTGCGTGGCAGTTCTGTGGACGACGGACGTGCTTCTGTGGAGGACACGCCGAGCGCGGAGAATCCGCCGGAACTCGGGGTGAACATCCCTTGCGCCGGAGGATCGCGGCGGCGTAGACATCTCATACGGCCTCCCTTCGGGGCGACCGGGTTCGCTCCGGACAACTGGTCCACACGACGGGGAGACTCGTTGCGGCCGGCAGGTGACTGCCGCCGGGACCAGATGAAGGAGCGGTCGATCGGAAGGTCACCTTTTCGGTCAACCAGAAGGGCCCAGCAACTCATACTTGCTGGGCCCTTCGTCTGTCCCCGGCCGGTCGCACCCGGTGTCGTGGGCCCGGTCCGCCGGTGTGGCGTCGGTTACCCTGACGAACGCACAGCGTCGTGCGGCAGCCTCCACCACTCACGTCAGGACCGTTGTGACGCTCACCCCCACTCCCAGCACCGGGCACCGGCCGATCGTGCTCATCGCGGAGGAGCTCAGCCCGGCCACGGTGGAGGCGCTGGGTCCCGACTTCGAGATCCGACACTGCAACGGCGCCGACCGCGCCGAGCTGCTCGCCGCCGTCGTCGACGTGGAGGCGCTCCTGGTGCGCTCGGCCACCGTCGTGGACGCCGAGGTGCTGGAGGCGGCCAAGCGCCTCGAGGTCGTGGCGCGGGCCGGGGTCGGCCTGGACAACGTGGACGTGCGCGCCGCCACCCAGAACGGTGTCATGGTCGTGAACGCGCCCACGGCGAACATCACCAGCGCCGCCGAGCTGGCCGTGGCGCTGATGCTCGCCGCCGCGCGCCACGTCAGCCCGGCGCACGCCGCCCTCACCCGAGGTGAGTGGAGGCGCAGCTCGTTCTCCGGCACGGAGCTGTTCGAGAAGACCCTCGGCATCGTCGGGCTCGGGCGCATCGGCGTGCTGGTCGCCCACCGCCTGGCTGCCTTCGGCATGGAGGTGATCGCCTACGACCCATTCGTGCAGGCCGGCCGGGCCGCGCAGATGGGCGTCCGGATGGTCACCCTCGAGGAGCTGATGGGCGAGTCCGACTTCATCAGCGTGCACCTGCCCAAGACCCCCGAGACGATCGGCCTGATCGGTGCCGAGCAGTTCGCGCTGGCCCGCCCCGGCCTGATCCTGGTCAACGCGGCCCGCGGCGGGATCGTCGAGGAGAAGGCGCTCCACGACGCGCTCAAGACCGGCCGGATCGCCGGCGCCGGCCTGGACGTGTTCGCCCAGGAGCCGTGCACGGACTCGCCGTTGCTCGAGCTCGAGAACGTCGTCGCCACCCCGCACCTCGGGGCCTCCACCGCGGAGGCCCAGGAGAAGGCCGGCCTCGCCGTGGCCCGGTCGGTGCGACTGGCCCTGTCCGGCGAGCTGGTGCCCGACGCGGTCAACGTGCAGGGCGGGGTGATCGCGGAGAACGTGCGCCCGGGGATCCCGCTCACCGAGAAGCTCGGCCGGATCTTCACCGCCCTGGCCGGCGAGGTGGCCCAGCAGATCGACGTGGAGGTCCGCGGCGAGATCACGGAGTACGACGTCAAGGTCCTCGAGCTGGCCGCCCTCAAAGGGGTGTTCGCCGACGTCATCGAGGACCAGGTGTCCTACGTCAACGCGCCGCTGCTCGCCGCCGAGCGCGGCACCGAGGTGCGGCTGGTCATCGAGCCCGAGAGCCCCGACCACCGCAACCTGATCACGCTGCGCGGCACCCTGGCCGACGGCTCGCGGGTCTCGGTCTCCGGCACCCTGATCGGCATCTCGCAGAAGGAGCGGCTGGTCGAGGTCAACGACTTCGTGGTCGACCTCGAGCCGACCGAGCACCTCGCGTTCTTCACCTACGAGGACCGGCTCGGCATGGTCGGCACGGTCGGCAAGATCCTCGGCGACGCGGGAGTCAACATCGCCGGCATGCAGGTCTCCCGCGCCGAGAAGGGCGGGCAGGCCCTCGTGGCCCTCTCCGTCGACTCCGCCATCCCCGCCGAGATCCTCGACGAGATCCACGACGCGATCGCGGCGGACCTGGTCCGCGGCGTGGACCTCGCCCTCTAGCTCGCCGGGATCAGGCGACGAGCGTCGGCGCGTTCCGTACGACGAACCGCGGGTCGGCGACCGTGTCGCGCCAGGCCAGCCCGAGGCGGCGGATGGCGTCGCTGAGGACGTGGCCCGGCTGGGTGTACGGGATCCGGACGAACCGGTCGAGGCCACCCTCGGGGGCGAAGCTGGGGCCGGAGGCGAGCAGCACGTCGTGGCCCTCCGCCCGGGACACCACCGCCGTGGACAGCGCTTGGGGGAGCTCGCACCACAGGTTGAGCCCGCCGGTGGGCCGGGTCGGTCGCCAGTCGGGGAGGTGCTCGGCGACGGCCGCCAGCGCGGCGTCGCGCGAGGTGCGCAGCTGCTCGCGACGATGCGCGAGCAGGTCCTCCCCGTCGCGCAGCAGCTCGGTCGCGACCAGCTGCTCCAGCAACGGCACGCCGAGGTCGAGGGAGAGCCGTGCGCGGACGAAGGCGTCCAACCGCTCGGCCGGGACGCGGATCCAGCCGGTCCGCAGGCCACCCCAGAACGACTTGCTCATGCTGCCCACGCTCACCACGTCCGGGGCGTACGTCGCGAACGGCGCCGGCATCCGCTGCCCCTCCAGGGGCAACGACACCATCGACTCGTCGACGATCGCCGTGGTCCGCGTCCGGACCAGGGCCCGCGCGACCGCCGCGCGGGCGGGGTCGAGCATCAGCGAACCGGTCGGGTTGTGGAAGTCGGGGATCAGGTAGGCCACCCGCGGCACCACCTGGCGCAGCGTCGTGACCAGCGGCTCGGTGTCGGTCTCGTCCCGCGGCACGTCGACCCCCACGAGCCGCGCCCCCGAGTGGGCCAGGGTGGCGATCGCGTTGGGGTACGTCGGGCTCTCGGTCACCACGCGGTCACCGGGGCTCAGCAGGGCCCGGGCCGCGATGGCCACCCCGGCGAGGGCGCCCGGCACGATCATGATCTGCTCCGGGCTGGTGGCCAGCCCGCGCGCGTCGTACGACGCCGCCACCGCCTCACGCAGTGTCGACATCCCCGAGGGGTAGTAGCCGGTCCCGCCGAGGTACGCCGGCAGCTCGGCCACCGCCCGCTCGTAGGCCGCCAGCACCCCGGGGCCGGGCACGGGCGCCGCGCAGGTGAGGTCGATCTTGTCCTTCGGCAGGCAGCCCGGCGGGAGCAGGTGGTCACCCCGGTGCCCCCGGCTGTCCGGCAGGCTGGCCACGCTGCCGGACCCCTGGCGCGAGACCAGGAAGCCGTGGTCGCGGAGCTGGGCGTAGGCCCGCGTGACGGTGGTCCGGCTGACCTCGAGCGCGTCGGTCAGGTCGCGCTCGCTGGGCAGGCGTACGCCGACCGGCACCCGGCCGTCGGTGATCAGCACTCGCAGCCCCTCGGCCAGGCCTCGGTAGGCCGGTGAGCGGTCGAAGTCGCCGAGGAGAGTGGCGATGCGGGGGGCGGAGATCAGGCGGGGCATGCAGGCCAGTGAAACACGATTGGCTATTTGCGACCAGTCCACTTGCTGGTGGACTGGTGCCCATGACCAGCGACATCGGGCTCGAGACCCTCGGAGACGCAGCACCCCGCCGGGCGCGCGAGCTCGCCCTCCTCGGGCCGGTGGCCCAGCTCCGGGCCGGCCGGCTGCCCCGGCGGGTCGCCCAGCTGGCGGTCGGGCTGCTCCTCTACGGCGTCACGCTGGCCATGATGATCCGCGCCACCCTCGGCAACGCCTCGTGGGACGTCCTCCACCAGGGCCTGGCCGAGCACCTGCCGATCAGCATCGGCACCGCGGTCATCGTGATGAGCCTGGTCGTGCTGGTGCTCTGGATCCCCCTGCGCGAGATGCCGGGGCTGGGGACCATCGCCAACTCCTTCGTGGTCGGGATCGTCGCCGACGCGGCGCTCGGGATCCTCGACGCCCCCGACGTGCTCTGGGGACGGTCGCTGCTGATGGTCGCCGGGGTCGTGCTGAACGCCCTGGCGACGGCGCTCTACATCGGCTCGCAGTTCGGCCCGGGTCCGCGCGACGGGTTGATGACGGGCCTGCACCGGCGTACGGGCGTCTCGATCGGGCTGGTCCGCTTCGGCCTGGAGGTCATCGTGGTGGCGATCGGCTGGGTGCTCGGCGGCGTCGTTGGGATCGGCACGGTGCTCTACGCCCTCGCGATCGGCCCGCTGGTCCAGGTGCTGCTGCCGCGGTTCATCGTCGAGCTCGACGGGCCAGAAGTGCCCGATCGTCCCGCTGAGGCGTGACGAGAGTGCCCGCTCGGCGGACCGACTAGCGGCGGGTCGCGATCAGGGCGCTGGCGTCGGGGGCGACCATCACCTCGGCGGCGGTGAAGCGCTCGTCGGTCAGCCAGGTCTCGCGCAGGATGTCCACGCGGCCGGCGGTGATCGGCGGCCACATCTCGCACGGGGCGAAGTCGTCGAGCACGACGATGCCGCCGGGCTCGACGAGGTCGGCCACCGCGTCGACGCTGGCGTCCTCGGGGACCGAGGGGTCCAGGAACAGCAGCGAGTAGGGGCCCTTGTTGCGCAGGGTCGACCAGTCGGCGGCCAGTACCTCGACCTGCGGGTCGTCCTGGAAGATCTCCTGGGCGGCCAGCGCGAGCGTGGCGTCGAGCTCGGCGGAGATGATCTGCGTGCCGGGGCGTACGCCGGAGCGCAGCCAGGCCGTGCCGACGCCGGCGCCGGTGCCGAACTCCGCCATGGTGCCGCCCCGGGTCGCCGCCAGCGTGGCCAGCAGCCGGCCGGTCTCGTTGCGGCAGAAGCTCACGTAGCCGGCGCGACGGGACACGGCGAACGCCCGGGACACGATCGGGGGTACGTCGGGCGGGGCACTCATGTGCTGAGTCTCGCAAATCCCCCGGAGCAGACCCGTTCTGAGATCACCGTCTCGCATCATGGGACTCTGCGCGTCCACGGCTGCACGGCCCCGAGGGGCGGGTCTAGGCTGGCGGACATCATGCGGAGGAACTTCGTACTTATTTGCCGCCGTGGCGGGGCCTCGATTCGATAGGCCACCTCGCCGCGGAGTTCGGCGTACCCGCCGACAGGCCTCTCACCCCCTCCGCGAGCGAGACTCAGAGAAGTCCCACCCCTGATTTTTCGCGAACCAGATCCGTCCGTGCGATCCACGGGCGTCGAGCTGGTTCATCTCCTTGCGGAGTGACCCCGTCAGCACACCGCATCCACCTCAGGAGAATTTCGATGTACGACATGTACCCCGAGTGGGGACCAGCCAAGAACAACCCCGACAGCTCGCGGAGCAGCCAAGCCGTCCAGGCCGCGCTTGACCTGCGAGACAACGGCGGCGAACGACCGGACGACAACTAGCCTCATCCCATGCCCCAGCCAGTCGAACAGTCATCTGGATCGTTGAAGCTTGCCGTCATCCCGGGCGACGGGATCGGGACCGAGGTCACGGCCGAGGCCCTCAAGGTGCTCGAGCAGGTCGCACCCACCGGTGTGAAGTTCGAGCCCACCCGTTACGACCTCGGCGCGGAGCGCTACCTCGCGACCGGCGAGGTCCTGCCCGACTCGGTGCTCGAGGAGATCCGTCAGCACGACGTGATCCTCCTCGGCGCCGTGGGCGGCAAGCCCGGCGACCCCAACCTGCCGCCCGGCATCCTCGAGCGCGGGCTGCTGCTGCGGTTGCGGTTCGAGCTGGACCACTACGTCAACCTGCGCCCGAGCCGGATCTACCCCGGCGCCGCCTCACCCCTCGCGAACCCCGGCGACGTCGACTTCGTCGTCGTCCGCGAGGGCACCGAGGGGCCCTACACGGGCAACGGCGGTGCACTCCGGGTCGGCACGCCGCAGGAGATCGCCACCGAGGTCTCGGTGAACACCGCCTTCGGCGTGGAGCGCGTCGTCCGCGACGCCTTCCGCCGAGCCCAGAAGCGCCGTCACAAGCTGACCCTGGTCCACAAGACCAACGTGCTGGTCAACGCCGGCGCGGTGTGGTGGCGGTTGACCCAGGAGATCTCGCAGGAGTTCCCCGACGTCACCGTCGACTACATGCACATCGACGCCGCGATGATCTTCATGGTCACCGACCCCGCCCGCTTCGACGTGATCGTCACCGACAACCTGTTCGGCGACATCATCACCGACCTGGCCGCCGCCATCACCGGTGGCATCGGGCTCGCGGCGAGCGGCAACGTCAACCCCGACCGCACCGCTCCGTCCATGTTCGAGCCCGTGCACGGGTCGGCCCCCGACATCGCGGGCCAGCAGAAGGCGGACCCGACGGCAGCGATCCTCTCGGTCTCCCTGATGCTCGACCATTTGGG
>JAOPYC010000002.1 GCA_025964795.1 Marmoricola sp.
CGGGCGAAGAACTCGTTGAGCAGCTGGCTGGTGGTGACGGTGTGCGCGGCCTCGACGGCGTCGGCGGTGGTGAGGTAGTTGTCCTCGCCGGTGTTGATGATGATGCCCGCCCGGGCGTGGACCTGGCGGCTGAAGCGCTGGTCGACGAAGGTGCGCACGGGGTTGATGTCGCGGAAGAGGATGCCGTACATCGAGTCGTTGAGCATCATGTCGAGTCGTTCGAGCCCGGCCAGGGCGGCGATCTCCGGCATGCACAGGCCGCTGGCGTAGTTGGTGAGCCGCACGTAGCGGCCGAGCTCCCTGCTGGACTCGTCGAGCGCGGCGCGCATCAGGCGGAAGTTCTCCTGGGTGGCGTAGGTCCCGGCGAAGCCCTCACGGGTCGCCCCCTCCGGCACGTAGTCGAGCAGCGACTGCCCGGTCGAGCGGATCACCGCGATCACGTCGGCGCCCTCAAGGGCGGCCTGCTGGGCCTGCGGAATGTCCTCGTAGATGTCGCCGGTGGCCACGATCAGGTAGATCCACGGCTGCCGCGGCGCGTCGCCGATGCGCTTGACCATCCGCTCCCGCTCGCGGCGGCGGCCGTCGATGCGTCGTACGCCGGCGGCGACCTGCCTGCGAGAGGCCGTGCGCGCCCTCTGCGCGTCGCGGCCCTCGGGGAGCCGGAACCGGGCGGAGCCCGCCGAGGCCTTCTGGGCCAGCGTCTCGAGGTCCTCGGCCTCCCCGCGGAGCAGGGCGTCCCAGACGGGCAGGGCCAGGCCGTGCTCGAGGCCGACGTCCGCGCGTACGGCGTCCGCGAGCCGGTTCACCCACGGGGTGCCGTCGGGGTCGGCGCCGGCCAGGCCGGCGAGCCGCAGGGTGGCACGCTCGACGGAGACGGTGGTGTGCTGCTCGGCCAGCTTGACGATCGGCCGGCCGACCTTGCGGGCGAGCGCGCGGGCCTGCCGCACGGTGGCCGGGTCGAGGTCCAGCTTCTTCGTGACCACTACAGCCTCCTCTCGAAGAGCCCGCGGACGCCCGCGTTCTCGCGGACGATCTCCAGGGCGAGGTCGGCGTGGCCGGGGACGTAGCCGTTGCCGACGATCATGGTGACGTCGGCGGCCAGGCCCTCGGCCCCCAGGGCGGCCGCGCTGAATGAGGTGGCCATCGAGAAGAAGATCACCGTGCCGCCCTCGGCGGTGGACAGGATCGCGCCGCCCTCGCACCCGGGCACGTCGACGCAGACGATGGTGAGGTCGGCCGGCCCTCCGGAGGCGAGGACGCCGTTGCGCAGCGCCGCCGGGTCGCGGGCGTCGCAGACCAGCACCTGGTCGGCGAGGCCCGTCCGCGCGAGGAGGTCGGCCTCGGCCTGGTGAGGTACGACGGCGATGGTGCGCCGGGCGCCGGCCCGACGAGCGGCGGCCAGGCACAGCGAGCCGGACTTGCCGGCGCCGCCGACGACCGCGACGACAGGGTCGGCGTAGCGGCGTACGTGCCGCTCGGTGAGGGCCGGGGCGCCGCAGACGTCCATCACGGCCAGCGCCAGCGGGGCGGGCAGGTCCGGGGGCAGCTTCGCCGCGATGCTGCGGCCGAACAGGATCGCGTAGCCGTTCGTCGGCACCTGCTCGCTGTGCCCGTCCCACAGCGCGAGGCCGTCCTCGATCACGAGCGGGGTCAGGGTCAGGGAGACGAGGGTCGCGACCCGGTCGCCGACGGCGAGCCCGAGCGGGGAGCCCTCCCCCACCTCCTCGACGCTGCCGACGAGCATGCCTCCGGAGCCCGTGACCGGGTTGTGCATCTTGCCGCGGCTGCCCACGATCTCCAGCACCTCACGGCGGACGGCATCACCGTCACCGCCGTGCTTGCCCTCGAGCTGGCGGAACGAGGCGGCGTCGAGGTTGAGCCGCTCGACCCGCACCCGGACCTCGTCGTCGCGCAGCACCGGGTCGGTGTCGAGCCGCTGTGCCGCCTGCGGGAGCACGCCCAGGGGCTCCAGCACCCGGTGCATGCCGACCGGGTCACCTGTCATTCGTCCCACGTTGGTCAATACCTTCCGGTTGAACTGTGAAAAAAGCGCAAATCTTGCGGTCATGCATTTGATGCACCGCAAACTTCGTGATCCCATGGTGCCATGAACACGCCTCGGAACTGCGCATGAGCATCGAGACCTCGATCGCCGCCATGGTCGAGGGCGAGACGGGCCAGCCCTATCCCTACCGCCGGGTCGAGCTGGTCGAGCCCGACTGGACCCGTTTCCCGGGGTGGAAGGACGCCACCCCCACGGAGTGGGAGAGCGCCCAGTGGCAGCGCTCGCACTGCGTGAAGAACCTCAAGCAGCTGCGCGAGCTCCTCGGCGACCTCGTCGACGAGCGGTTCTACGCCGACCTCGAGCGCGACCAGGTCGAGCGGGCGACGATGTCGATGCTGGTGCCGCCGCAGATGATGAACACGATGGCGCCCCACGCCACCCCCGCGGGACCCGGATCGCTGACCGATGCGTTCTACGCCGACCCGGTCCGGCACTACATGATCCCGGTGTTCTCCGACCGGCGCACCGACTGGACCTCGCACCCCTACTCGAGCCGGGACTCGCTGCACGAGCACGACATGTGGGCGGCCGAGGGGCTCACCCACCGCTATCCCACCAAGGTGCTGGCCGAGCTGCTGCCGACCTGCCCGCAGTACTGCGGCCACTGCACCCGGATGGACCTGGTCGGGAACTCGACCCCGAGCGTGGACAAGCTCAAGTTCATCGCCAAGCCGGTGGACCGCTACGCCGAGATGCTCGGCTACCTGCGCCTGCACCCCGAGGTGCGCGACGTCGTCGTCTCCGGCGGGGACGTGGCCAACATGCCCTGGGCCAGGCTCGAGGAGTTCCTGACCCGGGTGCTGGAGGTCGAGAACATCCGCGACATCCGGCTGGCCACCAAGGCGCTGATGGGTCTGCCCCAGCACTGGTTGCAGGACGACGTCCGCGCCGGCATGGAGCGGGTGTGCACGATCGCCCGGGCCCGCGGCGTCTCGATCGCCGTCCACACCCACGTCAACCACGCCAACTCGGTGACCCCGCTCGTGGCCGATGCCGCACGGGCGATGTTCGAGGCCGGGGTGCGCGACGTCCGCAACCAGGGGGTGCTGCTCAACGGCGTCAACGCCGACCCGCACGCCCTGCTCGACCTGTGCTTCCGGCTGCTCGACGGCGCGCAGATCATGCCCTACTACTTCTACATGTGCGACATGATCCCGGCCGCGGAGCACTGGCGGGTCTCGGTCGCCGACGCGCAGCGGCTGCAGCACCACCTGATGGGCTACCTGCCCGGGTTCGCGACGCCGCGGATCGTGTGCGACGTGCCGTTCGTCGGGAAGCGCTGGGTGCACCAGCTCGCGTCGTACGACGAGGTGCGCGGGATCTCCTACTGGACCAAGAACTACCGGACCTCGATCGAGGCCGCCGACCCCGACGCGATGACCCGCACCTACGAGTACTACGACCCGATCCACACGCTGCCCGCCGAGGGCCAGGCGTGGTGGGCTCGGGAGGGACGGGTCGCGCCGGTCTCCTGACCGCTG
>JAOPYC010000011.1 GCA_025964795.1 Marmoricola sp.
CGTCTCGGCCACGATCCGCGGCGAGGGCGAGCGCGACGGCGCCCCGGTGCTCGCCGACTGCGTGCTCACCCTGGCCTGAGGGCTACTGCCGCGAGGCGAGCGACCCGACGAAGTCGAGCTTGTCCAGGACGCCCTTGGGGATGACGAACGGGTAGAGGTCCTCGTGGCCCATGCTGCGGTTGATCATGTTCAGCGCCACGCTGAGCGGGACCCAGATGCCCTTGACGACGTCGCTGAAGTTCGTGAACGACGCGACCGTTCCCACGGTGGCGAGGCCGTACTCCGAGGCCGTCTGGATCGTGTCGCAGATGTGCAGGTAGTGCGCCCACGTCTCGGCGAAGTCCTCGAAGGGGTGCATGGTCGCGTAACTGGAGATGTACGACGACTCCCACCCGGCCGGCGGACCCTCGGCGTAGTGCCGATCGATCTCCCCCTGGTAGTCCTTGGAGTCGTCGCCGAACAGCTCGCGGCACTCCTCTAAGAGCACGTCGTCACGCACCAGCTGCCACTCGTAGTAGTGGCCGATCTCGTGTCGGAAGTGCCCCAGCATCGTGCGGTAGGGCTCGCCCAGCTTCTCGCGCACCTGCATCCGGTGGGCGGCGTCGCTCTCTGCCAGGTCGATGGTGATCAGGCCGTTGGCGTGGCCGATGACCACGTTCTCCTCGACGCTGCTGAGCAGGTCGAAGGCCAGCCCGTTCTCGGGGTCGGCGTGCTTGCTCACCACCGGGAACCCGAGGGTGTCGAGCTCGAAGATCACGTGCCGCTTGGCGCGCTCGGCGGCCGGGAAGTTCGCGATGCCGACGGCGTCCTCGTCGTTGGGCCGGGTGCGGGTCAGGCTGCAGGCGAAGCACTGGCCGTGCTCGACCTGGGTCAGCCAGGTGCACCCGGAGAGGGGGAGGTTGCGGCAGACGTGCCACTCCTCGCCGCCGTTGTCGAGGTAGCGCCCCTCGTCGTCCACGGGGACGATCGTGCGCTCCTCCCGGGAGAACCCGAGGTGGGTGCCGCAGTGGACGCAGACGGAGTTCTCGAAGTGCAGCGGGTTGTCGCAGACTCGACAGCGGAAGGCCTTCACCAGCGAATCCTTCCACGTCGTCCCTGAGGTCCGGACACCGCGCTGGCACCGACCGATCAGGCCCCGGTGCTGGCAGGATCACCGCATGACTCTCCTCGACAGCTGGACCCTGGCCGAACACTCGTTCGGCGGCGTCACCCATCCGACGTACCGCAAGGGGACGGGTCCGGGCGTCATCGTGATCCACGAGATCCCGGGCATGACGCCGGCGGTGATCGCGTTCGGCGAGGAGGTCGTCGCGGCCGGCTACACCGTCGTGATGCCGTCCCTGTTCGGCACCCCGTGCCGGGCCACGTCCGGCAAGTCGGTCGCCGGCGCCGTGGGCCAGGTCTGCGTGAGCAACGAGTTCACCAAGCTCGCGACGGGCGTCACCACCCCCGTCGCCGGCTGGCTGCGCAGCCTCGCTCGCGAGCTGCACGACGACCTCGGCGGCCCGGGTGTCGGAGCGCTCGGCATGTGCTTCACCGGCGGCTTCGCGCTGGCCATGATGGTGGACACCTCGGTCGTCGCCCCGGTGCTCGCCCAGCCCTCGGCCCCGTTCGCGGTCAGCCCCAAGCGCTCGCGTGACCTCAACCTGAGCCCGTCGGACCTCCGGGTCGTCAAGGAGCGCGCCGCCGCCGGCTGCCAGGTGTTGGGGCTGCGGTTCAAGAAGGACGTCGCCGTCGGCAAGCGCTTCGAGACCCTTACCCGCGAGCTCGGCGACGCGTTCATCAGGGTCGAGTTCGAGGGCCGCGAGCACTCCACCCTCACCGAGCAGCGCCAGCAGGAAGGCGTCGACCGCGTTCTCGCCTTCTTCGACGAGAAGCTCCACACCCACGCTCGTTGAGGAGGGCGCGCCAGCGACCGTCTCGAAACCGCGGCGAGCCCCAGACAAGCCGGCCGAAGACTTTCTCAACTATTTTCCCGATCACCCACGAAACAAGGGGAATCTCGCCGAGTTCTGTCAGTGGTCGGTGCTTGGCTTGAGTCATGCAGGAAGACCGTTACGACCTCCCCGAGGGTGACCTCCTCGACCGGGTCGATGCCCTGCACCAGCACCGCCGGCGCACCAGCGCGGAGATCCTGCTGCTCGTCTCGGAGTTCGCCAAGCAACACAGCCCCGACACCGTCGACCCGATCACAGTTCGGCTCCCCGGACGCCAACGCCCCGTCCGGCTCGGCGGCGAGGGCACCCCGCTGGTCGCGGAGTCGGCCCCCGCCGTGCTGGCCGCCCGGTTGCAGCTCTCGGCGTACGCCGGCGGCCGGCTGGTCGCCGACGTCCTCGACCTCGAGCACCGCCTGCCCCACCTCTGGGCCCGGGTCCGGGCGTTGGAGGTCGACGAGCAGCACGCGCGGTTCGTGGCCAAGAAGACCCGCGGCCTGACGGTCGAGGAAGCCGCCTACGTCGACGCCCGGATCGCACCGTCGGCCGACGGACGCATGTCCTGGACCCGGTTCGAGACCCTCGTCGAGGCAGCGATCACGGCCGCCGACCCGGACGCCACCGTCGCCTACCTCGCCGAGGCCCTGCTCACCACGGGCGACGACACCCGCTGGACGCCCGCCGGGTCAAGGCGTGCCTGATCCTGGCCAACCGCACCCAGGCCGTGAAGATCCTCGCCGCCTACGGGCGGCTGCGCGACCAGATCCTCACCGACAGCGACGCCCAGACGGCCCCCGAACCCGAGCGGTTCGACACCGCGGTCTCGACCAGCGCGACCAGCGAAGCGGACCTCGCCGACCTCCTCGACACCACCAAGCTCCTCCCCGCGGTGTGGCTGTTCGTCCACCTCGCCGACGACTCCGAAGCCACCAGGGTCGCCAGGGCCGAGGAGGTCGGGCCGGTCACCGCCGAGTGGGTCCGCCGGCACCTGGGCGAGAGGTGCTCCTTCAAGATCACCCCGGTCCTCGATCCCCTCAACCAGACCCCGGTTGACGCCTACGAGATCCCCGCCCGACATCAACAGGCCGTGCACCTGATGACACCCGCCGACACCTTCCCGTTCGCCAGCAACACCACCCGCAAGGTCCAGAACGACCACACCATCCCCTGGACGGCCAAGCGCTGCGCGGCCGCGAGAAGCTCTCCCGTATCGGGAACTACGGACCGATGATCGCCTTCCACCACCGCATCAAGACCCACGGCAACTGGGAAGTGAGGCAACCGTTTCCCGGGATCTACGTGTGGCGTGACCCCTACGGAGCGATGTATGTGGTCGACCGCACCGGCACCCGCCGGATGAGCGCCACCGCCCCCACCCCCGAAAGCAGCCGACGACGAGCTCGTCGCCATCCACATCCTCGCCAGGTGAACCCCGGCGCGACGGCTCAGTCGGGACAGTTGCCGACGAAGTACTTCGTATACTCGAAGGCGGAGGCTTCCGACGACGACAGGACCCCAGCCGATGTACTTCGACAACAAGCCCTGCGCCGTCTGCGGATCCGAGGTGCGGCTCGAAAGACGTTCAGATCCACCTGTCGGTAGGACCGACGGCCCGGTGGGCGAGGGCGTGGTGGGCGACGGGGACTCGAACATCGACGAGCGCGTCTGCGCCAACCCCGACTGCCCGACCAACGCCGCCGACGAGACGGCGGGCACACCGAGGCCCTGACCGGGAGCCGAGAAACGTGCACGAGACCCGGCTCGCGCGCACCCGACTGGCGGCTAGGGCGTCAGCTCCAGCAGGTACGACGAGAACCCGTCCGCCACCCGGCCGACGCGGCGCCCCGACGTCACCACCTGCGTCCGGGCCGTGGCGCTCCAGACGACCCCCGCTCGCTGGAGCCGAGCGACCAGCCGGACGTCCTCGCCGCTGCTGACCGGCTCGAACCCCCCGACCCGGTCGTACGCCGCCAGGGTGAACCCCATGTTGGCCCCGTGGACGTGGGTGTGCCCCTCGCCCAGCTCGTGGCGCGACTCCCACGCCGCGAGCACGTCCGGGGGCAGGTCCACGGAGTCGGGTCGCACCGTGCCGACGACGAGCTCCCTCCCCTGGGCGGCGAGGACCAGCTGTTCCACCAGCCACGAGGGCGGGACGACGGTGTCAGCGTCGGTGCAGGCGATCCACACCGCGCCCGGGTCGGTCGCGCCGTCCCGGGCCCGGTCGACGCCGAGGGACCGGACTCGCCCGACCACCCCGCACGACACCGAGACCGCGTCGACCCACGGGAAGCGCGACACCACGGACAGGGAGGCGTCGGTGCACAAGTCCAGCACCACGGTGGCCCGGACCGACAGCGGGGATGGCACGGCGGCCATGGCCGCCTCCAGCGACGCAAGCGCCCGCGGGAGGTACGCCTCCTCGTCGCGGGCAGGGATGACGACGTGCACGACGTCGATGCGGTGCTCGTTCGTCACCGGGTCGGGTCCGGCCAGCTGGTCTGGGGGGCGTGCACCCGGATCTCGACGTCCTGGTCCCGGTAGGTGGCCTGCACGGGCGGCAGGCCGGAGTCCTCGAAGCGCCGGTGCACGTCCTCGGCCTCCAGCACCCAGCCCTCCACCCGGTGGCGCCAGTGGCAGAGCACCAGGACCCCGTCGGGAGCGAGCGACCCGGCGATCCGCTGCACCAGCACGTCCAGCTCGGCCGGGCTCAGGAAGTAGCCCACCTCCGAGACGACCACGAGGTCGCAGACGAGGTCGTCGGGCCACTCGTGCGGCACGTCCAGCTCGAGCACGGTGACGTGGTCCTCGAACTGGAACCTCGCCCGCGCCGAGGCCAGCGCCGCCGGCGACCGGTCCACGGCCAGCACGCGATCGGAGCGTCCGCTGAGCGCCTCGGCCAGGGCCCCGGTCGAGGAACCAACCTCGAGCGCGTGACCGAACCGCTCCCGCGGCAGCATGGCGAGCAGCAGGTCGCGCTTGCGCTGCTCGTACCACCGCGTCTCCACCCCCCACGGGTCCGGCTCCTCCTCGTGCAGCCGGTCCAGCGAGTCGTCGGGGGCGTCCACGGAGGCGGTGCGCAGGTAGTGCTCCGGGCCGTCGACGAAGTGCGCCAGCAGGTCCGCGGACAGGAGGATCCCGTCGCCCTCGAGGTCGGACAGCGGCGCCACCTGGCTGGCGTGCGCGCCGATCGCCGCGAGCTTGGCGTGGGTGGCGTGCTCGTCGAGGCCGAACGGGTGCAGCCGTGACCACGGCGCATCCGCGGGGTCGCCCCAGTGCCAGAACCACACGGGGTACTCCCACAGGTCCGCACCCGTACGACGAGCGGCCGCCGCGGCCGCCCGGCCGGCGGCCTCGTGGTCGGGGTGCCCGTCGTGCCGCCACGGAGCCACGATCACCTCGCCGCGGCCGTCGCCGACGAGCTCGACGAGCCGCCGGGTGAGGTCGTCGTGGTGGTCGGCGACCGATCCGTCGGGCAGTCCCAATCGATGTGGATCAGGGGCCCCCAGCTCGTGGGCGGCCAAGCGCCCCTCGTGCACGCGGACCAGGGCGAGCTCCTCCGGCGTACGCGTCGGGGAGTCGGGGTGGCTGCCCTCACCGTCGGTCGCGCACACGATCTCCACCGGCAACCCGAGGCGGGTGGCCGTCGCGATCAGGCCGCCGGCCCCGAGGCTCTCGTCGTCGGGGTGCGCGGCCACGACGACCAGCCGGGTGACGCCGGCCAGCGAGAGCGGCTCGCCGGCCGTCCACTCGGGGCGTGCCTGCCACCCGGTCGCGGGAGTTCCCGGGCCGACGTGGGTGAAGGCCCGCGGTTCGCCGGCACCTACCACCAGGACCACTCCCCCTCTGCGCCGTCGGTCATGATCGCCCGTCCGAGGGCGACCGAGTCCCGCTCGGCGTGGTGCTGCCGGACGTAGAGCATGAGGTCCGCGACCCGCCGGGCGTGCTCCTCCTCCAGCGCGAGCGGTGCCGGGCCGAGGGCTCGGGCCGTGCGGGACAGCACCTCCTCGACCGTGTCCGCGACCACGTGGCGGACCCGGAGCGCGAGTAGCGCGGCGACGTCGCGGCCGACCGCGGGTCCGTCGGCGACCCCCACAGCGTCGATCAGCACGGCCCGCGCTCGCGTGAGCGCGACGTCGACCGCACCGAGGTGCGCGAGCGCGACCTGGTCGGGCTCACGCTGGAGCGCGGCGGCCCGGAGCCTGCGGCCCACGGCCACGGCCCCCCCGAACCAGATCGCGGCGACCCCGATCCCGCCCCACGCGAAGCCGGGACGGTCGAGGTACCACCCCGGCTCGCCCACCGGCGAGGCCGGCACGGCCTCGAGCTCGATCCCGGTGCTCCGCACCTCGGCCAGACCGCGCGAGGCCCACGCCCCCTCGAGCGGGCGTACGCCGGGATGGGCCAGCTCGACCGAGAACAGGCCCCGACGCGAGTCGTCCACCCAGGCCGTGACCAGGGCGTGGCTGACCCGGTCGGCCAGCGAGCACCACGGCTTGGTGCCGCTCAGGGTCCACCCGTCGACGGACTTCGTCGCGTGCAACCGGGGGCCGCCCTCGGCGGCGTAGACGCCCCACGTGCTCCCGCACGGGACACTCAGCCCGGCCTGCGCGAGGATCGCCACCGCGTCGAGGTGCGGCTCGACCACCCGGGCCACGGTCAGGTCGACGGCGCCCAGCGTCGCCAGCGACTCCCACAGGGTGAGCGTGTCACCCCCACCGGGCAGCGGCAGCTCGGTGCCGAGCGCCTTCGCGAGGACCAACGACGAGGAGACGTCACCGGCGCAGGCTCGGGCGCGCTCGGCGAGATCGGAAGACCCGGACCGGGCCCGAAGGCCAACGCCGTCAGCCACCGGATCTCCTCACCGTCGCTCCGTACCCTTCCCCGGCTGCGTCCATGCGGTCACCGACCGGCGAGGAACTCCAGGGCCTGCCGGTAGCCGTCGACGCCCTGCCCGACGATCTCCGTCGCCGCGTGCGGCGTCACCACCGAGTGGTGCCGGAACTCCTCGGGCCGCTGCTTGGGGTCGCTGATGTGCAGCTCGACCATGGGCGCGGTGAGCTGGGCGCAGGCGTCGTACAGCGCCAGCGAGTAGTGCGTCCATGCCGCCGCGTTCAGCACCACCGGGGTCTCGTCGTCCGCGGCCCGGTTGAGCCAGTCGAGGAGCTCGCCCTCGTGGTTGGTCTGCCGGACCTCGACGTCCAGCCCGACCGCCGCACCCCACTCCTGGCACAGCGAGACCAGGTCGGCGTACGTCGTGCTGCCGTAGATCTCCGGCTGCCGCCGGCCGAGTCGGCCCAGGTTGGGGCCGTTGAGCACGAGAACCTTCATCAGGACACCCCTCTGACGTGGTCGTACGCCGCCCGCAGCACGTCCTGGTCGGGATCGGCCAGGATCACGGGCCGGCCCAGCCCGTCCAGCACCAGGAACCGGAGCTGGGCGCCGCGGGACTTCTTGTCGAGGCGCATCGTCGCGAGCACGTCCTCGAAGGGCAGGTCCACGCCCGCCTCGGAGAGCGACGTCGGCAGCCCCACCGAGGAGAGAACCGCCGCGTGCCTCGCGGCCGTCTCGTCGTCGAGGTGGCCGGTCAGCCGCGCCAGCTCCGCCACGAACACCATCCCGAGGGCGACCGCCTCGCCGTGCCGCACCCGGTATCCGGTGCCCTTCTCCACCGCGTGCGCCAGGGTGTGCCCGTAGTTCAGCGCCTCACGGCCGGGGTGGCCGTCCGCCCCACCGCGCTCCTCGAGGTCCTCGACGACGACGCCGACCTTGACCCGGATGGCGCGTTCGACGAGCTCGCGGAGCTGGGGCGAGCGCGGCTGCAGCGCCTTCGCCGGCGAGGCCTCGATGATCGTGAGGATCTCGGGGTCGGCGATGAAGCCACACTTGACGACCTCGCCGAAGCCCGCGACCAGCTCGGCGTGCGGCAGCGCGGACAGGACGTCGAGGTCGCAGACCACGCCCGCCGGCTCGTGGAAGGAGCCGACGAGGTTCTTGCCGGCGCCGGTGTTCATCCCGGTCTTGCCGCCGACGGCGGCGTCGACCATCCCCAGCAGGGTGGTGGGGACGTGCACGACGGGGACACCGCGGAGCCAGGTGGCGGCGATGAAGCCGCCCATGTCGGTGGTGGCGCCGCCACCGACCGTGACGACCGCGTCGGAGCGGGTGAAACCGGCGACGCCGAGGCGCTCCCAGGCGTCCACGGCCACGGCCGCGGTCTTCGCCGACTCGCCGTCGGGCAGCGGCAGGCGCAGGACCTCGATGCCGTCGTCGAGCCGGTCGATCGCCCGGTCGGCGAGGTGGGCGAGCTCGGCGGAGTGGCAGACCGCGACGCGGCGTACGTCGGGGCCGAGCATCGCCGGCAGCTCGTCGAGCACGGTGTTCCCGACGACGACGTCGTACGGCGAGGCACCGCCGACGTGGATCCGGATCCGGTCAGTCACGAGCGGCCGCCTCGACCAGGCCGGCAGCCTGTTCGACCACCTCGTCGACCCCGAGCCCGTCGGTGTCCACGACGAGCGTGGCGACGGACTCGTAGAGCGGCGTGCGCTCGTCGATCAGCTGCTTGATCCGGCCGCGGACGTTGCCCATCAGCAACGGGCGCGAGACGCCGAGGCCGACGCGCTTGGCCGCGTCCGAGAGCCCGACCCGCAGGAAGAGCACCCGGTGCCCGGCCAGCGCCGCCCGCGTCGACTCGTCGAGGACCGCGCCGCCGCCCAGCGCGAGCACGCCGTCGTGGCCCGACAGGGCCGCGACCACGGCCTCGCGCTCGAGACCGCGGAAGTGGGCCTCACCGGAGTCGACGAAGATGTCGGAGACCGAGCGCCCCTCCCGGCCCTCGATGTCGAGGTCGGTGTCGCGGAACCCGACCCCCCAGGCCTCGGCGAGCGTGCGGCCGACCGTGGTCTTCCCCGCGCCCATCGCACCCACCAGGACGAGCCGCGGCCGGATCGGCTGCGTCAACGGAACCTCAGCGTGTCCAGGTAGGTCTGCACGTTGCGCCGGGTCTCGGTCACCGAGTCTCCGCCGAACTTCTCCAGCACGGCGTCGGCGAGGACGAGCGCCACCATCGCCTCGGCGACGATCCCCGCGGCGGGGACGGCGCACACGTCGGAGCGCTGGTGGTGGGCCACCGTGGCCTCGCCGGTGGCGACGTCGACGGTGCGCAGGGCCCGCGGGACGGTGGCGATCGGCTTCATCGCGGCGCGAACGCGCAGCACCTCGCCGGTGGACATGCCACCCTCGGTGCCCCCCGACCTCCCCGACGTACGCCGAATCACGCCGTCGTCGTTGACGATCTCGTCGTGGGCCAGCGAGCCGGGAGTCGCGGCGAGGTCGAACCCGTCGCCGACCTCGACCCCCTTGATGGCCTGGATGCCCATCAGTGCTCCGGCCAGGCGGGCGTCGAGCCGGCGGTCCCAGTGGACGTGGGAGCCGAGACCGGGCGGCAGCCCGTGCACCACGACCTCGACGACGCCGCCGAGGGTGTCGCCGTCCTTGTGCGCCTGGTCGATCCGCTCGACCATCAGCTTGGAGGCGTCGGGGTCCAGGCAGCGCACGGGGTCCGCGTCGAGGCGGGCCACGTCGTCCGCGCCGGGCACCGAGCCGGCCGGGGCGGGAACGCCACCCAGCTCGACCACGTGGGAGACCATCCGGGCGCCGGTCGCCTGCTCGAGGAACGCGGACGCGACGCGGCCCAGCGCCACCCGGGCGGCGGTCTCGCGGGCCGAGGCGCGCTCCAGGATCGGGCGGGCCTCGTGGAAGCCGTACTTCTGCATGCCGACCAGGTCGGCGTGGCCGGGCCGGGGACGGGTGAGCGCGGCGTTGCGGGCCAGGGCGTCGAGAGCGACCGGGTCCACCGGGTCGGCCGACATCACCTGCTCCCACTTGGGCCACTCGGTGTTGCCGATGACGATGGAGACCGGGCCGCCCTGGGTCTCGCCGTGGCGGACCCCGCCGGTGAGCTCGACCTCGTCCTGCTCGAACTTCATCCGGGCGCCGCGGCCGTAGCCGAGGCGGCGTCGGGCCAGTGCGTCGGCGATGTCCGAGGTCGTCACCTGCACGTGGGCAGGGAGACCCTCCAGGATCGCAGTGAGCGAGGGACCGTGGGACTCCCCGGCCGTGAGCCAGCGCAACATGACGCCAGTGTTTCACGCACGGCAGCGCCGGGTGGCCGTGGCGTCAGTAGCCGAGACCTTGCGCGATCGCGGGTCCCGCCACCGCCGCGACCGCCGCACCGAGCAGCATCGCCGGGCCGAACGGCATCCGCCCCTTCACGCTGCGGCGGACCACGGCCAGCACGGCACCGCCGATGCCACCCAGGAAGAACATCAGGGCCAGGCCGACGAGCATCTCCGACCAGCCCAGGTAGCCCAGCGCGGGACCCAGCAGGCCGGCCAGGCGGACGTCGCCGTACCCCCAGGCGTTGAGGAACCACCACAGCACCGCGAACAGCCCGCCCACCACCAGCCACCCCCAGCCCGCCCGGTAGAGCGAGTGCAGGTCGCGGTCGACGAGGGCGGCCAGCCCGATCAGCACGGCGAGCAGGCCGTAGGTCGGGAAGATGATCGCGTTGGGCAGCAGCGTCGTACGCCAGTCGATCAGCACCAGCACCACGCCGATGGCCACGAACGGGACGAGGTAGAGCAGCGCGCCCGTCCACCCCAGGGCCAGGCCGACCGCGGCGCCGACGACGCCGGATGCGACGGCCAGCCCCACCGCGAGGTGGGGCAGCGCTGCGATGTCGGCGTAGAGCTCCTTCGGCGGGGCCGGAGGCAGGCTGCGCTCGAACAGCTGGCGCTCCTCCTGGGGCGGCGCCGTGGGCTCGGGAGTCGGCTCGGGAGTCGGCTCGGGAGTCGGCTCGGGTTCGGGCAGGCGGGCGATCACCAGCGGGGCGAACGCGCCCAGCAGGGCGCAGACGACCGCGCAGACGACGGCGCAGACCACCTCGGTCACGACTGGTGCCCAGCCCGGCGCGCGAGCTCGGCACGACCCGCGTCCCGGACCAGCTCGACGGGCACGGCGTGACCGGTCATCAGGTCCATCTGCAGGACGGCCTGGTGGGCCAGCAGGTCGAGGCCGCTGACCAGCCGCCGACCCGAGTCCAGCGCGGCCCGGGCCAACGGGGTGGGCCACGGGTCGTAGACCACCTCGAACACCGCCGGTACGCCGGCGCAGGCGGCCAGGAGCTCCGGGGTCTGGGCCTCGTCCGGGATGGTGGACACGACCAGGTCCGCCCGCAGCGACTCGGCCCCGCCGAGCGCCGCGACCGACACCGAAGGGCCCCGCGGGTGGGCGGCCACCACCGCGGCCGTCTCCTCGGCGCGTGCGGGGTCACGCACGAGCACCGTGGCCTCCATGCAGCCCAGCTCGACCAGTGCCAGCAGCACCGAGGTCGCGGTCGCTCCACCACCCAGCACCACCGCGGACGACGGAGGCCGCGGCAGCCGCTCGAGCACCGCGGCGATGGCCCCGGGGATGTCGGTGTTGAAGCCCAGCCGCCTGCCTGCCTCGAGCACGACCGTGTTGGCCACGCCCGACAGCCGCGACCAGTCGTCGAGCGTGTCCACCATCGGCACCACGACCCGCTTGAGCGGCATCGTCAGGGACAACCCCCGCCACGTCTCGTCCAGCCCGTCCAGGAAGTCCGCGAGCCCTGCCGAGTCCACCAGCACGCCGTCGTAGGTCCAGTCCAGCCCCAGGTGGGCGTACGCCGCGCTGTGCAGCGCCGGGGACAGCGAGTGGGCGATCGGTGTGCCGAGGACGGCGCAGCGCATCAGCCGCGACCCTCAGCAGGCATCGCTGGTCCGGCAGTACTCCCGCAGCTTGTCGACCCACTTCTGGTGCTCGGCCAGGGTCGTGGAGAAGCGCGTGGTCTTCGCCGCGTAGTCGGGGACGAAGAACAGCCAGGTGCCCTTGGCCGGGGACAGGGTCGCCTTGATCGTCTCCTCGCCGGGCGAGCCGATCGGGCCCGGCGGCAGGCCGGTGTGCACATAGGTGTTGTAGAGCGACGGGTTGGCCCGCTCAGCCGCAGTGGTGAAGACGTCGCCCTTGCGCTGGCTGATGTAGGAGACGGTGGAGTCGAGCTGGAGCTTCATCCCCTTGTTCAGCCGGTTGTAGAGCACCCGCGCCACCTTGGGGTAGTCCTCGGACCGGTTGGCCTCGTACTCCAGGATGCTCGCCACCGTCAGCACCTGCTCCGCGGTGAGGTTGACCGCGCTGGCCTTGGCGGCGAGGTCGAGGTCCTGCTGCACGGCGACGCTCTTGGCCACCATCTGCCGGATCAGCCCGACGGCCGTCTGCTTCGGCGGGACCTGGTAGGTCGCCGGGAACAGGAATCCCTCCGGGTTGCCCTTGGCCTCCGCCGGCAGCCCGATGGCCTTCGGGTTCGCCAGCGCGGCGGTGACCGCCTTCTTCGGGATGTCGGTCTTGGCCACGATGGTCTTCACGATCTGCTGCACCCGCGCACCCTCGGGGACGACGACCAGGCTCTGCAGCAGGTTGGCCGGGTCGACCAGCACGTTGAGGGCCTGGTCGGCCTTCATCTGCTTCTTCAGCTGGTAGTAGCCGACCTGGATGTCCAGCGACTTGGTGTTCTTCTTCGCGGCCTCGGTGAAGGCGTCGACGCTCTTGACGACGTCGGCCGCCTTGAGGTCACGCCCGATCTGCGTCGAGGAGGCCCCGGACCGGACCTGGTAGAGCACCGACCCGCTGCCGGGACCCGCGTAGTCGGGTGCGGGCGCCAGCCGGGTGTGGATCTGGTCGTAGGCCCAGCGGCCGCCGAACCACGCGCCGCCGAGAAGCACCACGAGCACCAGCAGGACCGGCAGGCAGCCACGTCCGCGCCGCGAACGTCGCGGGGCCGGCTCCTCCTCGAGGGGTACGTCGTCGTACTCGTCCTCGTCCTCGAAGCGGTCGTCTGGATCCGGTTCGTCCCTCGGGCCAAAGCCGATCTGGCTCAACGCATCCGTCCTAGTCGCTCGTGTCCTCGGGCGGCACCGACTCCCCTGCGTAGGCGCCTGTCTGCCGTTCCCGCTCGAGGGCTCCCTGCAAGATGACGACAGCGGCGGCCTGGTCGACCACCGCACGGCGCTTCTTGCCCTTGCGGCCCTGCGCACGCAACTGCCCCTCGGCGGTCACCGTGCTCAGGCGCTCGTCGCACAACCTGACCGGCACGGGCTGGACCCGGGTGGACAAATCACGCGCGAACGCTCGAACCTTACCGGCCGCCGGGCCTTCTCCCCCGGACATCGAACGGGGAAGTCCGACATAGATCCGAACCGCTCCGAGCTCCTCGACGAGCGCTGCGATCCGGTGCAAGTCGCCCACGCCGCGCTGCACGGTCTCCACCGGCGTCGCGAGGATGCCAGACGGGTCGCTGCTGGCGACCCCGATCCGGACGTCGCCGGGATCGATGCCGAGGCGCACGCCGGACAGGCCAGCAGGCTGGGACTGGTCCATCCGGGCTCAGCGACCCGCCTGACCGGTGACCAGGGCCTGCCTGATCGCCGCCATCGCCTCACCGGTCCTGCTCGCGTCCGAGCCGCCACCCTGCGCGACGTCGTCCTTGCCGCCACCCTTGCCCCCCAGCACCTCGGAGGCCGCTCGGACGAGCGTGTTGGCGGAGATGCCGGCGGCGCGGCCGGCCTCGTTGACGGCGACCACCACCGACGGCTTGCCGTTGGCGGCGCCGATGATCGCGGCGACGCCGGCGCGCTCCGACGGGATCCGGTTGCGCACGTCGAGCGCGAGCGTGCGCACGTCCCCGCCGCCGGCGCCGGCCGCCTCGTGGCCGACGAAGGCCACGCCGCCGATGTCCTCGGCCTGCGCGGCCAGGGTGCCCGCCGCGGCCAGCAGGGAGGCGAGCCGGACCTTCTCGATCTCCTTCTCCGCGGTGCGGAGCTTCTCGACGATGTCGTTGACGCGCTCGGGCAGCTGCTCGGGTCGGACCTTCAGGGTCTCGGAGAGCTGGGCTACGAGCACGTGCTCGCGGGCCAGGAACTGGTAGGCGTCGCTGCCGACCAGCGCCTCCACCCGTCGTACGCCGGAGCCGATCGAGGACTCACCGAGGAGCTTGATCACCCCGAGCTTGCCGGAGCTGCCGGCGTGCGTGCCACCGCACAGCTCGCGGGCCCAGTCACCGACCGAGACGACACGCACCCGGTCGCCGTACTTCTCGCCGAACAGGGCCATCGCCCCGGACTTCACGGCGTCGGCCTGGCTCATCACCTCGGCCTCCACGGCGAGGTCGTCGAGGATCACCTCGTTGACCCGGGCCTCGACGTCGTTCATCACCGAGCCCGGCACCGAGCCGCTCGCGGAGAAGTCGAACCGGAACCGGCCCGGCGCGTTCTCCGAGCCGGCCTGCGTGGCGGTCTCGCCGAGCGCCTCCCGGAACGCCTTGTGCACCATGTGCGTGGCGGTGTGCGCGCGGGAGATCGACTGCCGGCGACCGAGGTCGACGACCGACTGCGCGTGCGCGCCGACCGTGACCTCGCCGGAGAGCACCTTGGCCTGGTGCACGATCAGCCCGGTGATCGGGGACTGCACGTCGAGCACCTGCAGGCGCGCGCCGTTGTCGAGCTCGATGACGCCCTGGTCGGCGAGCTGGCCACCGCCCTCGGCGTAGAACGGGGTGCGGTCGAGCACCAGCTCGATCTCGTCGCCGGCCCCGGCCGCGGCGACCGCGCCGTCTGGGGTGACGATGCCGCGCACGGTGCCCTCGTCGACGACCCTCTCGTAGCCGGTGAAGCTCACCGGCGCGCCCATCGCGTCGACCACCGAGCGGTAGGCGGTCGCGTCGCGGTGCTGGCCCTTCTTCGCCTTGGCGTCGGCCTTGGCGCGCTGGCGCTGCTCGCCCATCAGTCGCCGGAAGCCCTCCTCGTCGACGGACAGGCCCTGCTCGGCAGCCATCTCGAGGGTCAGGTCGATCGGGAAGCCGTAGGTGTCATGGAGGGCGAACGCGCGGTCGCCCGACAGCGTCGTGGAGCCCGACTTCTTCAGGTCCGCGGCCGCGGTGTCGAAGATCGTGGTGCCCGAGCGCAGGGTCGAGCGGAACGCGTCCTCCTCGGCGAAAGCCACCGTGGAGATCCGCCCCCAGTCGCGCACCAGGTCGGTGTAGGTCTCGGCCATCTTGTCGCGGCTGACCGGCATCAGCTCGGGGAGCACCTTGTCCTCGGTGCCGAGCAGGCGCATCGACCGGATCGCGCGGCGCAGCAGGCGGCGCAGCACGTAGCCGCGTCCCTCGTTGCCCGGCGTCACGCCGTCGCCGATCAGCATCATCGAGCTGCGGATGTGGTCGGCCACGACGCGGAAGCGCACGTCGTCCTGAGGGTTGGCGCCGTAGCGGCGCCCGGTGAGCTCCTCGGCCTTGGCGATGACCGGGAACATCACGTCGATCTCGTACATGTTCGGCTTGTCCTGCAGCAGGAACGCCACGCGCTCCAGGCCCATGCCGGTGTCGATGTTCTGCTTCGGCAGCTTCCCGGAGATGTCGAAGTCCTCCTTGCTGCGGACGGCGCTGAGCTCGTCCTGCATGAAGACCAGGTTCCAGATCTCCAGGTAGCGGTCCTCGGCGCTGAAGTCTCCGTCCGCGCCGTACGCCGGGCCGCGGTCGTAGAGGATCTCCGAGCACGGGCCCCCGGGGCCGGGCACGCCCATCGACCAGTAGTTCTCGCTCTTGCCGAGCCGGATGATCCGCTCGTCGGGCAGGCCGGTGACCTGCTTCCACAGCGCGACCGCCTCGGGGTCGTCCTCGTAGACGCTGGGGTAGAGCCGGCTCTCCTCCAGGCCCCAGCCCCCGTCGGCCAGCGGCTTGGTGACCAGGTCCCACGCGAACTCGATCGCGCCCTGCTTGAAGTAGTCGCCGAAGCTGAAGTTGCCGCACATCTCGAAGAAGGTGCCGTGCCGGGTGGTCTTGCCGACGTCCTCGATGTCCGGGGTGCGCACGCACTTCTGGACGCTGACCGCCCGGTTGAACGGCGGCGTCTCCTGCCCCAGGAAGTAAGGCTTGAACGGCACCATGCCCGCGTTGACGAACAGCAGGTTCGGGTCCGGGACCAGCAGCGACGCCGAGGGCACAGCCTGGTGGCCGGCCGCCTCGAAGTGCGCGAGGAAGCGACGGCGGATCTCGGCGGTGTCCATGACTAGCGGGTCTCCATCTCAGTGCTGTCGGTGGGCGAGGAGCCCGCGAGCGCCCTCGGTCCATCAAGCGTCCAGCCGAGCCGCTCGCGCAACTCGGTTTCCTTCTCGTCCATCCCCGCCCGCAGCTCCTCGGCGAACAGGTGCGCGCCCAGGCCCAGGCCGGCCATCCGGTCGCGCAGGCCCTCGGGCGTGAGCACCTCGGCCGCACGGCGTGCCCTGACCATCGCGTAGACGCCGGCGCCCGCCCCGGCCACGAACCAGAAGCTCCTGTTCATCGACGGACCCTCACGCGGCGCGGCCCTCGGCCTGCGTCCGCCGCCAGGCGTCCTTCGTCTCGCGGCGGCGCTGCTTGCGGGCCCGGCGTACCTCCCGGCGCACCTCGAAGCCGATCCGGTTCCGTGACTCCGCGGACAGCGCCCGGCGCAGGCCGTGCCCGAAGGCGACCACCTTGAGGAGGGGCTCACCCACGGTGGCGGTGAGCACCACCCGGTCGGGGATGCTCGGCTCGAGCCGCGGGGCGCCCGCGTCGGTGATGACGTACGCCGGGTCGTCGACCCGGATCATCGCGGCGGACTGGCGCTCCAGCTGCTCGGTGAGCGCGTCCAGCCGGGCGCGCAGCTCGGCGATCTCCGACCTGGCCTCCACGAGGTCGCGGCGAGACCTCGCGCGGCCCCGGAGGGCCATCGCGACCACACCGGCGACCACGAGCAGCAGCACGGCCGCGGCACCGGCGAGCAGGACGGGCGTTTCCATGGTGCCCGACCCTACCTGCCGCGGATCAGGCGCCTGATCCGCTCCCACCGCTCCTTCAGCGCGCCCTCCGCACCCAGGTTGGTCGGCCGGTAGTACTCGGCGTCGAGGACGACGTCCGGGGCGTACTGCTGCTCGGCGATGCCGAAGGGCGAGTCGTGGGAGTACTGGTAGCCCTGGCCGTGGCCGAGCCTCTTCGACCCGCCGTAGTGCGCGTCGCGCAGGTGGGGCGGCACGGAGCCGATCTTGCCGGCCCGGACGTCCGCGCTGGCGGCGTCGATGCCCTTGATCACGGCGTTGGACTTGGGCGCCAGGGCCAGCGCGATCGTGGCCTGGGCGAGGTTCAGCCGCCCCTCGGGCATCCCGATCAGCTGGACGGCCTGGGCCGCCGCCACCGCGGTGGTCAGGGCGGTCGGATCCGCCAACCCGATGTCCTCGCTGGCCAGGACCACCAGGCGCCGGGCGATGAACCGCGGGTCCTCGCCAGCCTCCACCATCCGGGCCAGGTAGTGCAGCGCGGCGTCGGCGTCCGAGCCGCGGATCGACTTGATGAAGGCGCTGGTCACGTCGTAGTGCTGGTCGCCCTGGCGGTCGTAGCGGACGGCCGCCCGGTCGACGGCGGTCTCCGTGGTGGTCAGGTCGACCGTGTCCAGCCCCTGCGACAGGGCTGCCCCGGCTGCCGCCTCGAGGTAGGTCAGCGAGCGGCGGGCGTCCCCACCGGCCAGCCGGACGAGGTGGTCCAGCGCGTCCTCCTCCAGGGTCACCTGGGAGTCCAGCCCGCGCGGGTCGGTCAGGGCCCGCTCGATCACCCCACGGACGTCGTCGTCGGTGAGCGGCTCGAGGGTCAGCAGCAGCGACCGCGAGAGCAGCGGGGAGATCACGGAGAAGAACGGGTTCTCGGTGGTCGCGGCGACCAGCGTCACCCAGCGGTTCTCGACACCGGGAAGGAGGGCGTCCTGCTGCGCCTTGCTGAACCGGTGCACCTCGTCGACGAACAGCACCGTCTCCTGGCCGGTCTTGACGAGCCGGTTGCGGGCCGTGTCGATCGAGGCCCGGACCTCCTTGACGCCCGCCGAGACGGCCGAGACCTCCACGAAGTGGCGGTTGGTCTGGCCCGAGACGATCGCGGCGATGGTGGTCTTGCCCGTTCCCGGTGGACCCCAGAGCAGCAGCGCCATCGACTGGTCGCCCTCGACCAGCCGTCGCAGCGGGGCCCCGGGAGCGAGCAGGTGCTGCTGCCCGACCAGCTCGTCCAGGTCCCGGGGGCGCATGCGTACGGCGAGCGGGGCCGAGTCGTGCGTGTTGCCGGCCAGCGTGCCGGCCGACGAGGGGTCGCGCGACTCCCCGGATCCGTCGTACGCGAAGAGGCCGTCCATGCCGTGAGCCTAGGTCGTCGGCACGCAGCCCGGACCACGCGTGGTCAGGACAGCCGCACCCGTGGGTCCAGCACGGCGTAGAGCAGGTCGACCAGGATGTTGGCCACCACGACCGCCACCGAGGCCACCAGCACCACGCCGAGGATCAACGGCAGGTCCTGGTTGCGGATCGCCTTGATCGACTGGTAGCCGACCCCCGGCAGGCTGAACACCGTCTCGGTGATCACCGCCCCGCCGATGAGCGTGGCGACGTCGATGCCGAACTGGGTCACCACGGGGGTGAGCGCGCTGCGCAGCCCGTGGCGGTAGATCACCCGGCGCTCGGAGATCCCCTTGGCGCGCGCCGTCTTGATGTAGTCCTCCCCCAGCACCTCGAGCATCGACCCGCGCGTCAGCCGGGTGTACGTCGCGGCCGAGATCATCGCCAGGGTGATCCACGGCAGGATCATGTGGAAGAACCACTGGTTCAGCCCGTCCGAGAGCGGTTTGTAGCCACCGGCAGGGAAGATCGCGAAGCCGGCGATGGTCAGCTTGTAGTAGAAGACGAACAGCAGCGTCAGGCCCAGGACGAACGACGGCACCGAGTAGAAGAACAGGGCGAGCACGGTGACGAGGCGGTCGATGAAGGACCGCGGACGCACCGCGGAGAGCACGCCGCTGCTGACCCCCAGGAGCAGCCAGATGATCGAGGCGCCCACCACCACGGAGAGCGTGATCGGCAGCGCCTCGGCGATCACGTGGGTCACCGGGAGCTGGTAGTAGTAGTCCTCGCCCAGGTCGCCGTGCAGCGCGTTCCAGATGAACTTGCCGTACTGCTCCCACAGCGGCTGGTCCAGCCCGAGCCGCTGGTTGATCAGCTTGATCGTGGTGGGCGTGGCGTTGTGGCCGGCCATCTGGCGGGCCACGTTGTTGGGCACGGCGAAGAACAGTGCGAACACCAGCATGGAGATGATCCACAGGACGAGCGCACCGGTGAGGACGCGCCGGATCAGGAACTTGAGCACGGTCGGCCTCTCACTTCGCCAGGAGACGGTCGATGCGCGGGTCGACGGCATCGCGGACGCCGTCGCCGAGCAGGTTGAAGGCGACGGTCGTGATCACCAGCGCGAGGCTGGGGAAGGCGAGGTACCACCAGGCCACCTGGTAGACGCCCTGGGCGTTGCTGATCATGCCGCCCCAGTCGGGCGTCGGCGGCTGGATGCCCAGGCCCAGGAACGACAGTGCCGCCTGGGTGAGGATCACGACCGGGATCAGCAGGCTGGCGTAGATGATCACCGGCGCCAGCACGTTGGGCAGGATGTCGACGAACATGATCCGGGTGTTGCTGGCGCCCAGCGAGCGGGCGCCCTCGATGAACTCGCGCTCCTTGATGGAGAGCACCTGCCCACGCACGATGCGCGCCACCGAGGCCCAGCTGAAGAAGGCGATCACCAGCACCGCGATCAGCATGCTCGGACCGAGGATCGAGACCAGCGAGATGGCCACGAGCAGGAACGGCATCGAGAGCACGACGTCGATCAGGCGCGCCAGCACCGTGTCGACCCAGCCACCGAAGTAGCCCGCGGCGAGCCCGATGACCACACCGAGCGTCACCGTCAGGATCGTGGCGATCAGGCCGATGCCCAAGGACACGCGGGCGCCGTAGGCGATCCGGACGAGGATGTCGCGCCCGAGGTCGTCGGTGCCCAACCAGAACTCGCTGTTGGGCGCCACCGGCAGGCCGCTCTCGTCGAGGCCGGACTGGCGGTACTGCGTGTTCGGCGGGTGACCGGTGACGTGGGCGAACAACGGGGCGCACACCGCCGCCAGCAGGATCAGCACGATGACCGCCAGCGAGACCAGGGCCACCTTGTCCTTGCGCAGGCGACGCCAGGCGAGCGCCCAGGGACCGCGGCCCTCGATGGGCTCGCCGGCCACGGGGGTGGGCTCGTCCGGCTCTGCGACTGAGTCCGTGGGCTCCACGTTGTGGACGGTCATGGCTTGGGCTCCTCGAGGGTGTCGGTCGGCGAGCCGAAGGCCGGGTCCGCGATGCCCTCGTGGACGAAGATCTCGCTGTCCTCCACCTCGGGGGTGTACTCCGACAGCTCGTCGTCGCGACGCAGCGGGTGCAGGCAGGCCATCTGGTGGTTGGCCGGGTCGTCGAACGCCGGGACGACCGGTGGGTCGATCTCGGCGCAGTCGAGCTGGGCCTTCGGGCAGCGGGTGTGGAACCGGCAGCCCGTCGGCGGGAAGATCGGCGAGGGGATCTCACCGACGAGGACGATGCGCTCGCGCTCCAGGGCGGCGTCCGGGTCGGCCGGCGGCAGCGCGGAGAGCAGGGAGCGCGTGTAGGGGTGCCGGCTGGTCTCGAAGAGCTCCTCGGCAGGCGCGGTCTCCACGACCTTGCCGAGGTACATCACCGCGATCCGGTCGCTCACGTGGCGGACCACGGAGAGGTCGTGGCTGATGAAGATGTAGGTCAGCCCGAACTCGCGCTGCAGGTCGTCGAGCAGGTTGAGCACCTGCGCCTGGACCGAGACGTCCAGCGCCGACACCGGCTCGTCACACACGATGATCTTGGGCTTGAGCGCCAGTGCCCGGGCCACGCCGATGCGCTGTCGCTGGCCGCCGGAGAACTCGGCCGGGAAGCGGTTGTAGTGCTCGGGGTTGAGGCCGACGAGCTCCATCAGCTCCTGCACGCGGCGCTTCTGCCCGCTGGCGTTGTCGATCTTGTGGATCTGGAAGGCGTCGCCGATGATCGAGCCGACCCGGCGTCGGGGGTTCAGCGAGCCGTAGGGGTCCTGGAACACCATCTGCATCTCGCGGCGCAGCGGGCGCATCTCGTTGCGCGAGAGCTTGCTGATGTCGCGACCCTCGAACTCGACGGTGCCGTCGGTGAGGTCGTAGAGCCGGGTCAGGCAGCGCGCGAGGGTGGACTTGCCACAGCCGGTCTCGCCGACGAGGCCAAGGGTCTCCCCCGGGTAGACCTCGAGGCTGACCCCGTCGACGGCCCGGAGGAACTGCTTCTCACGGGTGAACAGGCTGGAGCTGCGGACGGGGAAGTGCTTGACCACGTTCTCGGCCCTGAGCAGCGGCTCGGTGGAGTCCGAGATCATGCGATGCCTTCCAGCTTGGCGGACTCGAGCCGGGCGGACTCGAGCTGTGCCTCCTCGAGGAGGGCCACGCGCATCTGCTCCTTGCCCTGCTCACGCTCCGCCTGGTGGCCGGAGAGGAAGCAGGCGGAGAGGTGGTCCTCCCGGCGGAAGACCGGGACCAGGGCCGGGGTCTCCTCGACGCAGCGGTTGAACACGTAGGGACACCGCGGGGCGAACGGACAGCCCTGCGGCGGGTTGATCATGCTGGGCGGGGACCCCTTGATCGGGAGCAGCCGTCCGCCGGAGGAGTTGCGCTGCGGCAGCGAGGCCAGCAGCCCCTCGGTGTAGGGGTGGTGGTTGGCGTAGAAGAGGTCGCGTCGCGGCGCCTTCTCCATGACCCGACCGGCGTACATCACGATCACGTCGTCGGCCATCTCAGCGATCACGCCGAGGTCGTGGGTGATCAGCACGATGGCGGTGCCGAACTCCTCCTGCACCTTGCGCATGACGTCGAGCACCTGCGCCTGGACCGTGACGTCCAGCGCCGTGGTGGGCTCGTCGGCGATCAGCAGTGCGGGGTTGAGCGCCATCGCCATCGCGATCATCACGCGCTGGCGCATGCCGCCCGAGAACTGGTGGGGGTAGTCGTCCACCCGCGTCTTCGCGTTCGGGATCCCCACCAGGCTGAGGAGCTCCACCGCCCGGGCGCGGGCCTTCTTGCGACCCTCGTCCTGGTGGGCGCGGATCATCTCCTCGATCTGCCAGCCGACCTTGTACGCCGGGTGCAGGCTGGTCAGCGGGTCCTGGAAGATCATGCCGATCTTCACCCCGCGGACCGACCTGAGCTCCTCGGGCGTGGCAGCGAGCAGGTCGATCCCCTCGAACATGGCGGTGCCCTCGATCCTGGCACCGCGGGTGAGTCCGGTGATGGTCTGCGTCGCGACGCTCTTGCCACTGCCGGACTCACCCACGATGCCGAGGGTCTTCCCTTGCTCCACCTCGAAGGAGACGCCTCGCACGGCGTGCACGACACCGTCGTCGGTGTTGAAACGCACGTGCAGGTCGTTCACTTCGAGCAGAGCCATGGGTTTGCTACTTCTCCTGCTTGTCCTTGTCGATCCAGACGTTGGCCGGGTCGAACTGCTGGAACGCCTCCATGTACACCGCGTTGTGCAGGTGCGATGCCTTGTAGTTGGCGGTCTTCGGGTTGGTGATCGGGAAGAAGGCAGCGTCGTCCATGACCTGCTTGTCGGCCTCGGCCCAGAGCTTGAGCGCGTCGGCCGCGTCCGGAGCAGCGGTCGCCTGGTCGATCAGGTCGTTGGCCTTGGAGCTGTCGTAGAGACCGAAGTTCGAGCCGTTGGGCGGGAACGACGGCTTGCCGTAGAACAGCGGCCGGAAGTAGGTCAACGCGGCGTTGCCGTACCAGTCCGAGCCCCAGCCGGCGAGCGAGAGGTCCCACACGCCGTCACGCGCCTGCTTCGGCACCTGGAGGTACTTGGTGTAGAAGTCGGCGTTGCTGGCCGGGACGCCCTTGATCGTGATGCCGACCTTGGACAGGTCCTGCTGGATCGTCTGGAAGCTCTTGCTGCTGCCCTCGGACTCGTTGCGGTAGAGGAACTTCAGCGTGATGTTGCCGGTCACGCCGGCTTCCTTCATCAGCGACTTGGCCTTGTCCAGGTTGTTCTTGTAGGGGTCGTAGTCCTGCGAGCCGTCGATGCCCTTGGGGAGCACGTGCGTGAGCGGCGCGTTGACCTCCTTGCCACCGAGCACCTGGACCAGGTTGTCGCGGTTCAGGGCGTAGCTGAGGGCCTGGCGGAACTTCAGGTTGGACATCAGCTTGTTGTTGTTCGGCGAGGCGAAGTTGTAGATCACGTAGGGGTTGCTCGACGACGTGTCACCGATGCTGAGGTTGGGGTCCTTCTTCTTGATCAGGCCGGGGACCGTGGTCGGCGGCGGGAAGGTGTCCCAGGCCATGTCGGCCTCAGGGGTGTCGGCCTCCAGCTGCTGCTGGATGCTCTCCTGCTGACCGGTCTCGTTGACCTCGACCTTGTCGACGTACGCCTTGCGGATCGGGTCCGTCGACGCGTCCCAGTTGGGGTTGCGCGAGAACGAGATCGACTTCGTCGGCTGGTAGGAGTCGATCTTGTAGGGACCGTCGGAGATCTGGTGCTGGCCGAGCTCGGTGCTGCCCGGGGCGTACTTCAGGACCTCGACCGGCGCGGGCGAGAACGCCGGCAGGGTGAGCATGTCCACCATCTGCGCGGCGGGCTGGGTCAGGTGGAAGACGATCGTGGTGGCGTCCTTGGCCTCGACGCCGGGCAGCGGGGTGTTCTCGATGTACTTCGCGATGTCGGCGGGCGTGGCCGGCTTGGCACCGTCCGCGGAGTACGGCGCGACGAAGTCGGCGCAGAACTTCTTGTAGCCCTCGAAGAGGAAGTCGAAGTCGGTGGTGCCACCGAAGGGCTGGATCGGGTTGCAGGTGCGCTTCACGCCGCGCACGAAGTCCTGAGCCGTGATCGGGCGCGCCGGCGTGGTGTTCCACTTGACGTCGTCGCGCATCTTGATGGTGACGGTCTTGCCGTCAGCGCTGATGCCGCCGTTGTCGGTGGTCGGGAAGTCCGCGGCCAGGTCGAGGGCCGGCTTGTCGGTCGCGCCCTTCTTGGCGGCGAACGTGAACAGCTGCCGGCTCCACAGGCGGAGGCCGAGGTAGCCACCGGAGTAGTAGGAGATGTTCGGGTCCATGTAGTCGACGTCACCGACGCCGAGCATGTTCAGGGTGCCGCCCTTGACGGGCTTGCCTTCGTCGGCAGTGGACCCGCCGCCCGACTCCCCCGCGCCGCAGGCGGCGGTGATGATGGCGGTCACCGAGACCGCCGCCAAGAGCGTCACACGACGTCTTGTGTTCTTCATGAGTTTCCTCCTCGGGTACCGACCGGCGGTCGGACCCGCTCACCCTAGGAACGAGCGGGGGGCGCTTCAATGCACGGTAGTCCCCCCGCTGGTTTCGTTACAGATCCGGTATCTCGGACACAGACCCGGAATCTGCCGATCCAGTGGGCACTGTCGACGGAGAATTTGCGGTCTTGGGCCGGAAATCCACGCCAGCCTCCTTGCGCTGCTCGGCCGAGATGGGGGCCGGAGCGGCCGTCAGCGGGTCGTAGCCGCCCCCGCTCTTCGGGAACGCGATCACCTCGCGGATGGAGTCCGCGCCGCTGAGCAGGGCACAGATCCGGTCCCACCCGAAGGCGATGCCGCCGTGGGGCGGCGCGCCGAAGGCGAAGGCGTCGAGCAGGAACCCGAACTTCTCCTGGGCGGCCGCCTCGTCGAGCCCCATCAGCGCGAACACGCGCTTCTGGACGTCGCTGCGGTGGATCCGGATGGAGCCGCCGCCGATCTCGTTGCCGTTGCAGACGATGTCGTAGGCCCAGGCCAGGGCGTTGCCGGGGTCCTGGTCGAAGGTGTCGAGGTCCTTGGGGCTGGTGAAGGCGTGGTGCACCGCCGTCCAGGCGCCGCCGCCAACGGCGACGTCGCCGGCCGCGGTCGCGTCGGCAGCCGGCTCGAAGAGCGGCGCGTCGACGACCCAGACGAAGCTCCAGGCGCTCTCGTCGATGAGACCTCCGCGCCGGCCGATCTCGAGGCGGGCGGCGCCGAGCAGGGCCCGGCTGGGCTTGGCGGGACCCGCGGCGAAGAAGATGCAGTCACCCGGCTGGGCTCCCACGTGGGCGGCGATGCCGGCCCGCTCCTCGTCGCTGATGTTCTTGGCGACGGGCCCGGTCAGCTCGCCGTCCTCCTTGACCAGCAGGTAGGCCAGCCCACGGGCTCCGCGCTGCTTGGCCCACTCCTGCCAGGCGTCGAGCTGCTTGCGGGGCTGGCCGGCGCCTCCGGGCATGACCACGGCTCCGACGTACTCCGACTGGAAGACGCGGAACGGGGTGTCGGCGAAGAAGTCGGTGCACTCGACCAGCTCCAGCCCCATCCGCAGGTCGGGCTTGTCGGAGCCGAACCGGGACATCGCCTCGGAGTAGGTGAGGCGGGGCAGCGGCGTCGGCACGTCGTGGCCGATCAGCGACCACAGCGCGACCAGGATCCTCTCGGTCAGGGCGATCACGTCGTCCTGCTCGACGAAGCTCATCTCGACGTCGAGCTGGGTGAACTCCGGCTGCCGGTCGGCGCGGAAGTCCTCGTCGCGGTAGCAGCGCGCGATCTGGTAGTATCGCTCCATGCCGGCGACCATCAGCAGCTGCTTGAACAGCTGTGGGCTCTGCGGCAGGGCGTACCAGCTGCCGGGCTGCAGTCGGGCTGGGACCAGGAAGTCGCGAGCGCCCTCGGGCGTGGAGCGGGTCAGCGTCGGGGTCTCGATCTCGACGAACCCCTCGTCGTCCAGCACCTCGCGCGCCGCCTTGTTGACCTTGCTGCGCAGGCGCAGGGCGGCGTTGGGTCCGCTGCGACGTAGGTCGAGGTAGCGGTGCTTGAGGCGCGCCTCCTCGCCGACCGAGCCCCCACCCGGCGACGGGGTGTCGTCGATCGGGAACGGGAGCGGGGCAGACGGATTGAGCACGACGACGTCGGTGGCGATCACCTCGATCTCGCCGGTGGGCAGGTTGGGGTTCTGGTTGCCCTCGGGGCGGAGCTGCACGGTGCCGGTGATCTTCAGGCAATACTCGCTGCGCAGGTTGTGGGCCACCGCCTCGTCGCGGATGACGACCTGGACCACCCCGCTGGCCTCGCGGAGGTCGATGAACGCCACCCCCCCGTGGTCACGACGTCGCGCCACCCAGCCGGCGAGGATGACTTCGGTGTCGACGTGCGCCGGGCGCAGGTCGCCGGCCTCGTGGGTGCGGATCACAGTTGCTCCTGAGGGTTGCGTCGGACACGTGGGTGCAGGTCCTCGACCGGCGGCGTCCACGTGGCGGGGTCCACAGCGGTCTGGTCGCCGCTGCGGATGTCCTTGACCTCGGGCGCCTGGTCGGCGACTCCGGGAAAGAGGACGTAGGGGATGCCACGCCGCTCGGCGTGGCGGATCTGGCGCCCGAACTTCTGGGCCGCCGGAGCGACCTCGCACGGCACGCCGTTGGCGCGGAGCTGCCCGGCCAGGGCGTCACTGGCCGCGCGGGACTCCTCGTCGACGACGGCGACCAGGACCGCGCTCGGCACCGACCGGTCGGCCTCGACGACGCCCTTGCCGAGCAGCGGCACCAGGACGCGGCTGACGCCCAGGGAGATGCCCACCCCGGGGTAGGTGGTGCGGCCGTCGGTGGCGAGGGCGTCGTACCGGCCGCCGGAGCAGATCGAGCCGAGGCTCTCGTAGCCGTCCAGCCGGGTCTCGAAGACCGTGCCCGTGTAGTAGTCGAGCCCGCGGGCGATCTTGAGGTCGGCGACGATCCGGACGCGGTCGGTGACCAGCGGTGCGCAGCCCTCGATCACGGCGGCCAGCTCGGTGAGCCCCTCGTCGAGCAGCTCGTGGTGCACGCCGAGCGCGCGGACCTGCTCGACGAAGGAGCTGTCGGGGGCGCTGATCCGGGCCAGGGCCAGGCAGCTCTCCGCCTGTTCCGGCGTCAGGCCGGCGTCTTGCACCAGGAGCGCCCCGACCCGGTCCTCCGGGTACTTGTCGAGCTTGTCGACCGCCCGCATCACCGCGTCGGTGTCGGTGACACCCAAGCCGGTGTAGAAGCCCTGGATCAGCTTGCGGTTGTTCACCTGGAGCCGGAACCCCGGCAGCCCGATCGACCCGGGGTCGGCCAGCGAGCCGAGGGCGTCCAGCATGACGCGCGCGACCTCGACGTCGTGGTGGAAGGCCAGCGTGTCGCGGCCGATGACGTCGATGTCGGCCTGGGTGAACTCGCGGAAGCGGCCCTCCTGGGGCCGCTCGCCGCGCCACACCTTCTGGATCTGGTAGCGGCGGAACGGGAACTCCAGCCTGCCGGCGTTCTCCAGGACGTAGCGCGCGAACGGCACGGTCAGGTCGAAGTGCAGGCCCATGCCCGCGTCGCCCTCGGTGTCGTGGATCCGGCGCAGCACGTAGACCTCCTTGGAGGTCTCGCCCTTGCGCAGCAGCTGGTCGAGCGGCTCGACGGCACGGGTCTCGACGTTGGCGAAGCCGTGCAGCTCGAAGGTGGCGGCCAGACTGGCCAGCACCTGCTGCTCGACGTGGCGCTGGGCGGGCAGCAGCTCGGGGAACCCGCTGAGCGGGGTGGGGCGGGCCATCTAGAGACCTCGCGTGACCGGGCTGGTGTGGCCGCTGGCGTCGTCGTCCAGCAGGTCGAGCAGGAACGGGTTGGTGGCCCGCTCGCGGCCGATGCTGGTCTGCTCGCCGTGGCCGGGCAGGACGACGATGTCGTCAGCAAGGGTGAGCACCTTGTCCCGGAGGCTGCGCAGCATCGTCGGGTGGTCGCCGCCCGGCAGGTCGGTGCGGCCGATGGAGCCCGCGAAGAGCAGGTCTCCGGAGAACATCAGCTCTGAGACGTCGGTCTCCTCGTACGGCGTGCGGAAGGTGACCGAGCCCTCGGTGTGACCCGGCGCGTGGTCCACGACGAAGCTCAGGCCCGCCAGCTCGACGGTCTGCAGGTCGGTGAGCTCCTCGACGCGGTCGGGCTCGGCGAACTCGTACTTGCCGCCCAGCATCATCGCCGTGGTCTCGGCCGACATCCCCGCCATCGGGTCGGCCAGCAGGTGCCGGTCACGCGGGTGGATCCAGGCGGTCGCGTCGTACGTGCCGGCGACGGGGGCGACGCACCACATGTGGTCGACGTGGCCGTGGGTCACCAGGACCGCGACCGGCTTGAGCTTGTGCTCACGCACGATCTGGTCGACGCCCTCGGCGGAGTCCTTGCCCGGGTCGATCACCACGCACTCCGTGCCGGGACCGGTCGCCGCGACGTAGCAGTTGGTGCCCCACGGTCCGGCCGGGAAGCCTGCGATCAGCACGGTGACGTCTCCTGGTTCTGGGGTATGGGACTGGAATGGACCTCGGCCAGCCTAC
The DNA here is from genome assembly GCA_025964795.1 of Marmoricola sp. Classification (GTDB taxonomy): domain Bacteria; phylum Actinomycetota; class Actinomycetes; order Propionibacteriales; family Nocardioidaceae; genus Marmoricola. Next base: position 28,253 of record JAOPYC010000011.1, read on the forward strand.
TGTCCCGGTCGATTGCCTCGGGCATGCGTACGATGAGGCCACGCTGGACGCACCACCAAACGACGCAGAAGCAGGTGTAGCAACGTGACCGCGCAGGGCAACTCCCCCGTCGAGGGTCCGCAGATCCGTCCCGGCAAGCCAGGTCCCCCACCTCGCCCTGCCCCACCGGCCGGGCCCGCCGCCTCGGCGCCGGCGAACCCCGAGGCCGCCACCTGGGGCCGGGTCGAGGACGACGGCACCGTCTACCTGCGCACCGCCGAGGGCGAGCGCGTCGTGGGCCAGTACCCCGAGGGCACGCCTGAGGAGGCCCTCGCCTTCTTCACGCGCCGTTTCGACGCCCTCGAGTTCGAGGTGCAGCTGCTCGAGCAGCGGGTCCGGGCCGAGGCGCTCACCCCCGACGAGGCCACCGAGTCGATCAAGCGGGTGGCGGGGCAGATCGCCGAGGCCAACGCGGTCGGCGACATCGCCGGGCTCAGCGCCCGGCTGGACGCCCTGCGTCCCCTGCTCGGCCTGCAGCGCACCAAGCGCCGCGAGGAGCGCGCCCGTCGCCTCGACGAGTCCCGGGCGCGCAAGGAGCAGATCGTCGGCGAGGCCGAGAAGATCTCCCTGGGCAAGGACTGGCGCAACGGCGTCAACCGGCTGCGCGACCTGCTCGAGGAGTGGAAGGCGCTCCCCCGGCTCGACAAGAAGAGCGACGACGAGCTGTGGCACCGGTTCTCCGGCGCCCGCACGGCGTACACGCGCCGGCGCAAGACGCACTTCGCCGAGCTCCAGGAGACTCGCGAGAGCGCCCGGATCATCAAGGAGCGGCTGCTCAAGGAGGCCGAGTCGCTGAGCGGCTCGACCGACTGGGGCCCGACCTCGACCCGCTACCGGTCGCTGATGCAGGACTGGAAGGCGGCGGGGGCCGCCCCCCGCGACGTCGAGGAGGCCCTGTGGCAGCGCTTCCGCACGGCCCAGGACGCGTTCTTCGGAGCCCGGGACGCCGCCAACGCGGAGCAGGACAAGGAGTTCGCCGAGAACGCCGAGAAGAAGCGCGCGCTGCTCGTCGAGGCCGAGGCACTGCTGCCGGTCACCGACCTGGAGGCGGCGAAGCGCGCCTTCCGCGACCTCAGCGAGCGCTGGGACGCCGCCGGCAAGGTGCCCCGGGACGACATCAAGCCCCTCGAGGCCCGGATCCGCAAGGTCGAGCAGGCCATCCGCTCGCTCGAGGACGACCAGTGGAAGCGCAGCGACCCGGAGAAGTCCGCCCGCGCCGACGACATGCTGGGTCAGCTCGAGCGCGCGATCGCCAAGATCGAGACCGACCTCGAGAAGGCCCGCGCCGAGGGCGACCAGCGCCGGATCAAGGAGCACGAGGAGAACCTCGCCTCGCGCCAGCAGTTCCTGGAGATGGCCCGCCGGGCCGCCCAGGACTTCAGCTGACCCGCCGGCCGGGCGGGACTACTGGGTGACGCGGTAGGCGTCGAAGACGCCGCCGACCAGCCGGACCGCCTTGAGGATGGCGCCGAGATGCTTCGGGTCGCCCATCTCGAAGGTGAACCGGGTCTTCGCGACCCGGTCGCGGTTGGTGGTCAGGCTCGCGGACAGGATGTTCACGTGCTGGTCGGAGAGCACCATGGTGATGTCGGAGAGCAGCCGGGCGCGGTCGAGGGCCTCGACCATGATCTGCACCAGGAACGTCGACTGTGAGCTCGGCGCCCACTCCACCTCGGCCAGCCGCTCGGGCTGGCTGAGCAGCTGGGTCGCGTTGGTGCAGTCGCGGCGGTGCACGGAGATGCCGTCGCCGCGCGTGACGAAGCCGAGGATGTCGTCGCCCGGCACGGGCGTGCAGCACCGCGCCAGCTTGACCAGCACGTCGGTGGCGCCCTTGACCACGACTCCGGAGTCCTGGGCCGCCTGACCACGACGACGCGGTCGGGTGATGGTGACGGCCTCGGCGAGGTCCTCGGCGGCGCCGTCGTTGCCGCCGGAGACCTCGATGACCTTGCGTACGACGGTCTGCGCGCCCAGGTTGCCCTCGCCCACCGCCGCGTAGAGCGCGGTGACGTCGGGGACCTTGAGGTCGTTGGCGACCTGGGTCATCGACTCGTGGGTCATCACCCGCTTGAGCGGGAGACCCTCCTTGCGCAGGAGCTTGCCGATCTGCTCCTTGCCGTGCTCGATCGCCTCCTCGCGCCGCTCCTTGGTGAACCAGTGCCGGATCTTGCTGCGGGCCCGCGGGGACTTGACGAAGGTCAGCCAGTCGCGGGTCGGCCCGGCGTTGGGCGACTTCGAGGTGAACACCTCGACGACGTCTCCGTGCTCGAGCTCGGACTCCAAGGGCACCAGCCGCCCGTTGACCCGTGCGCCGATGGTGTGGTGCCCGACCTCGGTGTGGATGGAGTAGGCGAAGTCCACGGGGGTCGACCCGATCGGCAGCCCGATCACGTCCCCGCGCGGGGTGAACACGAACACCTCGGCGCTGTTGATCTCGAAGCGCAGCGAGTCCAGGAACTCACCCGGGTCGTCGACCTCGTTCTGCCAGTCGAGCAGCTGGCGCAGCCACGTCATGTCGGACTCGTTGGCGGACTGGTCGGTGTCGACCCCGTTGCGCGAGTCCTCCTTGTACTTCCAGTGGGCGGCGACGCCGTACTCCGCGCGACGGTGCATCCCGACGGTGCGGATCTGCATCTCGACCGGCTTGCCGGACGGGCCGATGACCGTGGTGTGCAGCGACTGGTACATGTTGAACTTCGGCATCGCGACGTAGTCCTTGAACCGCCCGGGAAGGGGGTTCCAACGGTTGTGCAGCACGCCGAGGACGCCGTAGCAGTCCTGGTCGTTGTCCACCAGGATCCGGATGCCGACCAGGTCGTAGATGTCGGAGAACTCCCGGCCGCCGTGGATCATCTTCTGGTAGATCGAGTAGTAGTGCTTGGGCCGGCCGGTGACGCGGGCGTTGATCTTGCCGGTGCGCAGGTCGGTCTCCACCTGGCTGATCACCTGCGCCAGGAACTGGTCGCGCGACGGCGCGCGCTCGGCGACCAGCCGGACGATCTCGTCGTAGATCTTGGGGTGCATCGTGGCGAACGCGAGGTCCTCGAGCTCCCACTTGAGCGTGTTCATGCCCAGGCGGTGCGCCAGCGGGGCGTAGATCTCCAGCGTCTCGCGCGACTTGCGCTCCTGCGTCTCCTGCTTGACGTAGCGCAGCGTGCGCATGTTGTGCAGCCGGTCCGCGAGCTTGATCACCAGCACCCGGATGTCGCGGCTCATCGCCACGACCATCTTGCGGATCGTCTCGGCCTGCGCCGAGTCGCCGTACTTCACCTTGTCGAGCTTGGTGACGCCGTCGACCAGTGCGGCCACCTCGTCGCCGAAGTCGCGGCGCAGCTCGTCGAGGGTGTACGCCGTGTCCTCGACCGTGTCGTGCAGCAGGGCCGCCACCAGGGTCGGCTCGGTCATGCCGATGTCGGCCAGGATCGTGGTCACGGCCAGCGGGTGGGTGATGTAGGGGTCGCCGCTCTTGCGCATCTGGGCGCGGTGGTGCTTCTCGGCCACGTCATAGGCGCGCTCGATCAGCGCCAGGTCGGCCTTCGGGTGGTTGGCTCGCACGGTCCGGAAGAGCGGCTCCAGCACCGGGTTGGCGGTCTGCTTGCTGGTGCCGATCCGGGCCAGCCGGGCCCGGACGCCCCGCCCGGTGAGGGTGGGTGAGCGCTCGGGTGCGGGCGCCGGCGCCGCGGGGGGCGGCGTGCCGACCGGGGCGGTTTTGGGCGCGGACTCGGCCACGATGCGGTCCTCAGCCATGGCACCTCCCTCCGCCCACGAGACAACGTCTCCAGTCTAGGTGCCGACGGAACCGTTGACGATTAAACCGTGTGCAGGACCGTCAGCGGCATGCCGCCGATGGTCTCGCGGCCCGGCAGGAAGCTGAGCTCCAGCATCACCGCGAGGGCGTGCACGACGGCGCCGGGCCCCTCGATGAGCTGGGCGGTGGCCCTGGCGGTGCCACCGGTGGCCAGGACGTCGTCGACGACCAGGACCCGCTCCCCCGCCGCCAGTGCGTCGGTGTGGATCTCGAGGGTCTCCTCGCCGTACTCCAGCTCATAGCTGACCGCCCTGGTCTCCCACGGCAGCTTGCCCGGCTTGCGCACCGGCACGAAGCCGACGCCCAGGGCGAGGGCCACCGGAGCCGCGAGGATGAACCCGCGCGCCTCCATCCCGACGACCTTGTCGACCAGGACCTGGCCGTGCTCGTCCCGGCCCGCGTCCGCCAGGGCACCGACCACGGCCGTGAAGGCAGCGTGGTCGTCGAGCAGCGGGGTGATGTCCTTGAAGGTGACCCCGGGCTTGGGGAAGTCGGGGATGTCGCGGATCAGCGAGGCGATCAGCGCGCTCAGCCCGGCCGGATCAGTGCCCATCACTTGCCGCGCTTGGAGCGCGGCTCGCGCTTCGGCTGCGCCCGCTTGGCGGCACCGGAGTCGCGCAGCGGCGCCCTGGTCTCGGGTACGACGCGGCCCGTGCCGGACGCCTCGGGCCGGCGCGGCGGCGCCTTGACGGGGACCACCCGCTCCTCGACGTGGCCGTCCTCGTCGGTCTCGAAGCCCTCCGGGGCGTCGCGCACGGGCAGGTCCTCGGAGAAGGAGGGCACCTCGGCGTAGCGGTCCACGTCGCGGCGGCGACGGGCCTTGGCTCGCGCGTCCTGCTGGGTGATCTCCTTCTCGCCGGCCTTCAGCTGTACGGCGAGCGGGGTGGCGATGAAGATCGAGGAGTAGGCACCGGCCGCCATGCCCACGAACAGGGACAGGGACAGGTCCTTGAGCGCACCGGAGCCCAGCGACGCGACGCCGACGTAGAGCAGCGCGCCGACCGGCAGCAGGGCGACGATCGAGGTGTTGATCGAGCGCACCAGCGTCTGGTTGATCGCGAGGTTGGCCAGCTCGGCGTACGTCCTGCGGCTCTGCCGGAGGTTGCGGGTGTTCTCGCGCACCTTGTCGAAGACGACCACGGTGTCGTAGAGCGAGAAACCGAGGATGGTCAGCAGCCCGGTGACGGTGGCCGGGGTGACCTCGAAGCCGGAGAGCGCGTAGACCCCGACCGTGATCACGATGTCGTGGGCCAGCGCGACGATCGCGGCCGCGGACATCTTCCACTCCCGGAAGTAGGCCCAGATGAACAGCACCACCAGCACCAGGAAGACCCCGAGACCGGTCAGCGCCCGCTTGGCGACCTGCTCACCCCAGCTCGCGCCCACGTCCTGGGCGGAGATGGACTTGGCCGAGTCCACGTTGAGGGAGTCGGCGATCGCGCTCGTCACCTTGAGGGCCTCGGCGTTGGAGAGCACCTCGGTCTGCACCCGGATGGACTTGCCCGACGTGTTCACGATGGGCGAGGCGGCGGCGTCGATGCCGGTCTTGGCCACGGCGTCGCGCACGACATCGACGTTGGCCTGGGTGACCTGGTCGGCCGGGAGGCTGATCTGGTACTCCACGCCGCCCTCGAACTCGATGCCGAGGTTGAGGCCCTTGAAGTAGAGACCCCCCACCGCGAGGACCACGATCAGGCCGGAGATGGCGTACCAGAGCCACTTGCGGCCGACGAAGTCGATCGACACGTCGCCCTCGTAGAGGGCGTTGCCGAGCCTGCTCATCTTGCCCATCAGGCTCGCCCTCCGGCCAGGTTGTGGTGGCCCTCGTCGATGCCGAGGGTCTCCTTGGACAGCCCGGAGAAGCGGGCACCGCCGTTGAAGAACCGGCGACGGGCGAGCAGCGTCATCATCGGCTTGGTGAAGTAGAAGAACACCACGATGTCGATGAGCGTGCTGATGCCGAGGGCGAAGGCGAACCCGCGGACCACGCCGATGGCGAAGATGTAGAGCACGACCGCCGCCAGGATCGAGACGGCGTCCGCGGCCAGGCAGGTGTTCCGGGCCCGGGCCCAGCCCGTCTCCACGGCGACCCGCATCGATCGGCCGTCGCGCATCTCGTCGCGTATTCGCTCGAAGTAGACGATGAACGAGTCGGCCGTGATCCCGACCGCGACGATCAGGCCGGCGATCCCGGGCAGCGTCAGCGTGAAGCCCGCCGCCTTCGCGAGCACCAGCACCGTGCCGTAGGTGATCACGGCGGCGATGACCAGGGACGCGATCACGACCAGGCCCAGGCCGCGGTAGTAGAGCAGGCAGTAGAGCATCACGATCGCCAGGCCGATGACGCCGGCGAAGATCCCCGCGGAGAGCTGGTCACCCGCCAGGGAGGGGCCGATGGTCTCGACCGTGCTGTCGAACTTCAGCGGGAGGGCGCCGTACTTCAGGGAGTTGGCGAGCGAGCGGGCCTCGGACTCCTTGAAGCTGCCGGTGATCTGGGCGTTGCCGTCCAGGATCGGCTCGTTGACTCCGGCGTAGGAGACGACCTTGCCGTCGAGGACGATGGCGAACAGGCCGTTGTTCTGGTTGAGCGCGGTGGAGAAGTCGGCGAACGTCTTGCGGGCGCTGCTCTTGAAGGCCAGGTTCACCGCATAGCTGGTGCTGTTCTGCGGGATCCCGTAGGAGGCCGACTTCAGCTCGGTGCCCTCGATGATCGCCTTCGACATCAGCAGCTTCTGGCCCTGGTCGTCGCACGCGATCAGCGGCTGGTGGGGGTCGTCGGCGACCGGCGCCGCGTTGGACTTGCTGGTCGGGCAGGTGAACGTGGAGAACTTAGTCAGCCACTCGACCCCGGGGTTCGCGCTCCACGCCAGCGGGTCCTTGACCGAGGCGCCCTTCTGGGTGACCTCGGGGGTCTCGGTCGCCGGGGGTTGCGAGGGGACCGCCGACGCCGCCGGGGCCGTGGGGCTGGGCGTGGTGGCCGCCTTCGGCTTCGCGAACGGCGCGGGGCGTCCCTTCGGGGAGGCCGAGGGCGAGGCCTTGCCCACCTCGGGCGTCTTCTTCTGGGCGCCGGACTTGGTCGACGGGCTGGCCGACGGACTGGTCGCCGAGCTGGGCGGCGACGGGATCGGCGAGGTCGAGGGGCTGGACTGGGCCGCGGGCGTGCCGGGCTGCGGCGACCCGGCCACCAGGCGGAACCGCAGCTGGGCGGTCCGCTTGACCTGGTCGACGAGGGCCGAGGCGTTCTTGCCCGGGATCTCCACGATGATGTTGCGGTTGCCCTGGGTGGAGACCTCGGCCTCGGACACCCCGCTGCCGTTCACCCGGGAGTCGACGATGCCCGCCGCCTCCTTCAGCTTGGACGCGGTGACCGCGCCGCTCTGGGTGGTGACCGCGGTCAGGGTGATCCGGGTGCCGCCCTCGAGGTCGAGCCCCAGGCGTGGCTTCCAGGTCTGGCCGAGTGCGGCGAGCCCGTAGAGCACGACGATCGTCAGTCCGAAGATGACCAACGTGCGCACGGGGCGGAGCGTCTTCTTCGCCACGGTGATGTGTCTCCTCAGTCCTCGGTCTTGGGCGGGTCGGACTCCGCGATGGCGTCCGGAGCCTCGAGCTCGTCCACGCGTCGTACGACGACCTGGCGGGCGACCGTGAGCACGGTCCCGGGAGCCACCTCGATCTCGACCTTCCCCTCGCTCAACGCGCGAATGGTGCCGAAGATCCCCGCTGAGAGTACGACCTCCTGGCCGACCTCGAGCTCGCTTTGCAGCTGCTCGACCCTTCTCTGCTGGGTCCGGGCCGGTCGCATGACGATGGCCCAGAAAGCGATCATGGCCACGACGATCACGAGCAACTGCGCGTAGGCAGGCACGACACACAACTCCAAGGGAAGGCAACAGGTCTGGGGTGCCCCGCATCCGCCGCTCGGCCTGATCAGGCTCGAGCGCGACCGCATTGACGGCACCGAACGTGAAGTGTAACGGCCGTCACCGGCTCAGTCTGACTCCGACCCGAACAGTATCGGGTCGTCTCCTCCCGCTCCGACAGGCGGTGTCAGGCCGAGATGTGCCCAGGCTGCGGGGGTGGCGACGCGGCCTCGCGAGGTGCGGGCCAGCAGCCCCTGGCGGACCAGGAAGGGCTCGGCCACCTCCTCGACGGTCTCGCGCTCCTCCCCCACCCCGACGGCCAGCGTGCTGACCCCCACGGGACCTCCGGCGAACCGGCGGCAGAGGACGTCGAGGACCGCCCGGTCGAGCCGGTCGAGGCCGGACTCGTCCACCTCGAACAGCTCGAGGGCCGCCCGGGCGAGACCACGGGTGACGACCCCGTCGGCCCGCACCTGGGCGTAGTCGCGCACCCGGCGCAGCAGCCGGTTGGCGATCCGGGGGGTCCCCCGGGAGCGCAGCGAGATCTCCCGAGCGCCGTCGGGCTGGAGCTCGACGCCCAGCAGCCCGGCGGAGCGGTGCACGATGAGCTCGAGGTCGGCGGGCTCGTAGAACTCGAGCCGCGCGGTGAAGCCGAACCGGTCGCGCAGCGGGCTGGGCAGCAGGCCGGCGCGCGTGGTGGCGCCGACCAACGTGAACGGCGGGATCTCGAGCGGGATCGCCGTGGCGCCTGGCCCCTTGCCGATCACGACGTCGACCCGGAAGTCCTCCATCGCCATGTACAGCATCTCCTCGGCGGGGCGCGACATCCGGTGGATCTCGTCGACGAAGAGCACGTCGCCCTCGTTGAGGCCGGACAGGATCGCGGCGAGGTCCCCCGCGTGCGTGATCGCCGGGCCGCTGGTCAGGCGCAGCGGCGAGCTCATCTCGGCGGCGATGATCATCGCCAGCGTGGTCTTGCCGAGGCCGGGGGGACCACTCATCAGGACGTGGTCCGGCACCCGCTCGCGCCGCCGCGCGGCCTCCAGCAGGAGGGACAGCTGCTCGCGGACCCGCTCCTGGCCGACGACCTCGTCGAGGGTGCGGGGCCGCAGCGCCGCCTCGATGACCCGCTCGTCGCCGTCGGCGTCGGCGGCCGTCAGCGGGCGTGAGGTCATGTAGGCCAGCTCCGCGGCCTCGAGCTCGGTCTCGTCCACCGGGGTCAGGCCTTGCTCAGGGTGCGCAGGGCGGCCCGCAGCAGCGTGGCGACGTCGGGGGTGTCCATCTGCTCGGCCTCCGGGGTCACCCAGCCGACGGCCTGGTCGGCCTCCTTGGCCGACCAGCCGAGGCCCACCAGGCCGGCCTGCACCTGGGTCTGCCAGTCGCTGACCGCGGGTGCGCCCTGGCGGGGCTGCTGGAGGGACACGGTCGGGGCGCCGATCCGGTCACGCAGCTCGAGGATGATGCGCTGCGCACCCTTCTGGCCGATGCCGGGCACCGTGGTCAGCGTCTTCACGTCGTCACTGCTCACGGCCCGCCGGAGCACCTCCGGCCGGAGCACGGCCAGCATCGCCTGGGCGAGCTTGGGGCCGACCCCGCTCGCGGTCTGGACGAGCTCGAACATCTGCTTCTCGTCCTCGTCGGCGAACCCGAACAGGGTCAACGAGTCCTCGCGCACGACCATGCTGGTCGGCAGGGTGGCCTCGGCACCGAGCCGGAGCGCCGCGATGGTGTCGGGGGTGCACTGCAGCTCGAGGCCGACCCCGCCGACCTCCAGGACCGTGGACGTCAGGCCGACGGCCGCGACCCGGCCCCGGACGAAGGCGATCATGGACGTGCTCCCGTTCCGTGGGTGGCTCGACTGGCGGCGGTGTGCGCTGAGACGGCGGCCTCCAGCCGGTTGCTCGCCCCGCCGCGCCAGATGTGGCAGATGGCCAGGGCCAGGGCGTCGGCGGCGTCGGCCGGCCGGGGCATCTGGGGGAGGCGGAGCAGGCGCGTGACCATGGCCCCGACCTGGGCCTTGTCGGCCCGCCCGCTGCCGGTCACCGACGCCTTGACCTCGCTCGGCGTGTGCAGCGCGACCGGGAGGCCCCGGCGCGCCGCCACGAGGAGCGCGATGCCGCTCGCCTGGGCGGTGCCCATCACCGTCTTGACGTTGTGCTGGCTGAACACCCGCTCGACGGCCACGGCGTCCGGGCGGGTGGCGTCGAGCCACTCCTCGAGACCGGCCTCGATCAGGCAGAGGCGCTGGGCGATCGGCAGCTGCGCGTCCGTGCGGACCACCCCGACGTCGACCAGCGACAGCGGCCGGCCGATGGACCCCTCGACCACCCCGACCCCGCAGCGGGTGAGCCCGGGGTCGATGCCGAGCACGCGCATGGGACCTCCTCGGTCGTCCGAACACCTGTTCGCACCACGCTAGCCGCGCGGCCCCCCGGTGTCCGGTTGCGACGCGCCGGGTCAGGCGTCCAGGGCCGCCATCACGTCGTCGGAGACGTCGAAGTTGGCGAACACGTTCTGCACGTCGTCGAGGTCCTCGAGCGCCTCGACCAGCCGAAAGACCTTGCCGGCGCTCTCCTCGTCGAGCTCGACGTGCATGCTCGGCACGAACGACGCGTCGGCCGAGTCGTAGTCGACCCCGGCCGCCTGCAGTGCGGTGCGTACGGCGACCAGGTCAGTCGGCTCGCTCACGATCTCGAACGACTCGCCCAGGTCGTTGACGTCCTCGGCACCGGCGTCGAGCGTGGCCTCGAGGACGTCGTCCTCACTGACCTTCTTGCCCTCCTGGTCGGTGGGCACGATCACCACGCCCTTGCGGTTGAACATGTAGGACACCGACCCGGGGTCGGCCAGCGAGCCGCCGTTGCGGTTCATCGCGGTGCGGACCTCCATGGCGGCCCGGTTCTTGTTGTCGGTGAGGCACTCGATCAGGAAGGCGACGCCGTTGGGTCCGTAGCCCTCGTACATGATCGTGAGATAGTCCGCCCCACCTGCCTCGGCACCCGACCCGCGCTTCACCGCGCGGTCGATGTTGTCGTTGGGGACCGACGACTTCTTGGCCTTCTGGATGGCGTCGTAGAGCGTGGGGTTGCCGGTGACGTCGCCACCGCCCATCCGGGCGGCGACCTCGATGTTCTTGACGAGCTTCGCGAACATCTTGCCGCGACGGGAGTCGATGATGGCCTTCTTGTGCTTGGTCGTCGCCCACTTGGAGTGGCCTGACATCAGCTCTTCCCTTCCGTTGCACGTTCGGCTACCAGGTCGCGGAAGAGGCGGTGGACGCGTACGTCACCACCCACCTCGGGGTGGAAGGACGTGGCCATCAACGGCCCCTGCCGGACGGCCACGATCCTACCCACGGCCTCGCCACCGCCAACCCGTGCGAGCACCTCGACGTCCGGTCCGGTCGCCTCCACCCACGGCGCCCGGATGAAGATCCCGTGGACGGGGGTGTCGAGGCCGGTGAAGTCCACGTTCCCCTCGAAGGAGTCGACCTGGCGGCCGAAGGCGTTGCGGCGGACGGTGATGTCCAGCCCGCCGAGCGTCTCCTGGTCGGCCGTGCCGTCCTCGACCCGGTCGGCCAGCAGGATCATGCCCGCGCACGTCCCGAGCGCCGGCATCCCGCCCGCGATCCGCTTCTGCAGCGGCTCGAACAGGTCGAAGGTGCGGGCCAGCTTGGCCATCGTGGTCGACTCGCCGCCCGGGATGACGAGGCCGTCGCAGGACTCCAGCTCCGCGGGTCGTCGTACGGCCAGCGCGTCGGCACCGACCGAGCCCAGGGCCGCGAGATGCTCGCGCACGTCGCCCTGCAGGGCGAGGACGCCGATCCGTGGGCGGGTCATCGCCGACCACGCACACGTCCCGATGGGGTGCCTCCCCCGCGGCGGCACCCCACCGGGACTAGGTGGGTTGATCGCACTAGGCGATGCAAGGAACATGGTGGAGCAAAAAGCGGACAGATGCCGTCTTTTCCGACAATTGACTCGAAAGAACTATTCCGGGCACTCACGGCTGGTTCACCAGCCGCGGTCGGCGAGCCGGTGAGGCTGCGGGATCTCCTCGACGTTGATTCCCACCATGGCCTCGCCGAGGCCGCGCGAGACCTTCGCGACGACGTCGGGGTCGTCGAAGAAGGTGGTCGCCTTGACGATGGCCTCGGCGCGCTGGACCGGGTTGCCCGACTTGAAGATGCCCGAGCCGACGAACACGCCCTCGGCGCCGAGCTGCATCATCATCGCTGCGTCCGCGGGGGTGGCGATGCCACCGGCCGTGAACAGCACGACGGGCAGCCGGCCGCTGGCCGCCACCTCCGTGACCAGGTCGTACGGCGCCTGCAGCTCCTTGGCCGCGACGTAGAGCTCGTCCTCGGACAGGGCCCCGAGGCGGCGGATCTC
>JAOPYC010000054.1 GCA_025964795.1 Marmoricola sp.
CGAGAACCCGCTGCGGACGCCGTCCGACGACGTGATGGAGAAGGTCGCCAACGACCTCGGGGTGGGCGACACCTTCCACCCGACCCCGGTCGGCGTGTTCTTCGGCGAGCCGGACACCCGTCGCGGCGAGCGGGTCGCCGACCCGTTCTTCGGTGGCGAGGGCCCCGACCGCAACACGTGCATCGCCTGCGGTGACTGCATGGTGGGCTGCAAGTACAACGCCAAGAACACCCTGGTGAAGAACTACCTCTACCTGGCCGAGCAGCGCGGGGCCAAGGTGATGCCGCTGACCACGGTCACCCGGGTCGCGCCCGGCGCCGACGGCGGCTACGACGTCGACCTGCGGTTCACCAAGGCCAAGCGACCCTCGAAGGGGTCGCACAGGACGATCACCGCCGAGCAGGTCATCTTCGCGGCCGCCGCGATCGGCACCCAGAAGCTGCTGCACAAGATGAAGGCCGACGGGCACCTGCCGGAGCTCTCCGACCGCCTCGGGTTCCTGTCCCGGACCAACTCCGAGTCGATCCTGGGCGCCATCGCGCCGGACCAGGCGGTCGACTACAGCTACGGCGTAGCGATCACCTCGTCGTTCCACCCCGACGCGGACACCCATGTCGAGCCGGTGCGCTACGGCAAGGGCAGCAACCTGATGGCGCTGATGCAGACGGTGCTCACCGACGGCGACGGTCCCGGCCCACGCTGGCAGACCTGGCTGAAGGAGATGTGGACCGAGCGCAAGAACGTCGCCAACCTCTACGACGTCAAGCACTGGTCCGAGCGCACCGTCATCGCCCTGGTGATGCAGACGTTGGACAACTCGATCACCACCTACCCCAAGCGGATCCCCGGCACCAAGAAGTGGCGGATCACCTCGCGCCAGGGCCACGGCCAGCCCAACCCGACCTGGATCCCGATCGCCAACAAGGTCGTCCGCAAGATGGCCACGATCATGGGCGGTACGGCGGGAGGCTCCATCGGCGAGCCGTTCAACATGCCGATGACCGCCCACTTCATCGGCGGCTGCGCGATCGGCGAGAGCCCGGAGACCGGCGTGGTCGACCCCTACCAGCGGGTCTACGGCTACGAGGGCCTGCACGTCACCGACGGCTCGGCGATCTCGGCCAACCTGGGAGTGAACCCCTCGCTGACCATCACCGCCCAGGCCGAGCGGGCGATGTCGTTCTGGCCCAACAAGGGCGAGGCCGACCCCCGACCCGCCATCGGCGCCGACTACGAGCGCCTTGCCCCGGTCGCCCCGAACCACCCGGCGGTCCCGGCGTCCGCCCCGGCAGCGCTGAGACTGCCGATCGTCAGCGTCAGCTGACGCTGCGTCGCTTCGCTCTCCCCGACCCAGGACCCGGCCGGGGAGGGAGGGTGGCCGGGCCCTGGGGCGTCCGCTGTGAGGCGGACGGGTTCAGATCCGGCCTGGGAGGGAGCTGTTGCACCGGATCTGATCGGACCAACGACCCCTTCAGGGGCGAGTTATGCGCACCCGGTCAAAATCTCAATTATTTCTCTGGCAGACTCAACACACCGCCGATGCGCCGCTGAAAGGTTCCCAATTGAGCGACCACGACCTCGTTCTCGTCGTCGACTTCGGAGCCCAGTACGCCCAGCTGATCGCGCGCCGTGTGCGCGAGGCCCGGGTCTACTCCGAGATCGTCCCGCACTCCATGCCCCTGGCCGAGATGCTGGCCCGCAAGCCGGCCGCGATCATCCTGTCCGGGGGGCCCGCGTCCGTGTACACCCCGGGCGCCCCGCACGTCGACGCCGACCTGTTCGACGCCGAGGTCCCCGTCTTCGGCATGTGCTACGGCTTCCAGGCGATGGCCCAGGTGCTCGGCGGCGACGTCGCGCACAACGGCATCTCCGAATACGGCCGTACGCCGGTCACCGTCACCAGCCCCGGCACGCTGCTCGCCGACATCCCGGCCGAGCATCGGGTGTGGATGTCCCACGGCGACTCGGTGCAACGTGCTCCCGACGGCTTCGACGTGCTCGCGGCGACCACGGCGACCCCCGTGGCCGCCTTCGAGAACACCGACCGGCGCCTGGCCGGGGTGCAGTGGCACCCCGAGGTGCTGCACACCGAGCACGGCCAGAAGGTCCTCGAGCACTTCCTGATCGACATCGCCGGCTGCCGGCCGACCTGGACGATGGTGAACATCGTCGAGGAGCAGGTCGAGCGCATCCGCGAGCAGGTCGGCGAGACCGGCCGGGCGATCTGCGGGCTGTCCGGCGGCGTCGACTCCGCGGTCGCCGCGGCCGTCGTGCAGCGCGCGATCGGGGACCGGCTGACCTGCGTGTTCGTCGACCATGGACTGCTGCGCAAGGGCGAGGCCGAGCAGGTGGAGCGTGACTTCGTCGCCGCCACCGGGGTCGACCTGCACGTCGTGGACGCCGAGAAGCGCTTCCTCGACGCCCTCGAGGGGGTCAGCGACCCCGAGGCAAAGCGCAAGATCATCGGTCGGGAGTTCATCCGGGTCTTCGAGGCCGCGGAGGCCGACGTGCTCGCCAAGGCGATGGCCGAGGAGGGCACCAAGGTCGCCCACCTCGTCCAGGGCACGCTCTACCCCGACGTGGTCGAGTCGGGCGGGGGAGCGGGCACCTCCAACATCAAGTCGCACCACAACGTCGGCGGGCTCCCCGACGACATCGAGTTCAGCCTGATCGAGCCGCTGCGGACGCTGTTCAAGGACGAGGTCCGCCTGGTCGGGGAGCAGCTCGGCCTGCCGGCCGAGATCGTCTGGCGGCACCCGTTCCCCGGCCCCGGCCTGGCCATCCGCATCATCGGCTCGATCACCCGCGAGCGGCTCGACATCCTCCGCGAGGCCGACGCGATCGCCCGCGAGGAGCTCACCCGGTCCGGCCTCGACCGCGACATCTGGCAGTTCCCGGTGGTGCTGCTGGCCGACGTACGCTCCGTCGGCGTCCAGGGCGACGGCCGCACCTACGGCCACCCCATCGTGCTGCGCCCGGTGACCTCCGAGGACGCGATGACCGCCGACTGGGCCCGGGTGCCGTACGACGTGCTCGAGACCATCTCCACCCGGATCACCAACGAGGTCCGCGAGGTCAACCGGGTGACCCTAGACATCACGAGCAAGCCGCCCGGGACGATCGAGTGGGAATAGACCACGCCTCGGGACAGTCAGGTAAGTCACAGGTAGGGCGAGTTGACTGCGTGCCGGGGTCGAACTCGGGGGTGTCCCCGATCAACTTCTCGGGCCGGAGTTCGTAGACTCTGGCCGTCGGCAACGAAGCAGAGGTGTGCGATGAGTCTGGTCACCGCGGTGAAGAAGGTCGTCCGCGACCGTCTGATCGCGCGAGCCGGCGGCATCGACCTCTCCCGCCTCGAGAAGGTCCCGGACGCACTGTCGTGGCCACTGACGCGGGACACGATGGCACCGACCGCGCGGCTGTCGGCCTCCCGCGACGCGGACCCCGTCCAGAAGCTCGCCTCGCTGCTCGGCCTGGACGTGTGGATGGTCACCGGTGACGAGGAGTCCCGCCAGGTGCTCAGCGACACCACGTCGTACTCCACGGACATCCGGCCCTACATGGGCAAGAGCGGCTCGGTCACCGACGGCGACTTCGGCGGCCTCGGGTTCACCGACCCGCCCGACCACACCCAGCTGCGCCGGCTGCTCACGCCCGAGTTCACGATGCGCCGCCTCGCCCGGCTGGGCCCCGGCATCGGGTCGATCGTCGACAAGCAGATCTCCGAGATCGAGCATGCCGGCGACGACGGCGGCACCGTCGACCTGGTGCCGACCTTCGCGTTCCCGATCCCGTTCCTGGTCATCTGCGACCTGCTGGGGCTGCCCGACGAGGGCCGCGAGACGTTCAGCAAGCTCGCCACCCAGCGCTTCGACGTCTCCAAGGGCGCCCAGGCCTCGATCGGCGCCATCGGCGGCTCGCGCGAGTTCCTGTTCGCCGAGACCGCCCGCCAGCGGGTGAACCCCGGTCCGGGCCTGATCGGCCAGATCATCCGCGAGCACGGCGGCGAGATCAGCGACTTCGACCTCGGCGGCCTCGCCGACGGGGTGTTCACCGGTGGGCTGGAGACCAGCGCCTCGATGCTGGCCCTGGGCACGGCGGTGCTCCTGGAGAACCGGGAGCTGTGGAACAAGCTGGTCACGGAGCCGGACAGCGTCGGGCCGATCGTCGATGAGCTCCTCCGCGTCCTCTCGGTGGTGCAGATCGCCTTCCCGCGGTTCGTGAAGCACGAGGTCGTGGTCGGCGGCAAGCGCATCAAGGAGGGCTCGGTCATCGTCTGCTCGCTGCCGGCGGCCAACCGCGATCCGCGGGCCACTCCCGGCGACGACATCGACCTGAGCCGGGCCGGCACCTCCCACCTGGCCTTCGGCTACGGCTTCCACCGCTGCGTCGGCGCCGAGCTGGCCCGGATGGAGCTCAAGACGGCGTTCCCGGCCCTGGCCCGCCGCTTCCCGGAGATGCGGCTGGCGATCCCGTCCTCGGACCTGGACTACCGGGCGCTGAGCGTGGTCTACGGCGTGGAGGCCGTACCCGTCACCCTCGGCTCCTAGCGACCCGCACCTCGCCTTCGTAATGCGTTCGTGACCGGACACGGCCACCTGTCTAGACCATGCCGCGACACGGTAAATTTGTTGTTCGCCCCTACTAGCACCGAAGTGTGACGGCGGTTACGTTGGCGCAACCAACTATTTACCTCTCCGACACATCGGCTAGCCGGCGGCGGGGTGGTGCCCTCACAAGAAGGAGGCGGTCTGCGTGAAGCGGATGCCCGTACTACTGATCGCCGGCGCGCTGGGGCTCAGCCTCGGCCTTTCGGCATGTGGCAGCGACAGCGGCAGCGGAAAGAGCGGCGGCAGCGGCGACAAGGCCGCGACCGCCAAGATCGGCGTCATCCTTCCGGACACCGAGTCCTCCGTGCGCTGGGAGACGGCCGACCGTCCCGCGCTCGAGGCCGCGTTCAAGGAAGCTGGAGTCAAGTACGACATCCAGAACGCGCAGAACGACGCCGACAAGATGGCCCAGATCGCCGACTCGATGATCACCGGCGGCGTCACCGTCCTGGCGATCGTGAACCTCGACAACGCCTCCGGTGCGGCCATCGAGGAGAAGGCCAAGAACCAGGGCATCGCGACCATCGACTACGACCGCCTGACCCTCGGCGGCTCCGCGTCGTACTACGTGTCCTACGACAACACCAAGGTCGGCCAGCTCCAGGGCGAGGGCCTGCAGAACTGCCTCGGCAAGGACAAGAAGGCCAACATCGTCTACCTCGACGGTTCGCCTGACGACTCCAACGCCACCGCGTTCGCCAAGGGTGCGCACTCCGTGCTCGACGCCAACAAGAACTTCACCAAGGTCGCGGAGCAGGCCGTTCCGAAGTGGGACAACGAGACCGCCGGCACGATCTTCGAGCAGATGTTCACCCAGAACAAGGGCAAGATCGACGGCGTCCTCGCGGCCAACGACGGCCTCGGTGGCGCGGCGATCGCGATCCTCGACAAGAACGGTGTGGCCGGCAAGGTCCCCGTCACCGGTCAGGACGCGTCGGTCCAGGGTCTCCAGGACGTGCTCGCCGGCACCCAGTGCATGACGGTCTACAAGTCCGCCAAGCAGGAGGCTGACGCGCTCTCCAAGCTCGCCATCGGCCTGACCAAGGGCGAGAAGGGCCAGACCACCGGAACCGTGACGGACCCCGAGGGCAAGCGCGACGTCCCCTCGGTCCTGCTCGACCCGGTGTCGGTGACCAAGGACAACGTGAAGGCCGTCATCGACGACGGTGGCCAGAAGGCCGCTGACGTCTGCAAGGGCTTCGAGAAGCAGTGCGCCGCAGCCGGGATCTCCTGATCCTCGCTCGACTCACCTGAGTGATCCCGACGGCGGGTCCGGTGCTCTCACCGGCACCGGACCCGCCGTTGCACCACCCGTTCCACCGCACCACCCGCACCGACCCAGCACCCCCCGACCGCCGTACGACGGTCCCGATCTCCGGGAGACCACATGTCTGAACCCCTGTTCGAACTACGCGGAGTCGACAAGAGCTTCGGCGCCGTCCAGGTCCTCCACGGGGTCGACTTCAAGGTCTATCCCGGCCAGGTGACGGCGCTGGTCGGCGACAACGGCGCCGGCAAGTCCACGTTGGTCAAGACCATGGCCGGCATCTACCGCGCCGACGCGGGCGAGTTCCTCTTCGAGGGCAAGCCCGTGCACATCAACGGGCCCAAGGACAGCGCGGCCCTCGGCATCGAGGTCGTCTACCAGGACCTCGCGCTGTGCGACAACCTCGACATCGTCCAGAACATGTTCCTGGGCCGTGAGACCGTCACCGGCGGTGTCCTGCTCGACGAGCTGACCATGGAGGACCGGGCCCGCAGCACCTTGACCTCGCTCTCGGTGCGCACCGTGAAGTCGGTTCGGCAGAGCGTCGCGTCCCTCTCCGGTGGCCAGCGCCAGACCGTGGCCATCGCCAAGGCGGTGCTGTGGAACTCGCGGGTCGTCCTGCTGGACGAGCCGACCGCCGCCCTCGGCGTCGCGCAGACCCGGCAGGTCCTCGACCTCGTCCGCCGGCTGGCCGACCAGGGCCTCGGCGTCGTGCTCATCTCCCACAACATGGTCGACGTCCTCGAGGTCTCCGACCGCATCACCGCCCTGTTCCTGGGCCGGGTGGCGGCGGACATCAAGGCGAGCGACACCAACCACAGCCAGATCGTCGAGCTGATCACAGCCGGACGATCCGGAGACATCGGCATCCCGGCGGCCACCGCCGCCAAGTCGGCCTGAGGAGCTAGACGTGACCACCCACAGCGAAGACAGCGCCACCGGCACCCCCACGGACTCGCCGGCGGGCACCCCGGCCGCCCCGCCCCCCGACGCCGGGGGCTTCTCCAACGACGCCTCGAGCAACACCCTCGGTGAGGCCTTCAAGGCCTACGTCGACCGCATCCGCGGCGGCGACATGGGTGCGCTGCCCGCCGTGCTCGGCCTCGTCGTGCTCTTTATCGTCTTCTCGGTGCTGCGTCCCGACACCTTCACCAGCAACCTGAACATCGCCAACCTGTTCGTGCAGGCCTCGGCGATCTCGGTGCTGGCGATGGGCCTGATCCCGGTGCTGCTGCTCGGCGACATCGACCTGTCCGCGGGTGTCACCGGCGGCATGGCCGCCGGCTTCGCCGCGGTCTCCATCGACCGGCACGGCCAGAGCTGGCCGGTCGCCGTGATCATCGGGCTGGCGGTGGGCGCCCTCGTGGGGCTCGTGATCGGCACGCTCGTCGCCAAGCTGGGGATCCCCGCGTTCGTGGTCACCCTGGCGTTCTTCCTCGGCCTGCAGGGCGTCACCCTGAAGCTGATCGGCCTCGGCGGCACCATCCCGGTGCGCGACGACTTCCTGCGCGGCATCACCATCAAGTCGATGCCGGTCACCATGGGCTGGATCGTGGTGATCGTGCTGCTCGCGATCTACGGTGGGCTGCTGTTCTGGCGCCAGCGCCAGCTCGCCGCGAAGGACCTGCACCGCCCGCCCAACTCGCTGCTGCTCGTCAAGTTCGCCGCCCTCTGCGTCATCCTCCTCGGGATGACCGCGGTGCTCAGCCAGAACCGCAGCCGGGTCCCCACCTTCGTCATCCAGGGCATCCCCTACGCGGTGTTCCTGGTCGGCGCGCTGCTGATCTTCTGGAGCTTCGTGTTCGGCCGGACGCCCTACGGCCGGCACATGTACGCCATCGGCGGCAACACCGAGGCCGCTCGTCGGGCCGGCATCAGCGTGGACCGGCTGCGGATCTCCGCCTTCGTGATCGCCTCGTCGATGGCCGCGACCAGCGGCATCATCAGCGCGTCGTACACCGGCAAGGTCTCGCCCGCGTCGGGTGCCGGCAACGCGCTGCTGTACGCCGTCGGCGCGGCCGTCATCGGTGGCACCAGCCTCTTCGGTGGCAAGGGCCTGATCCGCGACGGCGTCATCGGTGGCCTGGTGATCGCCACGATCGACAACGGCCTGGGGCTGCTCAACCAGGCGGCGTACATCAACTACATCATCACTGGAAGCGTCCTGCTCCTCGCCGCCTCGGTCGACGCCATCTCGCGCCGACGCCGGTCTGCCACGGGAACCTGACCATGGCCGACCGGGGCCGGCGAGGCACCGGCACCAACCAGGAAGCGGTACGACGGCACAACCTCGCGACGCTGCTCGGGCACGTCCACCGCTCGGGTGGTGTCTCCCGCGCCCAGCTCACCGAGCGGATGGGGCTGAACCGCTCCACCATCGCGGACCTGGTCCGCGAGCTCGAGGACCTGTCCGCCGTACGCCAGTCGACGCCGGAGGCCGGGGCCAATCCCCGCGCCGGCGCGGGTCGACCCTCGATCGACGTCAACCCCGACCCAGAGGTGGTCTTCGTGATCGCCGCGGAGCTGGGCGTGGACACCATGGACGTGGCCCGCGTCGGGCTCGGCGGCCTGCCGCTGGACCGGATGTCGACCGCCACCCCCAAGGACCCCGACCCCGAGCTCCTGCTGGACACGCTGGCCGAGCTGGTCCGCACGATGCTCAAGACCGCCGACGAGGGCTCGCGCCTGGTCGGGATCGGCATCGCCGTGCCCGGCGTGGTCACCGACCAGTCCGGGCTGGTCCGGTTCGCGCCCAACCTGGGGTGGACCGACGTCCCGCTGAGCTCGATGCTGGCCGCCCGCTTCGGGCGCCGGGTGCCGGTCCACCTGGGCAACGACGCCGAGCTGGGCGCGCTGTCGGAGCACACCCGCGGTGCCGGACGGCACAAGTCCGACCTGATCTACATCTCCTGCGACGTCGGCGTCGGTGGCGGCGTGATCGTCGGCGGGGTCCCGATGATGGGGGCGAGCGGGTACGCCGGCGAGATCGGCCACCAACCGTTCAACCCGCGTGGGCACACCTGCCGCTGCGGCAACATCGGCTGCTGGGAGGTGGAGATCGGCTCCCACGCGGTGGCCGCCGCCGTCGGCTGCCCGCCGGAGGAGATCCACCGGCTGGTCGACTACCTGCAGCCCGGTCCGGGCGTGCCCCAGGAGCTGCGGCGCCTGGGCCGCTCGCTCGGGCTCGGCCTGGGCGGCCTGGTCAACGTGTTCAACCCCGAGATGGTCATCCTCGGCGGGGTGCTGCGCTGGGTGTTCCCGCTGGTGCGTGACGACGTGCTCGAGGCGCTCGACGAGTGGGCGCTGAAGGCGCCGGCCGAGCAGGCGCAGATCGTGCTGCCGTGGCTGGGCGGCGACTCGGTGATCATCGGGGCGGCCGAGCTGGCGTTCACCGACGTGCTCGAGGACCCGGTCGACACGCTGCAGCGCGCCAAGGGCGCGATCAGCGCCATCCTCGGCTGAGGGCGGCACCGACGGCTCAGACGGGCAGCGATCGGCGGCCGGCGTACACCTCGTCGAGGGCGTCCACCGCCGCGCCCACCGAGGCGGCGTGCAGCCCCAGCGTGCTCAGCGCGACCGTGCACCCGTTGCCGGTGAAGCTGGCGTCGAGGGCGGCCTCGACCGCCGGGACGAGGACCCCGCCCAGCGGCACGAA
>JAOPYC010000067.1 GCA_025964795.1 Marmoricola sp.
CGAACTCCTTGTTCTCCCCCACATAGGAGGCCACCATCCGCCGGATCCGCTTCTCCCGCAGCAACAGCCCCAGACCCCAGTCATCGACGCCACAATTGTTCGACACCACCTCGAGATCACCCGTCCCCGCCTGCAACAACGCCTCGATCAACACCGACGGGATCCCACACAACCCGAACCCACCCACTGCGAGCGTTGCACCGCTCCCGATGTCGACGACCGCCTCGGCAGCGTTGTCGAGTAGCTTGTCCATTCCCTGAGATCCTTCGTGTTGAGAGGGAGTTTGGCCAGGACGCGGGGCAGAACGCACAGTGGTGTCCTGCTCGCCGCGATGCCTAGCCTCCGTGCGTCAGGGCCTGGTCAGGGCGTCAGTCCTGTCTGCTGGGGTTCGTGCTCCACCCCATTCGTCGGGGCGACCCGGGCGCTCGCACGAGCGACCAGGTGGTAGAGACCAATCACCAGGATGGTGCCTAGGGCGATGCCGGTGAGCTCGAAGTCACCTCCGAGCGGGAGCGTGACGTTGCCGATGCCGGCGACCAGGCCAGCGGCGAGCGGCACCATGTTGTTCGGGTTCGCGAAGTCGACCCGGTTGTCGACCCAGATCTTGGCGCCGATCAGCCCGATCATCCCGTACAGCACGAGCGTGATACCGCCCAGAACTCCGCCGGGGACCGCGTAGACGAAGGCACCCACTTTGGGGCACAGCCCGAGGATGATGGCGAACGCTCCGGCTAAGTAGAAGGCCGCCGTCGAGAAGACCCGGGTCGCCGCCATTACGCCCATGTTATCGGCGTACGTGGTCGTCGGGGAGCCGCCGAACAGGCTGGCTACGGCGGTGAGCGCACCGTCGGCGCCGATGGCTCGGCCCATGTACGGGTCGAGGTCCTTGTCGGTCATCTCGCCGATTGCACGCACGTGGCCGGTGTTCTCGGCGACCAGAGCAATCACCGCGGGCAGCACCAGCAGCGTGAACGTGAGTGAGAAGCTGGGTCCGTGGATGATGGAGACCCCGTCGGCGAGCTTGCCGGAGGGCAGGCCGAACCAGTCGGCCGTGCCGACCTGGTCAAGGTTCACGCGGTACCGCGTCGTGATCTCCCCCGTGCCGTCTTGCGAGGTGATCTTCCCGAAGATCTGGTCGAATATCGCGGATAGGCCCATGCCGAACAGCAGGCCCAAAAAGATGGTGATCCGGCCCCAGAAGCCGCGCAGAAGCACAGTCCCCAGAACGACGAAGATGACAGTCAAGATGCCGATGGTGGGGTCTTGGGGCCAGTACACGCCCGCGACCACGGGCGCGAGGTTGAAGCCGATGAGCATCACTACGGCGCCGGTCACGGCGGGTGGCAGCACGCGTCTCAGCGGTGCGGCGCCGGCGAAGTGGATGAACACGCCGATCAGCGCCAGGATGACGCCCGCAATCAGGATCGCGCCGGTCACATGGGCTGAGTCACCGCCCTGCGCGCGGATGGCCGCAACGCTCGCGACGAAGGACGCACTCGTGCCGAGGTAGCTGGGTATTTGGTTCTTCGTGATGAGCAGGAACGCGATGGTGCAGATGCCCGAGAACATGAGGGCTAGGTTCGCGTCGAGCCCCATGATGACCGGGAAAACGAACGTCCCACCGAACATAGCGACAACGTGCTGCGCACCTACCCCGGCGGTCTTCGGCCAACTCAGACGTTCGTCCTGCATAACCCCCACCCCGGGCGGCGGCGGTTCAACAACTTTCCACGAGAACATCGACACTGGGCATCATTCCTTCGAGTTGGCCGACGGGCATGGCGCCCGACTGCAGGTTGGATCTGCCATGGCAGTTGTGAGTGATCCCGAGCTCTGTCGCGCGTCCCTGATCGACAGCCGCCCCTGGTGGCAGCCGGCTCGGCGTCGCGCGAACGGTCAGGGCCGGTGCTCTAACCAGCCATCCCTGAAATCGATTTCGAGCGTTCCCCCTCGGAGAAGCTCGACCACGTCCCGCACAGGCAGGACCTTGCCGAAAAACCGGTCGATCATCCACAGACTCGCGTCATGGGCCTTGCGGTCGAGGGCGCCCGCGGCTTCCGCCGGCACGATCACGTCGTAGTCCTTCTGGTAGGCGTCCCGCACCGTGGTCTCCACGCAGTGCGTCGTCGCGACACCGGTGACGATGAGGGTGGTGATGCCGCGCATGCGGAGCATGGTGTCGAGCCGGGTGTCGAAGAAACTGCTGAAGCGGTGCTTGACGACGATCTCCTCCGTGCTTTCGACCAGGTCGGAGATCTCGGCGCAGAACTCGGAGTCCCACGTCCCCTTAACCCCGGTCGGGCCGGCAGCCCATCGCAGCGTGTGGGGCATGATCTTATGCCGCTGCTTGGTCACGTCGTTGGCGTAGTGCTCCTGCTTGGTCCAGATGTCGGTGACACCCCGTTTCCGACCTGCTTCCACGAGCTCCCGGATGTGCGGGATCGTCGAGCGCATCATGTCGATATCGCCGCCGGCGGAGCCCATCGATCCACCGGGGTCGCAGAACCCGTTCTGGATGTCGATGGCCAAGATGGCGGTCGTCGCGGGGTCGAGGCTAAAGTCAACGATGTGGTTCATGCCACCTCCTCCTCGTGCGTGGTGCTGGAGAACTGGATCCCGAGACGCCGCATCTCGGGCTTGACCTCGCTGTCGAACTTCTTGAGTCCACGGAGGTAGTCGGGGAACGTGAACATGAGCCCGTCGAGGTCCCCCTCCTTCGCCAGGTCGGCCAGGATGGTGGCCACCGTCACCGGACTACCGGCGATGGGAAGGAACGCGAAGAACACATCGCGCTTGGCCCGCTCGAGCACGGTCTGTGACGATGCGCCCTCGACGTCCTTGGCGTAGATCGAGAAGATGTTGCGCCACGCCTCCACGTCGACGCCCGCGCGGTAGTCCTCCATCACCCGCTGCGCCTCCTCATCGGTGTCCTCGATCACCAGCACCAGCACGGTGTCGGTCTTCATCGTGGTCCCCAGCGACATCGCGACCTGCTTGGCACGCTTGCTGACGTCCTTGAGGTCCGCGAGGTCCCGGCCCGTGATGAAGCACCTGTCGCCGTGCCGGGCGGTGAACGCCATGCCGCGCTCGGACATACCGGCGCACACGATCGGCACACCGCCCTCCTGCACCGGTTTGGGGCTGCTAGTGCAGTCGGTGATCTGGTAGTGCTCACCGTGATAGTTCACCTTGTCCTGAGTCCAGAGCAGCTTGATCGCCTCAGTCCACTCGCGGGCGTAGTCGTACCGGGTATTTGCGTAGCCCTCGGGTAGGAGGCCCATCTGGGCGTACTCGTCGAAGTACTGTCCGGTGACGAAGTTGATGCCGAAGCGTCCCCCCGAGATTTGGTCGATCGTGGCGGTCATCTTTGCCGCCACCACCGGGTTCAGGATCAAGGGTTGGACCGACGCGATGATGCTGATCCGATCAGTGACGGCGGCCAGGCCGGTCATCAGGGTCAGCGACTCCAGGCTGTGGTCCCAGTGCTGGGTCTGACCCCCGAAGCCTTTCCACTTCACCATCGAGAAGAGGCTGTCGAAGCCGATTTTCTCCGCGTAGAGCGCGATGTCGCGGTTCAGCTCCCACGTCGGCATGTACTGCGGCGCGTTCTTCGAGATGATCCACCCGTTGTTGGCGATCGGCATGAAGACGCCCAAATCGATCTTGGTCACGTGATGCTCCAGTTCCTGGGTCAGATTCAAAAGGTTTGGGCTGCTGGGTCGACCCAGGCAACTGCTTCGATCTCCACTAGCGCATCCGCCAGGAGGCCCGCTACCTGGACGGTTGCTCGCGCGGGAAGCTGCCCAGCAAAGTACGTGCGGTAGATCCGGTCGAAGTCGCTGTAGATGTCGAAGGTGGTGACATAAACGGTGGTCTTGACCAGGTCTGCGGCCGTGGCGCCCGCAGCGGCCGCGTTCGACAGCAGGTTCTGCATCACTTGGTGCGCCTCATTCTCAAAGGATCCCTTTGGAATCGCGCCCGTCTCGGGATCCAGGCCCAGTGCGCCCGAGACGTAGACAAGCTCTCCTGCGGAGCGGGCCGGGCTGTACCCAGGGATGATTTTCTGACTTGGTGACTCGGTCACTATCAGTCCTCTCTTCTTGCGTAGACGGGAGATGGAGACTCGCTGCTCAGTGCCGCACACCCACGACGTCCCGGAGCCTTCTGCCACCGGACTGACCTTGCTCCGGGGATTGCCTGGACGTCTCTTTCGCGGTCGGCTCGACGCTGTGCGCAACGGCCCCTGACGCCTTCATCACTAAACTCCGTCCGTGGGTGAGCTGGTGGCCAGAATCGGGGCCAGGCTGCTGCTGGCCCAATCGGCGATCAGTGCGTCCATGCGGTTCATGTGCTCCGTGACGAAGTAGAGGGACCGGCTCGGCACCAGGGCGCCGAGTTCCACTAGCAGCGGGCGCAGGTGCGCGTCGGGCGCCATCGAGTGGCCAGCGCTTGCGCCAGTCATGACCGGAACCGCAGTGACCCCCGCGAGAGCGTCACTGCCGAACCGGTCCAGGAATGATTTGAGCAGCCCGGTGTACGTCGCCTTGTACGTCGGGGAGGCGACAATCAATAGGTCACTGGCGGCGACTGTCTCGGCGAGGTCCGCCATCTCGTCCGAGGGCCAGCGGAACATCTGGTCGGCGTGGTCGGCGAGGTCAATGACGGTGCGATCCACCTCTCGCACCCCGAGGACCTCGGCGACGGCCTCTGCGACGTGACGCGTTCGTGAGGCTGGCTTGGGGTTTCCCACGAGGATGGTGGTGGTCATTGCTACCTGCTTTGAGAGTCGGGGTCGAAAGGCGAACCGTCGAGGGCGTTGGTGGCGGCCGCGAGTGCGTCGGGCCCCTCGCACACCAAGATCTTCGACGTCCGCGACCGACGCCACATCGTGCTTCGGTAGCGACCTTCGGATGACGCTCAGTCATCCGATCGGATGACTCGACTCAGTCGAGCAGGCCTCGCCGGAACGCCTGGGCGACGGCGGAGGCGCGGTCTGGGACGTCGAGCTTCGTGTAGACGTGAGCTAGGTGTGTCTTCACCGTTGGCAGGCTGATCCCCAGCTCGCGGGCGATTTGTGGGCCCGAGAGACCGTCGGCGGCGAGCCGGAGGATTGCGGTCTCGCGGTCGGTGAGCAGGGACTTCTGTGGTTCGACGCCACGGTTGCGGATCTCGGCCGCCAAGACCTTGCTGACCACCGGAGCGATTACGGTCTCGCCGGCGACCATCGCCTCCACGGCCGCGGTGATCTCCTCGAACGAGGCAGCCTTCTCCATGAAGCCGCCCGCACCGGACGCGAGCGCCCGGTAGACGGTGACGCTGTCGACGTACGCCGTTAGGATCAGCACTCGTGCCGGACACCGCAGTTGGCTCAGCTGCTCGAGGATCTCTAGCCCGCTCGACCCGGGCAGTTTGAGGTCGACGATTGCGATGTCCGGGGTCGTCGCGAGGATGGCGTCGACGGCTTCGGAGCCATCGCCGGTGGATCCGACCACTGTGATGACCTCGGATGATGCCCAGTGGCTGGCCAAGCCCTCCCGATAGACGGGGTGGTCGTCAGCGATGAACACACGTATGGAGGTCATGGCATCAACAGCTCCGATATCGCACTGGCGAGTTTGTGTACGTCGATCGGCTTCAGGATGTACTCCGCGATCCCCATTGTGCGGAGCTGCGCGATCCGCCGCGGTGTCGCGTCGGCCGAAAGGACGATCACTTTGAGGTCGTGCTGGTCGATCTCGTGCTGCAGTCGTCGAACTACCTCGACGCCCGACATATCGGGGAGGTTGAGGTCCAAAAGCACCAAGTCAGGGCGCATCTGGTGAATCAACGCGAGGCCGCTCTGACCATCTGGCGCCGAGTGCATCCTGATCTCTCCCATGGCGGCCACGACTGCTTCGACCAGCTCACGGTTGGCCACGGTGTCCTCGATCTGCACGATCGTGGCCGGCCCGACCTGCGGCAACGCCTGGACCGCGGAATCGAACGCCTTAGCGGCAGTGGGGCGGCCTTCGCTGGCCAGCAGGGGCACGTCCACGTAGAAGGTGGACCCCTCGCCGGGGGCCGAGTGCTCGAGCCCGACTGCGCCACCCATCTGCTCGACCAGGCGTCGCGACAGGTTAAGGCCGAGTCCGCTGCCCTCGATGTCGTCCGCTCCCTGAAGCCTTGAGAACGGCGCGAACACCGCCTCAACTTCGTCGTCGTCCAGGCCCGGGCCCGTATCGGTGATCCTGTAGCGGAGGAACCCGGAGTGCACGCGGCACGAGACGCGTACCAGTCCTTCGGGCCGGTTGAACTTCACAGCGTTGCCGAGCAGGTTCAGGAAGACTTGGCGCAGGCGCTGCGGGTCGGAGACCACCCACCGGTCCACAGCCCCGTGAAGATCGCTGGCTACCTCGATGTCCCGTGTGACGGCGAGCGGTCGGATCATCGTGAGCGCCTGATGGAGGGGCTCGATGGCCAACACCGGAGCAAGCTTGAGCCCCGGGGAGCCAGCCTCAATCCACGAGATGTCGAGCGCGTCGTTGACTAGGGCCAGCAGGTGCAGTCCGGCCTGCGCGATGTGGTCCACCTGCTCGATGGACGTGGCGTCCAGCGGTTGCATGCGCAGCATCTGCGCGAACCCCAGGATGGCATTGAGAGGCGTCCGGAGCTCGTGACTCATGCGGGAGAGAAACTCATCCTTCCTCCTGCTGGCGCGCTCCGCATCCAGTCGGGCCCCGCTAACCGCGTCCTCCGCTCGCTTGCGGTCGGTGATGTCGGTGGAAATCGCTCCCAGCGCGTACGCCGACCCCGTCAGGTCTACGAGCGGGAACTTAATCGACACCCATCGGCGCGTTGGGTCTTCCGCTCCCGACAGCTCAACGTAGGGCTCCTCGGTCTGCATCGAGACACCGGTGGTCAGCACACGGGCATCGTTCTCCACGTACGCGACCGCCGTAGCGGCTGGGTAGAGATCGCGGTCCGTCCGGCCCACGATCTCCTCCGAGGGAATCCCAAAGCGTCTCGTGAACTCGTGGTTCACCATCACGTACCGGCCCGACAGGTCCTTGATGTACATCAAGGCCGTGGCATTGTCGACCAGGTCGTGCAGGTGCTGGACGTGCACCCGATCGTCGACCTCCGCCTGAGACAGGCTGACGTCCGTCAGCTGCAACACAATTGGCGACCCGCTCGCATTGGCAGTCGGGCTTGCGCGCAGGGAGAACTGCCGACCATTGAGCGTCGACTGGCGCGGCATGCGGAGTTCGAGCGACTGGGCTACCGCCGCACGGACATCGGATCCTGCTCGGGCCAGCTCTGTCGTGAACTCGGCCTCGTTGGATCCGAGAAGCCCGGTCCAGGAGGCGTTCGCGGCTGTGATCCGGAAGCAGAGACCATCGGGCTCAAGGACGGCGAGGGGCGTCGGAGCCGCTAAAAACGCGGTCGCGAGTGAGTCACGGTGGCCGTCGTTGGCCATACGCTCACCATCCCTTTGTTGGCCTGACCCGTCCCATCTTGCCCTCCACTTGAACGGGCGGTGCGCCGACCCGTCACGCTCGCGAGTGGTCTGCGGTCCAGAGGTACCTTGCGTTCCAGCTCGGGACCAGCGGTGTGCGATGGGTCCGGTCAAACTGTGAGGGGCCCGTTTCCGGCTATGACACGAATCCACCACGCCACCAACTCTGCGGCCGGGGCCCAAAGCCGGTCACGCTGACTTTCCTTCTGACATCTTCTACTCAGGCTCCTACGTACCGAGATCCCAGCCCCATCGGATCGCGTGAAACGTCACCGTCGCGCGGTTGTTCTTGGTCCGCATCTGCGCGTTCTAGGTCCTAGGCAGTGATCTCGGCGCGAGCCGCTAAGGCGTGTGCCGCTCGGGTGGTGCGTTCACGCGTCGCTATCGGATCAACCATTTTCGGTGTTCAGCTACGTGGTGATTCGCATTTGAAATCGCAACAGCAGGGGCAGACCCAGATCGCACTGTCCATCGGTTGCCGAGTGCGAAGACCGGGTGGCGGCCTCCAGCCCTCTAGGCCCCTGTCTTCTCATGACCGAGGACGGCGGCCTCTTGAAGGAGTTTGCGTACCGATAGGTGGCAGTTTGCCGGCCCCAGCAGAGGGTTCGAATGACTAGTCAAGCGAGGCTAAGTAGTTGAGTTGCTCGTCCCGTCGCGTGGAGCAACGTGTCCCGGCAGCGCCGAAGAAAAGTGGAATCTTCGTCGCCCTTGATCCCGATGAGGTCCATCCCCAGAACAGTTCGCCCGGACTGGTCACGAATCGGGGCATGCATTGTCGCGGCGACCGACAGGTCGTCAACATCCCTCAGAGAGTCAGATGCATTCGCCGCCGCCTCCAGCAAGATCGTTGTGATTTCCTCGCCTGCAGAACCTTCGATCCCTCTCCTATCCAGGAACAGCTGCTGAAATCGGCTGGCGAACGGCCGATGCTTGATGGCTACGTAGCCACGCCTGCGGGTCGCCTCGAGCTGAGCCCACGCTACGGCCTCGAAATCAACGCCGGCGAGGCGACTACCCTCGGCGATCCAACGGCGTTGCTCGGCTTCGCTCGCCCACGCCACGAACCAGGGCGATAGTGGAGCGACCAGCGGATACGTGGATCCGACGTGGGTCGCTGCGGCGCCACGAACCGTACCGACACCTGCGGCAGCAAGGATCACCACCTCGCCTGCAACCACTGCACTCACCGCGCATTCAAGCCCTAAGTCTCGCGCGACTGCCTCAATTTCGGGACGCACCAGATCGGCCAAGCGGAGCACCGGTGATAGTCCTGGAGCCTCGGCTTCCAACGAAGCGATCCGAGGCGCCCCGTAGCCTCCACGAAGGAATAGAAGAGGAAGGCCCCCTTCGTCGCCGATACCGAGGTCTTTCACGCGTCCCAGTACGAAGTCATGGTCTCCGACCGGAAGCACCGAGTCGAGGTCGCAATCGACCCAAAGGGCAGCGTCAGGAACGCGTGGGCTGCCGGTCTCGGAAGTTGCGCTGGCATGACTGAAGCGGTCGGGCGCCTTCGATGCGAAGGCACGGCAGACGTCCTCGTGGTGGTCACCCAGGACGTTGACGCAGAACTTTCCGACTTCCCTCAACCGCGGCCACGTCGACCCACCGCGGTCCACGAGAAAGCCGACGAGCGGGGGGTCGAGGGAAACTGAGGTGAAGGAGCCGATGACCATTCCCACGGGCTCGCCACCCTCCTCCTGGGCGGTGACGACTGCCACTCCGGTGGGGTAGTGGCCGAGCGCTCGTCTGTACTCGGAGGGGCTGATTGCGGTAGGCCTGCTCACGAAAACTTCTCCAGTGTAGTGAGACTGCATGAAGTCGAATACACGACGTGGCGCGAGTGCCTTCAACCTTGGGACATCTTGGTTCGCGCCTTGGTCGCCCGCCGCCAATGAATGACGCCGGTTGATCGATCCCCACAGACTGGCCAATGGGCGCGGCGCGCGCATCGTGCTCCGGACAGGACGATCGGAGGACCCCAGGGTCATCCCATCGGATGTTCCAACCGCGGATCATGTCGCAGGCGGTCGTCGTCAACCTCAGCCATGGACGCCGTCGCGAGATGTCGCTTCGGTGCGCGTCCAGACCGGCAAGCATCGCCCCGGCTATCTGTGCAACGGCGACCGACCACGGTGCTGAAAACTCCAGGCGCGTGGCCCATAACCCGGGTCTGCTGCACGGATAGGCGACATCTTGACCTGCCCCACCAGAAAGGTCCCAGTTCTGGTGGTTAAGTGACTGCCTTCACCGGAAGGCTGAACACCGTGCCCCGTGCCTACCCACCCGAGTTCCGTGCTCGGGCCATCGCCCTGGTCCGAGCAGGTAAATCGCAGAAGCAGACCGCCCACGAGCTCGACATTCATTCCGTCACGCTCTCGAAGTGGGTCAAGCAGGATCGCATCGACCGGGGCGAGATCCCGGGGGTCAGCACTGCGGAGTTGGCCGAGCTGCGTGCAGCGCGGCCACGCATCCGTGAGCTCGAGACTGAACTGGTGATCATCCGTCAGGCGGCGAGGTTCCTGGGCAAGGACCGGCCCGCCCAAAAGGCTCTACCCGGTGATCGACCGACTGGTCGACGCCGGGATCCCGGCCGATCGCTGCTGCCGGGTCCTCGGGGTGGCACGGCAGAACTACTACAAGCAGAAGCGGATTCCGATCACCCCGACCCAGTTGCGTCGCCAGGGGCTGACGGGATTGATCCGCGAGATCCACGTCGCTTCTCGCGGCACCTACGGCTACCGGCGCGTGCACGCCGAACTCCCCATGGGAATGGAGATCACCGTCTGTGAGCGGGCGGACCGTGTGGCTGCTGATGAGCCAGGCCGGCATCTACGGACTGCCTGGCCCAGCCAGGGTCAAACGGCTCCGCGGCGTCGTCACCGCAGACGACCTGGTGAACAGAAAGTTCCACCGCCTGCGCCCGAACGAGTTGTGGGTCACCGACATCACCCAACATCGCACGCGGGAAGGGTGGGTCTACTGCGCCGCGGTTCTCGACGCCTACAGCCGTCGCATCGTGGGTTGGTCGATCGACTCCGAGCAGGACTCCACCCTGGTGGTGAACGCCCTCGACATGGCGATCCGCAACCGCCGGCCCGAGCCTGGCGGGATCGTCCACGCCGATCACGGCACCCAATTCACCTCCTGGGTCTTCGGCGAGAAGATCCGCTCTGCCGGCATGCTGCCGTCATTCGGCACCGTCGGCGACGGCCTGGACAACGCCATGATGGAGAGCTTCTGGTCCTCGATGCAGATCGAGCTCCTCAACCGTCGTCGATGGAAGACTCGGGTCGAGCTGGCCAACGCGATCTTCGAGTACATCGAGATCTTCCACAACCGCCGCCGACGGCATTCAGCACTCGGCTACCGCACACCGATCGAGTGCGAACTACTCTCCGAAAACGACACCATCACCGCAGTCAGTTAGTCACCGCGACTGGAACCCAAGCGGTGGGGCAGGTCAAACTGGTCACCAGTTCGTGCAGCAGACCCTCTTGTACGACGCCGTACTGGAGCCGACTAAGCGCGCACCAGATGCCTAACCGAGCGGGTAGCAGCGGCCAGGGCGCAACAAAGATCTTGGAAGCCTCAGAACTCGGCGACCAAGGGCCGACACGCCCCTATTCGCAAGCGCGGGGAAGGAGCGCTCGAC
Organism: Marmoricola sp.; assembly: GCA_025964795.1. Classification (GTDB taxonomy): domain Bacteria; phylum Actinomycetota; class Actinomycetes; order Propionibacteriales; family Nocardioidaceae; genus Marmoricola. The sequence continues at coordinate 11,148 of JAOPYC010000067.1, forward strand.
GCCCGCTCGAAGACCAGTTGCCGTCAACCTGCAGCACTTGGGCTTCTGCTTGGGGGCGGGCATACCACGCGGACCGCAGCGGGTCAGCTCTGCGACCGGCGTGCGGCTTCGTCGGCTCGCTGTACGAGCCGGGAGGCGATGTCTCGGAGTTTTATGTTGGACTGGGACGAGGTCCGAACAAGGAACGCGAATGCCTGCTCCTCGGTGAGGGTGTACTCGTGCATCACCAGACCGAGGGCCATGCCGATCGTCTTCCGCGAAGCCAGCGCCTGATTGAGGTTGTCGACCTCACGGGCGCTCCCCAGGGCGATCGCCGCGTGAGCAGCGAAGAGCCCAGCGATGCTGGCGTCCTCGGGGTCGATGTCGTCGCTCGTCGTGGAGTACATATTCAGCCCGCCGATAGTGCCGGCGTCATCGAGGTACAGCCTCACGGCGAGCTGGGAACGGACACCGTTGGCCACGGCCTCCGGGACGTAGTTCGGCCACTGGTCGCTGTGCTGGATCAAGGGCACCGCAACGGGTTCGCTCGAAGTCGCCTTCATGCCGTCCACGCAGGGGCCCTCGTCGAGGTCGTACTGCACCCTGTCCAAGCGCCGCGCCAGGTCGTCGCTGGCGGCAAGGGTGTGCATGATGCCCTTGGAGTCGATCGAAGAGATGGTCACCTCATCGATCTCGTTGAAGGACAGCTTGGCGGTGTCGACGATCTGGCGCAGCGTCTCGTCGAGGTCCCGGGGGCGATGAATGGTGCGCGCCACCTCGGCCATGGATGCTGCGAGGTCCTGGGTCACGGGTGCTTCTTTCTGTGAGAACTGCGCTAAGTGCTGGAGACTCGCCGAAGCGGCGCACCGACCGGGCTGACTAGAGATTCACCGGCAACGGACGGTCGTCGATCTCCTCAGGTCGCGGCGCCTCAGTCCAGCCTCAGCCGTCCAAGTAGCTGTGGGCGCTGGGGCTCTCAGGGTCCCAGTACCAGCCTGCGGGCACGTCGGTCATCGTCGTTCGCCTGTCTCGCTGTCCCGAGGTTTGCCCTGATTGGAGGGCCGCCCGCAGCGGTATGGGGGGACACTGCGGGCGGCCGTAGATCCTCGGCTGGGGGGAGGGGATAACCGAGAACCGTTCCTGCGGAGATCCTTGACCGCTGCTGGCGACCCTGTAAAGAGGGATCTCACGACTCGCCCAGCGACACTGGTCACACTTCGGCGTTGCCGTCGTTGTCGACGGCACGGCCCAGTCCCTTCACGGGCGCCACGTTCGTCGTGCAACTGGAGGTTCTCAGGTTGCAGGGCGTGCCCTCGGCCCGGGTACCTCGTTGTCCTGAGCGGGACCCGGCCGCCACCCGGGGGGAGTGGCCGGGTCCTCGAAGCCTTCGAAAGGGCTCCACGCAGCGGGCGGCGCGCCTGCACCCGCGATGCGGGGCGGCGCCTCGGGCGGTCCGGACCGCCCTGCTTTAGAAGGTCGAGACCTAAGGTAACGCACTACCCCCATGGAGACCGCGTCGCCCTACACGTCACATGCCCGGACCGGGCGACTCCTATGCACCGCTATTACCGGGGCCTGCGCGTCTTCTGAGCTAGCCGCGCTGCCTCGACTGCTCACGCTGGACCCACACGGCCGCGGAGATACCGATAGTCGCGAGGCTCAGCAATAGAACGGCTACAGCTACGGGAGGTGCTAGCGCTCCTGGGCGGGGTCACGCGCAGAACCCCGGTCACACAAAATGACCGGGGTTCGCCGCGCAGAGAAAAATCAGCGACCGTTGTTGTCGTTGGTGTCGTAGAAGTCGCGGCTGCCGGACTTGGCGAGGCCGCGGCTGATCATGTAGCCGATGGTCAGGAAGGTGACGTACTTCCATGCTTCCTGGGCACCGAAGTCGCTGCCCTTGTCGACGACCGCTGAGGCGATCAGGACGGCAATGACGGCCGCGACGTAGGCGATGAGCTCGGTCGTCTTGAACGACGCCTTGGTCTCGCTGCTGACCCGGCGTACAGAGTCCAGCTTGCGGTTGGCGTTGTGAGTGCCCTGGGTGGTGGCCCGGGAGTCAGTGGCGGTGTTGAAGTCAGACACGGATAGTTCCTCTCGTTGGTCATGCAACACACAGGGCCTCGTGTCTAAAGCGCGAAGGTGCGGAGCACGAATCGGCGCCCCGTCTGGTTTAAGGAGCGCTCCATCCGTGTGCCCGCGGCGGGCAGGTTGATGCTCTAGGAGCAACGTGATCCGAGTCTCAGCCGATTCTCAGGGCGTCGATATTTGCCCTTGAGTCTGATCAAAGACCGGCACGTCAATTCGCCATCAAGGGGATATAGACGAGTGATCTGCGTCTCGTTTGGGGTACCGGAGGCCTTGTCCGCGCACCGTTTGGTCGCGCCTCGCGCTGTGCACGCAGCGAGGCCGGCCGGGACCTCACTGCGTAGTAGAGGCTCGAAGCTACCGGCAGACCTGCCTGCGACAGGGTCCTGCAGATGGGCTCGACTCCGAGCTTGCGTCCCTCGACGACGTCGTGGCGATTGGCCTCGATGAAGTCGATGATCATTTGTGTTGGCGGTCGAGCTCCGCCCCGAAGAAAGTCGCTGCTCGCTTCAGGATCTCGTTGGCCCGACGCAGTTCGCGGACTTCCTGCTCGAGTCCTCTGACTCGTGCTGCTTCGTCGGTTGAGACCCCGGGCTTGTCACCCTCGTCGATGTCGGCCTGGTTGACCCATAAACGCACCGACTCAGTGCCGTAGCCGAGCTGGCGAGCGACCCGCTGGATCATTCCGGCATCAGTCCCCAGCTCAGCTCGGAGCGTGCAAACCATCCGCACCGCAGCAGCCTTCTCCTCAGGGCCGTACCGACGTGTAGTCGGCTTACCCGGTGTGACGTCCTTCGGCATGGCTCCATCCTCGTTCCCAGACGATGGAGCCTCCAAGAAACCCAGGGCGATTCACTCATCCGATGAGCGGACCTTTAACGGACCAACTCGCGGCGTCGGTGTTTTGATCTGCAAAACGCCAAATGGTTTGCTGCTGAATGTGTCGTACAACCTTCCTCCGAAATCGCTTCATCGGTCGGGAATCAGCTCAGATGCCGCCGCGGGCGACCAGCTGCTGGACGATCACGTTGCGCTGGATCTCGTTCGTTCCCTCACCGACGATCATCAGGGGGGCGTCCCTGAAGTAGCGCTCCACGTCGAACTCGGTTGAGTAGCCATACCCGCCGTGCACGCGGATGGCGCTCAGCGCGATCTCCATCGCGGCCTCCGAAGCGAACAGCTTGGCCATCCCGGCCTCGAGGTCACACCGCTCACCCGAATCGAGCCGATGGGCCGCGTGCAAGACGAGCTGACGCGCGGCACTCAACCTCGTGGCCATGTCGGCCAGCAGGTTGCCTACCGACTGATGCCGCCAGATTGGCTTGCCGAAGCTCTCCCGCTCCTGCGCGTAGTTCAACGAGTCCTCGAACGCAGCTCGGGCAACTCCGGTCGCACGTGCCGCAACCTGGATGCGGCCGATTTCGAGTCCCTTCATCATCTGCGCGAATCCGTCCCCCTCGATCCCACCTAGGAGCGAGTCCGTGGGGGCCAAGACGTCGTCGAAGGAGATCTCGCAGCTCTCGACACCCTTGTAGCCGAGCTTCCCGAGGTCCTTCGACACCGAGAAGCCGTCGACCTTCTCCACCAGCAGAATGCTGATCCCCTTGTGGGCCGGGGAGGCCTTCGGGTCCGTCTTGCACAACAAGGCGAAGAGCCCCGCATGTCGTGCGTTGCTGATCCAGGTCTTGGTGCCATTGACGACATACCCATCTGCCGTGCGAACAGCGACCGTCCGCATCGCCTGCAGGTCCGAGCCACCGCCGGGCTCCGTCAGGGCCATGGTGGCCCGCAGCTCGCCCGTCGCCATCTGCGGGAGGTAGTGCTCCTTCTGCTGCTCGGTGCCGTAGAGATCGATCAGCTTCGCCACCACCGTGTGACCGCCCATGGCCCCGGCGAGGCTCATCCAGCCACGCGACAGCTCCTCGGTGATCATGGCGTAGCAGGGGGTTGAGACCTTCACCTCGCCGAACGGCTCCGGGATCGCGAGTCCGTAGATGCCCAGTCGCTTCATCTTGTCGATCAGCTCTGCCGGGTAGGTGTTGGAGCGCTCGAGGTCGTGCACGACGGGCTTGACGTCCCGATCGACAAAGGCCCTCACCGTCGCAACGATGCTGGCTTCTTCTTCACTGAGCTGCATGGGTCTCTCTCCGGACAGGTCTGGTTGTCATCGACGAGCGTGGTCAGAGCATCAGGGCGACGTACCGCCAGTCCAGCACCGGGCGCGCGGCTTCCTCGGGGGTACGACGGGCACTCACTCGCGAACGCAGATGGACCAGCCCCGTGTCGTCGCGCAGGGGCCGGACCAGCTCGACCTCGATCGTGCTGAAGAGGGTGTCGCCTTCGCGAACCGGTCCCGTGTGGTCGCAGCCGTGCCAGGCGGTGACGGTCAGCAGGTTGGGAAGCGCACGACACGCCTGCGCCAACGCGACCGCGATGGTGTGGCCTCCGTAGACCAACCTTCCGCCCGGACGCGAGACACCGTCGTGGTGCGCCGCTGCGACGTTGAGGGTCAACCGGGCGAGCTCGGGCGCGGAGGACACCACGTCCCCACCTTGGACACTCCAGGCCTGGCCGACCCGAATGTCCCCGAAGCACGGACTGCCGGCAACCGGCTCGGCCGCGGACAGGTCCCAGTCAGCCACCGCAGCCGTCAGCTGGTCGTCGCTGACGACAGTGCCGATCTCGGTGAGGTCGTCGCGATGCTCCGTAAAACCCTTCGGGTCGCGCAGGGGCAGCATCGCGCACCGCCAGAACGCAAGCACCAGGCGTCCGTGCTGGTCCAGGGTGACGATCTCCAGGGCGGCCATGCCGGTGGCCGGGCGGCCGTCGCGGGCGGTGTTCTGCCGGAGACCGACCACCTCGGTCACCGTATGCAGGGTGTCGCCGAGCGCGGGCGCGCGTTGGAAGGCCAGACCCCGGTAGAACAGGTTGGCGACCACGTTCTGGGTGGCAGTGGTCGACTGGCCGATCGCCACGTTCCACACCAGGGCGGGATGGGCCAACAGCGCCGCCCTGTCGGTCATGCGCGCGGAGAGCTCCTCGTCGAGCGAGATCCGCAGCCGGTCTCCCACGATGGACTGGTGCACGGCGGCCGCGCCGGCAGTCAACGTCATCGCTGGCGCACTGGCGAATCTCTGACCCCGGGTCAGCTCGTCGAAGTAGGGGCCCTCCGCCGTTGCTGGCCCTGCTGACGTGCTCATCGGGTCCGATCAGCTCTGGCCAACAGCCTGAGGGCTCCGCCGACCGTGGCCGCGTCGACCATCCGGCCGTCCACGGCGACAGCGCCGTCGTCGCCCGAGAGCGCCGCGATGGTCGCCTCCGCGGAGGCGATCTCGCTCGCGGTGGGCGAGAAGATCTCGTTGACCGTCGCGATCTGTGCCGGATGGATGACCCACTTGCCGTCGTACCCGAGGTCACGGGCCCAACGAGTCGACTGGCGGAGGCCGTCGTCGTCGCCGATGCCGGCGTACGGCCCGTCCAGCGCAGCCAGCCCCTGTGAACGCGCGGCCCAGAGGACGGCCTCCTGGGCAGGCAGCCACCTGGCGTCATCGGTGCGGACGCTGTGAGTCGAGCGACCGAGCGCTGCCGAGAGGTCCACATATCCCAGGATCAACGAGACGAGCCTCGGCGAGGCAGCCGCGATCTCCGCGACCCGGACAAGACCGGCCGGCGTCTCGATCAGGGCCTGTACCTCGATCGTCCCGGGGCCGCCGAGCTCACTCTCCAACGCGTCGAGCAGCCGGTCGACATACTCCAGATCGGCGGGTGACTCCACCTTCGGCACCACCACGCTCGCGGGCAGGGACGCCGCCGCAGCACAGGCCATCAGGTCACGCAGACCCGTGGAGGAGCGCATGTCGTTCACGCGCACCGACAGGCGGGGAGGCGCCCACCCGGACCGATCAGCGAGCGTCGCTACGAGAGTGGACCTGGCCTGCACCTTCAGATCGTCGGCGATGGAGTCCTCGAGGTCCAGGACGACCTCGTCCGCCACACTCACTCTCGCCTTGTCTACCTTGCGCTCGCTGTTGGCCGGTACCGACAGCGAGGTGCGGGGGATCACCGTGACGACCCGGTCAGCCAGTAGTCGGACGCCCCCAGCTGTCCGACGAGACCGAGCAGACGGGACTGCTCCTCGCGATGCCGCTGCGAATAGCCCTCGGCGGGAGAAGCAGCTTCGGGCCGACCCAGATAGCCCAGCCGCGGACCGGCCAGGCCCGTGCGCAGGAGCTGGTGGCTGACGTGCCGCCAGGCACCCATGTTCTCGGGCTCCTCCTGGAGCCACACGATCTCCTCCAGGTGCGGCGCCGCTTCGATCTCGCGACGCAGCGTGTCGAGTGGGAACGGGTAGAGCTGCTCCACCCGGACCAGTCTGACGTCCCCGCGCAGCGAGCCAGCGGCCTCGACGCCCACCTTGCCGGAACACAGCACGAGCC
>JAOPYC010000137.1 GCA_025964795.1 Marmoricola sp.
AGGATGACCGCGGGCGCCTTGACCCCGGCGAGCAGCTCGCCGCCACCGGTCGCGACGATGAAGCCCAGGCTCGCGGCGAGGCTGTACGCCGGCGCCGTCGACGCGATGCCGACGACGATGCTGCCGAGCAGCCCGACGGCGCCGGGGCGCAGACCCTTGCTGTCCCGTTCGTGCCCCTGCTGAGTTGTGGTCATGCACCACCTCCGGTCCCCAGTCCCGAGATCGTTGCGATGACACTAGGTCGGCGCCGAGCCGTTTTCGAGGAGCGGCGATCGGCTGACCTGAGTGGGGTCAGCCCAGCGACTCCCGGCCATGGGGGGTGAGCCAGCTGTCGCGATCGGGGCCCTTCGGGACGATGCCCGAGGGGTTCACCTCGCTCTGCACGATGTAGTAGTGCTGCTTGATCTGGTCGAAGTCGATCGTCTCGCCGAAGCCGGGGGTCTGGAACAGGTCGCGGGCGTAGCCCCACAGGTGCGACATCTCGGTGAGCTTGTTGCGGTTGCACTTGAAGTGGCCGTGGTAGACCGCGTCGAAGCGGGCCAGCGTCGTGAACAGGCGTACGTCGGCCTCGGTGATCGCCGACCCCATCAGGTAGCGCCGATCGGCCAACCGCTCCTCGAGCCAGTCCAGCGAGGCCCAGAGCCGGTCGTAGGCGTCGTCGTAGGCCTCCTGCGAGCCGGCGAACCCGCAGCGGTAGACGCCGTTGTTCACCTCGGTGAACACCCGCTTCATCACGGCGTCCATCTCCTCGCGGATGTCGTCGGGCCACAGGTCGGGCGCGTCCGGGCGGTGAAACTCGCGCCACTCGAAGAAGAAGTCGTGGGTGATCCACGGGAAGTCGTTGGTGACGACCTGGCCGGTCGGGACGTCGACCACCGCCGGCACGGTGATCCCCTTGGAGTAGCCCGGGTCGCGCCTGAGGAAGGCCTCCTTGAGCCGCGGGATGCCCAGCACCGGGTCGACACCCTCCGGGTCGAGGTCGAAGGTCCAGCTGTCCTGGTCGTGCACCGGGCCGGCGAGGCCCATCGAGATGACGTCCTCGAGCCCGAGCAGGTTGCGCACGATGATCGTGCGGTTGGCCCACGGGCACGCCTTCGCGGCGATCAGCCGGTAGCGGCCCGGTTCGACCGGCCACTCCTCGCTCGTGCGCGTGATCCGGTCGGGCAGGTAGTCCATGTCCCGCTCGAAGGACTTGCCCTGTTCGACGTAGGTCGAGTCGCTTTCCACCATGGAGTCACTGTGCCCAGATGCGACAGTTTTCGACCACTTCAGCCGACCCAGTTGCCGGTGACGGCGAGCAGGACGTCGTTGGCCGCGGGCTCCCCGATGCTGACCCGCACGCCCTCGCCGGCGAAGGGACGCACGGTGATCCCTGCCTCCTCGGCGGCGGTCACGAACTCGGCGGTCCGGTCGCCGAGCGGCAGCCAGACGAAGTTGCCCTGCGCGTCCGGGATGCTCCAGCCCTGCTCGGCCAGGCCGCCGACCACGCGGTCGCGCTCGGCGACGAGCGCGTCGACGCGCTCGAGCAGCACCGCCTCCGCCGCCAGGCTGGCCACAGCCGCGGCCTGCGCGATCGTGGAGACGCCGAACGGGAGCGCGCAGGCGCGCACCGCAGCCGCTACCTCCGCGTGCGCGACGAGGTAGCCGACCCGGAAGCCGGCCAGTCCGTAGGCCTTGGCGAAGGTCCGCATCACCGCGACGTTGGCGTGCTCCGCCTGCAGCGCGACGGCGTCGATCGGGTCGTCGGCGCGCACGAACTCCCGGTAGGCCTCGTCGACCACGACCAGCACCCCGTCAGGGATCTCGGCCACGAAATCGCGCAGGTCCGCGTCGCTGACCGAGGGGCCGGTCGGGTTGTTCGGCGTGCAGACGATGACCACCTTGGTCCGCTCGGTGACCGCGGCCGCCATCGCATCGAGGTCGTGCCGACCGTCCTTGCCCACGGGCACCTGGACGGACACCGCGCCGGTCGCGGACACCGCGATCGGGTAGGCCTCGAAGGACCGCCACGCGTAGACGACCTCGTCGCCGGGATCGCAGAACGCCTGCAGCAGGTGGTAGAGCACGGCCACCGACCCGGTGCCCGCAGCGAGCTGCTCCCGCGGTACGCCGAGCCGGCCGGCGAGCGCGTCGTAGAGCGCGCTGTTGCCCATGTCGGGATAGCGGTTCATCTGCGCCACCGCGGCCTCGGCGGCCTCGACCACCCCGGGTAGCGGCGGGAACGGGTTCTCGTTGGAGGACAGCTTGTAGACCTGCTGGCCGGGCCGAGGCGCGGGCGGCTTGCCGGCGACGTACGTCGGGATGGCGGCGACCGTGGCCCGCGGGGCCGGAGGGTTCTGGGAGCTCACCCGGTCAGGCTATGCGGGCAGGGTGACGCGGCCACCCGCGACGGGGACCAGGTCGCGGCCGAGGCGTACGTCGAGCGGGTTGGTCAGGCAGCGGATCGCCCCACCGCCCTTGAGGAACTCACCGACCTCCACCACCACGACGTCGAAGCCCCACTCCTCGAGCTGCTCGCGCACCCGGTCCGGGCAGGCCGGCATCACGACGGTGCGGCCGAGCACGATCGAGTTGGCGCAGAAGGTCAGCGCCTCCTCCTCGGTGAGCACGAGCGGGTCCGGCACGAGGGCGAGCAGCGCGGCCGCCGAGGCGTCGTCGTACGCCGCCGGGCAGACCATGGCACGGGTCTCGTCGAGGGGGCAGAACCCGAGGTCCATGTGGTACATCCCGGGGTGCGTGATCCGGAACCCGCGGACGCTCACCCCGAGGTCGCCGGCGAGGTGCTTGAGCGCGAGCTCCTCGGTGCGCGGTCCGTAGCCGACGATCAGCTCACCGCGCCAGGCGAAGGCGTCGCCGGCCTCGAAGTGCGCGCCGACGCCGTCGCGACCCACCGAGCGGCTGCTGAAGCCGTGCTCGGCGAACCACTGGTCGGCGGCGGGCGTCTCCATCCGGCGCTGGGCGTAGCGCATGTGCGAGAGCACCACCTGCGGGCTGTCGCCCGCCAGGGCCAGGCCGAGGTTCATCGCGTAGACCATGTCGGGCGCCTCGGGCAGCTGCGGCAGCACCCGCACGGAGCCGCCGGCCGCCTCGATCGCGGCGATGATCGCCAGCCACTCCGACCGCGTGCGCAGCGGGTCCGGCTGGTCGTCGAGGTGCATGAACGGGTTGATCGAGTAGTCCACGCGGAAGTGGTCGGGCTCGACCATCAGGTACTCGTGACCCCACTGAAGCTCGGTGCTGCTCATCGGTGCCCTCCCTCGGACCAGTGGCTCGTGGTGCGACCTGTGTAGGCACGGGTCGTTTCGGAGCTGTTTCGTGCGTGCGCATGTCGTGTGACGGACATTGCCGGATTGTCGGACAATCCCAAGTGTGCGTCATGGCGGGTGCGAAATGCAAAGAGTTGTCGGACAATCAGACGGTCATGACCGACACACCGCTTGCGGGCCCCTTCGCGACGCTCAGCCTGGAACCTCTCTCGACCGTGGACCGGGTCGCCGAGGAGCTGCGGCGCTCGCTGTTCGAGGGCGAGGTGGACCCCGGCACCCCGCTGCGCGAGGTGGCCCTCGCTGCGGCGCTTGGCGTCTCCCGGTCCACGGTGCGCGAGGCCCTCGGCATGCTGGTCGCCGAGGGGCTGGCCGACCGGGTCGCCAACAAGGGCACCCAGGTACGGCGGCTCGATCCCGAGCAGGTGCGCGACGTCTGCCAGGCCCGGATGGTGATCGAGACCGCCGGCGTACGACGCTGGAACGAGGCCGACGACCCGCTGCGCGACGACGTACGCCGGGCCCTGCAGGCCTTCTCCGACCTCACCGACACCGACTACACGCCCGCGGAGTTCACCGCCGCCCACCTGGACATCCATCGCGCCCTGTCCGCGCTGACCAGGTCGGAGCGGCTGGTGGCGGTCGCCGAGTCCCTGTACGCCGAGGTGCGGCTGGCGCTCGCCCACGTCGACAAGGTCCGCGGAAACGCGCTCGAACAGGTGCACTCCCACGCCGAACTCCTCTCCTTGCTGGAGAAGAGCGACCTCGACGCCGCTGCGGACGAGCTCGCGCACCATCTCAGTGGCGCGGAAACCTCCATGCTCGAAGCCATCACCCGGCCCGAGCCGCCCACTACGCTGACCCGATGAAGTTCCTCACCTGGCTCGTCGTCAACGCCTTGGCCCTCGGGGCGGCCGCCTGGCTCCTCGACGGCATCACCGTGACCGGAACCAGCGACACCGACACGGTCCTGACGCTGCTGGTCGTGGGCGCGATCTTCGGCCTGATCACCTCCTTCGTGCGTCCGGTCGTCCGGCTGCTCTCGCTGCCGCTGATCGTGCTCACCCTCGGGCTGATGCTGCTCGTGATCAACGCGCTGATGCTGCTGCTCACCAGCGCCATCGCCGACGGCGTCGACCTCGGGTTCCACGTCGACGGCTTCTGGACCGCCCTGTGGGGGTCCATCGTGATCTCCATCGCCTCGATCATCCTCGAGGCGATCTTTCCCCACCCCGAGAGCCGCTGAGGGAGCCGAACCATGACCGATGCACAGCAACCTGCCCCGCTGGCACCCCCGGCGGCCGCCGAGTCGTCCCTCACCCTGACCGCCCCCACCCCACCTCAGGCCGTGGCCGCGACCGCCGCCCCGAAGATGGCCCCGGCCGTGGAGGCGGCGGCGCTGCCGGGTCTCGACGCCAAGGTGGACGGCTACCTCGCCTCACTGATGACCGCCCAGCCGCGGTCCCCGGAGTTCACCGCCAAGGCCACCGACGTCCGCACCATGGGCGACAGCGACATCCGCCAGGCCGCCGAGACCTCCAACCGGCTGCTCAAGTCACCGGTCAAGGCCCTCCAGGAAGGCGGGCTCTCCGAGGGGTCGAAGGTCGGCTCCACGCTGCTCGAGCTGCGCCGCACGGTCGAGGACCTCGACCCCAAGGAGGCGACCGGCGCCAAGAAGCTGCTCGGGATGATCCCCTTCGGCGACCGGGTCACCGACTACTTCCGCAGGTACGAGTCCGCGGAGAAGCACCTCGACGGCATCCTGCACGCGCTGCGCGAGGGCCAGGACGAGCTGGGCAAGGACAACGCTGCGCTCAACCTGGAGAAGCAGCTGCTCTGGGACGCGATGGCCCGGCTCAACCAGTACGTCTACGTCGCCGAGCGCCTCGACGCCCGCCTGGCCGCCGGCATCACCGACCTGGAGGCCACCGACCCCGAGCGGGCCAAGGCCCTGCGCGACGACGTCTTGTTCTACGTGCGCCAGAAGCACCAGGACCTGCTCACCCAGCTCGCGGTCTCGATCCAGAACTACCTGGCCATCGACATCGTGATCAAGAACAACATCGAGCTGGTCAAGGGTGTGGACCGCGCCTCGACGACCACCATCTCCGCCCTGCGTACGGCGGTCATCGTCGCCCAGGCCCTCGGCAACCAGAAGCTGGTGCTCGACCAGATCACGGCGCTGAACGCCACCACCTCCGGGATGATCGAGCGCACCAGCGAGATGCTCCGCGACAACTCCGTGCGGATCCAGGAGCAGGCCGCCTCCGCGACCGTGGGGCTGCCCCAGCTGCAGGCGGCGTTCGCCAACATCTACGCCACGATGGACGCGATCGACACCTTCAAGGTGCAGGCACTGGACACCATGGCGGCCACCATCGGCACCCTCGAGACCGAGGTCACCAAGTCCCGCGACTACCTCGCGCGCGTCGAGCGCCAGGACCAGCAGGTGGCGCACGGGTCGCTCGACCTCAGCAAGGGATAGTGGGTCCATGTCGGGTGGTTTCTTCGGCCGCCTCTTCGGCCGCGGTGAGCAGGAGCAGCACGCCGCCGCGTCCGCCGTGCCCACGAGCGACGACCTGCTCGCGGCCCTGGCGCGGGTCGAGGAGATGGTCACCGCGGGCGCGGTGCCGGCCCCCGTCGCCTCCCGCGTACGCCGTGTGGACCGCGTCGTCCGCGACACGATCCCGCGGCTGGCCCACCTCGGCGCGGGAAGCCCACAGGCCTACTCGGTGATGGCCACGGCGACGGACTACCTGCCCGAGGCCGTGGGCGGTTACCTCCGGCTCCCCCGCCAGTTCGCGGACAGCCGCCCGGTCGACCACGGCAAGTCCTCGCTGATGGTCCTCATCGACCAGCTCGACCTCCTGGCCTCGACCATGGACAAGGTGTTCGACGCGGTGTGCCGCGACGACGCCGCGGCCCTCGTGGCCCACGGCCGGTTCCTCCAGGAGAAGTTCGGAGCGACGTCGTCTGGGGGCTCGTTGGACGTGGGGGCGAGCCCGCTCCCCCCGATGCCGGGCTCGGCTGCCTCGGGTGGCGAGCCCGACGGGGGCGACCTGCGCCTGCAACCGCCCGCGGGACGGGACGCGTCGTGAGCGACGGCAGCCGGCACACGGGGCCACGCCCCACCGGGACGCTCACGCTGGCAGAGGCAGTCGACGACCTCGAACGGATCGCGGCCAGTGCGAGCGTCGACCCGCAGGCGGCGCGGCGTGAGGGCCTGGCGCTGGCCGCGGCCGTCGCTGAGTCCGCGCCCCGGGCCGCGGCCGACTGGACCGACACGGTGGGCCCGGGCGCCACCACCCAGGACTTCTTCGACGCCGCCAGCCGCGGCCGGCGCTGGCGCGACTCACCCACCGCGACCCTGAGCTCCCTGGGCGCCCAGGGGTCGCCGTACGCCCCGGAGTACGCCCGGGCCCTCGCCGAGGTGGCCTCGGCGGCCTGCCTGCTCGGGGAGCCCACCATGCGCGTGGTCGGCAACGCCTCCGTCGCCGCCGCGGCCCAGCTGGCGGCCGGCGGAGTCCCGGTCCCCTCCACACCGGCCGCCGTCCCCGACAGCACCGACCCGGCCAGCCCCGCGCCGGTCGCGGCGGCCGCGGCCGAGACGCCCCCGGCGCCGGCGCCGAAGGTCCCGCAGAAGTCCCTCGACGAGCTGCTGGCCGAGCTCGACGCCCTGATCGGCCTGGAGCGGGTGAAGCGCGAGGTCCATCGCCAGGTAGCGCTGCTGCGGGTCGAGCGGCTGCGCGGCGAGGCCGGGCTGAAGAGTCCCACGATGACTCGGCACCTGGTTTTCACCGGCAACCCCGGCACCGGCAAGACCACCGTGGCCCGGTTGGTCGCTGGCATCTACCACGCGCTCGACCTGCTCTCCCAGGGTCAGCTGGTCGAGGTGGACCGCTCCGAGCTGGTGGCCGGCTACCTCGGGCAGACGGCGACCAAGACCGCCGACGTGGTGGCCTCCGCGGCCGGCGGCGTGCTCTTCATCGACGAGGCCTACAGCCTGACCGGGATCGGCAGCAGCGGCGACCAGTACGGCCAGGAGGCCGTCGACACCCTGGTCAAGGAGATGGAGGACCGGCGCGACGACCTGGTCGTCATCGTGGCCGGCTACCCCGCCCCGATGCAGGCCTTCATCGCCGCCAACCCTGGGCTGGCCAGCCGGTTCCGGACCACCATCGAGTTCGAGGACTACACCGACGAGGAGCTGGTGGCGATCCTGGAGCAGCTCGCCGCCGGCGCCGACTACGAGGTCCTTCCCGAGGCCGTGGAGCGGTTCCGCGAGGTGCTGGGCCACACCCCGCGCGGGGACGGCTTCGGCAACGGGCGGTTCGCCCGCAACGCGCTCGAGGCCGCGATCGGGCACCACGCCTGGCGGCTGCAGGAGGTCGAGGCCCCCACCCTCGACCAGCTGCGACAGCTGGTGGCCACGGACTTCGACGAGGAACCGGCCACCGCCGCCGTCGTCGAGCCGGCCCCGGTGTCGGGGCGCGCGCCGTGACCGCCACCCGGACCCAGACCCCGACGCCCGCGGCCAAGGCCCGGAGGTCGTCGTACGTCAGCCGTCAGCTCGGTGGTCTCTCGCACGCGGTGCGCGCGGGCTTCGAGGGCACCCCGGGGCGGCTGAAGGTCATCGGCGCCGTCTCGGTCGTGGCGGCGCTGCTCTTCGGGCTGATGGCCGGCTACTCGTTCCGCGCCGCCGACGGCGCATTGACCCGTGCCGGGGCCAACACCGACCAGCTGGTGCGCGTGCAGGCGATCCAGAACCGCGTCGTGCAGGCCGATGCCGACGCCACCAACGCGTTCCTCGTCGGTGGCCTGGAGCCGCCGGCCGAGCGCGCGGAGTACACCACCGCGATCGCCACCGCCTCCCGGCTGATCGCCGAGGCCGCGCGGGAGCAGCCGGCCGACGGCCCCGCGCTGGGCGCGCTCAACGAGGCGTTGGTGAGCTATGCCACCGAGATCGAGCAGGCCCGCGCCAACAACCGGCAGGCGCTGCCCGTCGGGGCGCAGTACCTCAAGAACGCCAGCGCAGGCCTGCGCACGGAAGCCCTGCCGGCGCTGAAGAACCTCGTGGACGCCAACCAGGAGCGGGTCCACACCGAGTTCGACAACGCCCGCTCGGCGGTGCTGTGGCTGGTGGTCCTCGGCCTGCTGGCGCTGGCCGTCCTGGGCTACGCCCTGGTGTGGCTGGCCCGCCGCACCCGGCGCTACGTCAACCTCCCGCTGGCCGCGGCGGCGGTGGTCGTCCTGGTCACCCTTCTCGTCGGTGCCCTCGGCCTGGTCGGCATCGGCAACAAGGTCGACACCGTGCAGAGCGGTGTCTACGCAGCCACCGTGTCCACCGCGCAGGCGCGGATCGCCGGCTTCGACGCCAAGTCCAACGAGAGCCTGGCGCTGATCGCGCGAGGCTCGGGCGCCGCCTTCGAGACGTCCTGGAAGGCGTCCGACACAGTCGTCCGGTCCGAGCTCGGTCAGCTCCAGGGCAACCTCGCCTCCCGGGACCTCGACCCGCTCCCGTGGGGCAACTACGCAGACGTGCACGCGACCATCCGCAAGCTCGACGACGGCGGCAGCTGGGACAGCGCGGTGAAGCTCGCGACGGGCACCACGCCCGAGTCCGGCAACGCCACCTTCGCCGGCTTCGACAAGGCCTCCGGCAACCAGCTCGACGAGCTGGGCGGCCAGACGGCGGACCAGCTCGCCCAGGCCGGTGGCTGGCTCGGCCTGGCGGCAGTCCTCGGGGTGCTGGCCGGCCTCGTCGCCGCGTTCTGCGCCTGGTGGGGCGTGGCCCTGCGGCTGGAGGACTACCGATGAGCCACCGACGCCTGAGCGCCGCCGCGGCCGCGCTCGCGGCAGCCGTGCTCGTCTCCGCGTGCTCGTCGGCCGGCGACTACGCGACGACGCCCGTGCCCACCCCCAGCATCACCCCGCCCGCACCGCCTCCCTCCGCCGCCCTCTCGCCCGCGCCCCAGGGCACCGACGTGAGGACGGCCAACTGCCTGCAGTCCTACGCCCCCGACGGCGCCCTGCCGGCTCCGCGGGACATGCCGGCAGGCTCCTACATGCGCAAGATCCAGCAGCGCGGACGCCTGATCGCCGGCGTCTCGGCGGACACGCTGCTGCTCGGGGCACGCAACCCGATCTCCGGCCAGATCGAGGGCTTCGACATCGACCTGCTGCACGCGGTCTCCCGGGCGATCTTCGGGGACCCCGACAAGATCGAGCTGCGCGTGATCACGGCCGCCGACCGGCTGCCGGTGCTGCAGAGCTCGAGCGTCGACATCGTGGCCCGCAACATGACCATCACCTGCGCCCGGTGGAAGGACATCGCCTTCTCCACCGAGTACTACCGCTCCGGGCAGAAGGTCCTGGTGAAGCTGGGCGAGAAGACCGTGAGCGGCGGCCGGGTGACCGGCATGCGGGACCTCGTCGGCAAGAAGGTGTGCGCCCCCAACGGGTCGACCAGCATGGACAAGCTGCGCACCTTCACGGGCCTCCAGCCGGTCGGGTCCGACACCCACACGGGGTGCCTGGTGCTGTTCCAGCAGGGCTCGGTCGACGCCATCACCGGCGACGACACCGTGCTGGCCGGGCTCGCCGCCCAGGATCCCTACGCCCAGGTCGTGCAGGCCCCGGCCTTCACCGCCGAGCCCTACGGCCTCGGCATCAACAAGGACAACGTGGACTTCGTCCGGTTCGTCAACGGCGTGGTCGCGAAGATGAAGAGCGACGGCGAGTGGGCGAGGAGCTACCAGAGGTGGCTGGCCGACTCGCTCGGCAAGGCGCCCGCCCCGCCTGCCGCGGTCTACGGACGGGAACGCCCGTGATCGCCGCCACCGCGAGTGCCGCAGCCCCGGGCGCACCGGGACGGCTCGGGCAGGCGATGCCGGCCGACCAGGCCCTGGTCTACCTCGAGGCGCTGGGGTCCTGGCGCGACCAGCGCAAGAGCGAGCTCGACCTGCTCGACGAGGCGGCGCTCAGGGTTCCGGACCAGTCCGCGTTCACCAACGACATGCTGCTCTCGATGGCGCTCTGGAAGGCCGTCGCCGACCGCCACGACCTGCTCGTCGCGACGTGGGACTCCGGCCGGGTCGGCCCGGCCGAGCTCGAACGGCTCTCCACCCTGGTGTGGGGCCGGCTCGACGCCTCGCGCGAGCTGCCGCAGCGCAACAGCGCCCAGGTCGGAGGCGGTGCCCTCGCGGTCTCGCTGCCTGAGGCCTGCCGGCTCTCCGACGCGCTGGCGGCGTCGCTGCGGGCCCGCCTGGGCGTGGACACCTCCGAGGCCGACGCGACCGTGCGGCTGCGACAGCTGCGGACGGCGGTCGAGCGCGTGCGCGACCTCGTCGACCGCGAGCCCGCCTCGACGCACGACGCGGCCGCGGAGCTCTTCACGAAGCTGGACGCCCGGGTCACCGACGCCGCGTCGAGGGCGCAGCGCGGGGCCAGTGTCGGCGGGCTGATCGGCCCGCTGGAGACCGACGTCGCCCTGGTGGAGCGCGACCTGATCGTCGGCGCGGCCAACCGCCGTGCCGACGCCCGCGACGAGTCCCGCGCTCGTGGCCTGCGGACCGAGCTCGAGGCCCGCGGCGCGGCCCTGCGGGTGCTGGCGGCACGGTGCGTCGCCGAGGTCACGCCGGCCCCGCGATTCGCGGTCCCCGACGTGGCCGCGCTGGGCGCCGTACCCCGAGAACCCGACGCCGTGGACGCCTACCTGCTGCGGCTCGACGCCGTCGGGCGTGCGATGACGATGGCGCAGGACGCCTACGCCGCCGCGCTGACCGAGCGCGACGAGCTGCGCGGACGCCTCGAGGCGTACGCCGCCAAGGCCGGCGCCCTCGGCGTGCCGCCGGCCGCGGCCGGTGACCTGGAGGACCTGCAGCACCGTGCCGACGAGGTGCTGTCCGCGGCCCCGGCCGACGTCACCCGGGCCAGGCACCTCCTCGCGGCCTACCAGGCCTACCTCGCCGACGTGCTCGCCCAGGGCCGGGCGTCCGGCCCGAGGACGGGTGGCACCGCATGAGCGCCATCGCCTGCCCCCAGCCCGGCTGCACCGGGAGCATCCTCGACGGCTACTGCGACGTCTGCGGCTCCCCCGCTGCGCCGGCCGGCACGCCGGCACCCTCGCCCGCCGCGGGCGCCGTCAGCACGGCCACTGCGATCGGGTCGCTGGCGGGGCGCTGCACCCAGCCGGGGTGCGCCGGGACCGTCGTCGACGGCTACTGCGACGTCTGCGGAACGCCCGGAGGAGCGCCCCCCGTCGCAGCCGGACCGCCTGCCGGCGTGGGCGAGACCGCCTCGACCAGCTCGCGCGCGTCCAACCGACTCGCCTCCACCGCGCTCGGGTCGGCGCGTGCCGCCGCGGGCGGCAGCAAGGTCACCCGCCGGGTCGGGACCTCCTCGACGCGGCTGCGCGGCGCCCGGCTGGGCGCCGGCCTGACCACGATCCCGGCCGTGCCCGCGGTGGACGCGGCGCTCGCCATCATGAAGGACCCCGTGGTCCCGGAGGACCGGCGCAGCTGCCCGGTCTGCGGCGCCGCGGTCGGGCGCTCCCGCGACGGGCAGCCCGGTCGCACCGAGGGCTTCTGCCCCACGTGCCGAGCCCCGTTCTCCTTCGCGCCGAAACTGAAGAAGGGCGACCTCGTCGGCGGCCAGTACGAGGTGGCCGGCGCCCTGGCCCACGGTGGCCTCGGCTGGATCTACGTGGCCCAGGACCGCAACGTGTCCAACCGCTGGGTGGTGCTCAAGGGCCTGCTGAACTCCGGCGACCCCGACGCCCTCGCCGCGGCGATCGCGGAGCGCCAATTCCTCGCGCAGGTCGAGCACCCGCTCATCGTCGAGATCTACAACTTCGTGACCCACGAGGGCGCCGGCTACATCGTGATGGAGTACGTCGGCGGCACCTCCCTCAAGCAGCTGCTCAAGCAGCGGATGAAGGCCGCCGGCGGAACCTACGACGCCCTCCCGGTCGACCAGGCGATCGCCTTCCTGATCGAGATCCTGCCGGCGTTCCAGTACCTCCACGACCTCAACCTGATCTACTGCGACTTCAAGCCGGACAACATCATCCAGGTCGGTGACGCGGTGAAGCTGATCGACCTCGGCGGCGTACGACGCCTCGACGACCTCGACTCCGCGATCTACGGGACCACCGGCTACCAGGCCCCCGAGGTGCCGGTCGTCGGGCCGTCGGTGGCCTCCGACATCTACACGATCGGCCGCACCCTGACGGTGCTGTGCATGGAGTTCCGTGGCTACCAGAGCACCTACATCGCCTCGCTCCCGCCGGTCGACCAGACGCCCCTGTTCCAGAAGTACGACTCGCTCTACCGGCTGCTGCTCAAGGCCTGCGCGCCCGACCCGGCCGACCGGTTCGTGTCCGCCGACGAGCTGCGCGTGCAGCTGCTCGGCGTGCTCCGCGAGGTGGTGGCGCTCGGTCGGGACGGCGCCGCGGAGCACTCGACCTCCTCGCTGCTCTTCGGCTCCCCGACCGTCTCCGACGACGTGCTCGACTGGGCCGACCTCCCCACGCTGCGCGTCGACGAGAGCGACACCCAGTCGGCGTGGCTGCGCTCGGTCAGCATCGAGGACCCGGTCCAGCGGCTGGCCGCGTTGGAGGGTGCCCCCGAGGTCACGGCCGAGGTGCTGCTCGCCCGGTCCCACGCCGCGCTCGAGGCCGGCGACTTCGCCGGGGCCGACGCCGCGGCGCAGGCCCTGCTCGTCGACGACCCGTGGGAGTGGCGGGCGGCCTGGATGTCGGGCCTGCTCGCGCTGGCCCAGGGGAAGACGTCCGACGCGCAGAGCTCCTTCAACGCCGTCTACGGCCAGGTCCCGGGTGAGCTGGCCCCCAAGCTCGCCCTCGCGTTCGCCTGCGAGACCGGTGGAGAGCACGAGGTCGCGGAGTCGCTCTACGTCACCTGCGCGCGCACGGACGCGAGCTACATCGCCCCGGCCGCGTTCGGGCTGGCCCGGATCCGGTCCGCGCGGGGCGAGGTCGCCGAGGCCATCCGGGCGCTCGACCTGGTGCCCGCGACCAGCCGCGCGTTCACCCCGGCCCGGCGTCGACGGGCCAGCCTGCAGGCCGAGTCCGGTGGCGGGCTGCGCTCGCTGGCCGCGGCCCTGGAGAGCATCGACAACCTGACCATCGACCCCGCCGACCGCTCGCGGTTCCGCGTGGGCGTGCTGGAGTCGGCGATGAAGCTGGTCGAGCAGGACGGCGTGGACCCCGCCGTACGCATCGGTGGCCGACCGGCTGACGAACCCTCCCTGCGCGACGGGCTGGAGGCTGCCTACCGCGACCTCGCACTGCACGCCGGGACCCGCGAGGAACGCGTCGGCCTGGTGGACAAGGCCAACGCCGTACGCCGCTGGACGTTCCGATGACGTGCCCCTCGTGCGCGGCCGAGGTCGCCGAGGGCGAGCAGTACTGCGAGGCGTGCGGGGCTGCGCTGACCGCGACCCCCGCGGCGCCGCAGCCGGACGAACCGGCCGGCGACGAGACGCCCCTCGAGCCCGCCGGGGAGCACTCGCAGCTCGAGCCGACCACCGCGGAGCCCGGACCGGAGACGACGTGCCACGAGTGTGGTGGCGTCGTCGCGGAGGACGGCTACTGCACCGAGTGCGGGGCCAAGGCCCGCAGCGTCCGCGACCACTTCACGGAGCAGCCCGCCCCCTGGGTGGCCGGCGTCTGCGACCGGGGCGTGCGCCACTCCCGCAACGAGGACGCGCTGGCCCTGGACGCGCGTCCCGACCCGGGCAGCCGGGCGGTGCTCGTGGTGTGTGACGGCGTCTCGACCTCCACCGACTCCGACGTCGCCAGCCTGTCCGCGGCGCGTGCGGCCCGCGACGTGCTGACCCGCTCGGCCGGAGCCGGTATCGGCACCGCGGCGGCCAAGGTCGCTGCCGCCACCCAGGCCTTCGAGGCCGCCGTCGACGCGGCCAACGACGCCGTCATCGCCAGCACCACGCCCGGACCGGGCAACCCGGCCTCGTGCACGTTCGTGGCCGGGGTCGTGGACGCCTCGTTGCTGGTCGTGGGGTGGGTCGGCGACAGCCGTGCCTACTGGTTGCCGGCGACCGGGGAGCCGCGGCTGCTCACCACCGACGACTCGTTCGCGGCGGAGCAGATCGCCGGAGGGATGTCCCGCGCCGACGCGGAGAACGGGCCACAGGCGCACGCGATCACCCGGTGGCTGGGCTGCGACGCCCCCGACCACACGCCGCGCACGGTCGCGGTCGACCTCGACGCCCCGGGCTGGGTGCTGGTCTGCTCGGACGGGCTGTGGAACTACTGCTCCGAGGCCAAGGACCTGGCCGCCCTCGTGCTCGAGCTCGACCACGGCTCGGACCCGCTCGCCCTGGCGGACGCGCTGGTCGACTGGGCCAACACCCAGGGCGGCGTGGACAACATCACCGTGGCCCTGGCCAGGATCGGGGCGGCCCCTGTTGGATCGTCCCTGACGGGACAGCCCGAACCCCAGATGAAGGAAGGCACCGACGATGGCAACGTTCTCGGCTGAGGTCTACCAGAACGAGTTCCTCCCCGACGGCGGCAGCGACGTGCACGCGATCGTCACGGTCACCTGCGCCGGAGCGGGCGAGGCGGGGCACTCCGGCGCCGGCGACGCCGCCGAGATCGTCATCGTGGACACCTCCGGCTCGATGGGCGCGGACAAGATCGCCGCCGCGCAGCGGGCCGCGGAGGCGGCGCTGGACCAGGTGCTGGACGGCGTCTGGTTCGCGGTGATCGCGGGCAGCCACGAGGCCCGCCTGGCGTTCCCCGCCGAGCACGGCATGGTGCGGATGGACAGCCAGGCGCGGGCCGCCGCCAAGTCCGCCATCGGCACCTTCGAGCCCAAGGGCGGCACGGCCATGGGCACCTGGCTGCGGCTCGCGACCGAGGTGTTCGCCTCGGTGCCCGGCCTGGCCCAGAAGCACGCGATCCTGCTGACCGACGGGATCAACCAGCATGAGACCGCCGAGCAGCTCAGCGCCGCGATCGCGGGCGCGCAGGGCCAGTTCCAGTGCGACTGCCGCGGGGTCGGGTCGGACTGGCAGGTCGCGGAGGTACGCCGGATCGCCACCACCCTGCTCGGCAGCGTCGACCTGATCGCGTCGGCCGACCGGATGGCGGCCGACTTCGAGAAGATCATGCGCCAGTCGATGGGCCGCGGCGTGGCCGCGGCGTTCCTGCGGGTGTGGGCGCCCCAGGGGGCCCAGGTGCTGTTCGTGCGCCAGGTGTCCCCGACCGTCGACGACCTCACCGCCCGGCGTACGGAGGTGAACGCGCTGACCTCGGCGTACCCCACGGGCTCCTGGGGCGACGAGGCCCGCGACTACCACGTCGCCGTACGTCTCGCGGCGAAGGCGGTCGGCCAGGAGCAGCTCGCCGCCCGCGTGCAGCTCGCCATCGGGCCGGACGTCGTGGCACAGGGACTGGTCAAGGCCCTGTGGTCCAGCGACGACACCCTGACCACGCGGATCGACCCGGCGGTGGCGCACTACACCGGCCAGGCCGAGCTGGCCGAGGCGATCCAGGAGGGCCTCGCCGCCAAGGCGTCCGGCGACACCGCCACCGCCACCACCAAGCTGGGCCGCGCCGTACAGCTGGCCGCCGAGACCGGCAACGAGGAGGCCACCACGCGGCTCCGCAAGATCGTGGAGATCGGCGACGCCGCGACCGGCAAGGTGCAGCTCAAGCGATCGGTCGACAAGCTCGACGAGATGGCCCTCGACACCGCGTCCACCAAGACCACCCGGGTGAAGAAATGAGCACCTGCCCCAACGGACACCAGTCCGCGTCCGACGACTACTGCGACACCTGCGGGGCGCCCATCGCCGCTGCCGGTGCCGCCTCGACGCCCGGCCCCGACGCCCTGCCGGAGACCGCGCCCGACGTGCCGGCGCCCCAGGTCTGCCCCAACTGCAGCACCGAGAACAGTGCGACCGCGCTGTTCTGCGAGGCCTGCGGCTACGACTTCACCACGGGCACGATGCCGCGACCACCCGACCCGGTGCAGGCCCCGCCCCCCTCACAGGCGCCGCTCGCCACGCCCCTCCCACCGGAGTGGGTGGCCGAGCTCTGGGTCGACCCCGACTGGTACGCCGCGCAGGAGAGCGAGGACCCCTGCCCCTCGCCGGGCCTGCCGGTCGTCGTACCGCTGCGGTCGCAGAGCGTGCTCGTCGGCCGCCCCTCGTCGAGCCGCAACATCCACCCCGACGTCGACTGCTCCGGCGACACGGGGGTCAGCCGCCGGCAGGCGCAGCTGACCTCGGATGGGCAGCGCTGGTGGGTCGAGGACCTGCAGTCCTCCAACGGCACCTACGTCGGCCCCGCGAGCGGGCCGCTGCCCGAGACCCCTCTGCCGCCAGGCCAACGGCGGGAGCTCGGCGACGACGACCGGGTCTACCTCGGCACCTGGACCCGGCTGGTGGTGCGCCGAGCGACCCCCGAGGAGCAGGCCGGCACGTCGTGACCCTGCCCGCGCGCGCTGGATCGCCGTACCGCATCGGGTTCGTGTGCCTCGGCAACATCTGCCGCTCCCCGATGGCGGACGTGATCCTGTCCGCTCTGGTCAACCGAGCGGGCCTGGCGAGCAAGGTCGAGATCAGCAGCAGCGGCACCGGCGGCTGGCACGTCGGCGAGCCGATGGACCCGCGGGCCGCCGTACAGCTGCTGGCGGAGGGGTACGACGCCTCCGGCCACCGCGCCCAGCAGTTCGACGAGAGCTGGCACGACCTGGACCTCGTCCTGGCCATGGACGCCAAGAACCTCGCCGACATCACCGGTGGGCGCGGAGCCAGCGAGCAGGTGCGGCTGTTCCGGTCCTTCGACCCCCTGATCGGCCCCGGCGCCGCCCCCGAGGCCCTCGACGTACCCGACCCCTGGTTCGGCGGCGACGAGGGCTTCACCGAGGTGCTGGCGATCATCGAGCGCACGTGTCGAAGACTGCTGACAGAGCTCGAGGCCCTGGGCCTGTAGGCGCACCTCGGCAACCCTCCGATGAGTTCTGCCCTCGCCTCCTGTCTGTCTCTGTGCCTAGAGTTGGTCCCCCTAAGGAGCTGCGATGCCTTCGATCTCCACCCCGACGTCCACGAGGCGCCCTGTGGCCACACCGGCCGAGGGTCCGCCGCCGCAACCGGCTCCGGACGACTTCCCCAAGATCGCCGACCAGTACCGTCGCGAGCTGACCGCGCACTGCTACCGGATGACCGGCTCGGTGTACGACGCGGAGGACATGGTCCAGGAGACCTACCTCAGGGCCTGGCGGGCGTACGACGACTTCGAGGGCCGCTCCTCGGTCCGCACCTGGCTCTACCGGATCGCCACCAACGTGTGCCTGACCAACCTGGACAACAAGGCCCGCCGGCCGCTGCCCACCGGGCTCGGCATGCCCGGCGCGCAGGCCCACGACGAGCTGGTCGAGGCCACCGAGGTCCCGTGGCTGGAGCCGATGCCCGACGTGATGGTCGACGTGACCAACGTCGACCCGGCCGACGTGGTCGGCAACCGCGACTCCATCCGGCTCGCCTTCGTGGCCGCCCTGCAGCACCTGCCCGCCCGGCAGCGCGCCGTGCTCATCCTGCGCGACGTGCTCCGCTGGTCGGCCAAGGAGACCGCGGTGGCGCTGGACACCACCGCTGCCGCGGTGAACAGCGCCCTCCAGCGCGCGCACGCGCAGCTGGCCGAGAAGCAGCTCACCCAGGGCACCGTGGAGGACGACCTGACCCCGGAGCTCGAGGCGATGCTCGACCGCTACGTCCGGGCGTTCTGGGACAAGGACGTCAACGCGCTGGTCACGATGCTGGCGCACGACGCGGTGTGGGAGATGCCGCCCTTCACCGGGTGGTACGCCGGGGCGCAGAACATCGCCGCCCTGATCGACCACCAGTGCCCGGGCGGCGCCAAGGACATGCCGATGATCCGCACGTCGGCCAACGGCCAGCCCGCCTTCGGCCTCTACATGCGGCAGCCCGACGGACACTTCGAGCCGTTCCACCTGCAGGTGCTGCAGCTCGTCGACGGCCAGGTACGGCACGTGAGCGCGTTCTTCGACCCCGCGCTGTTCGAGACCTTCGGGCTCCCGGCCACGCTGCCGGCGTCGTACTCCCAGGGTTGAGATGTCCACCGTCACGCCACCGAGGTCGGTGGCCGTGCTCGACAGCGCCGTCACCTGGACGCACAGCTGTCTCCAGCTCGCCCGGGTGAGCCCGCTCGACCGCCCGACCCCCTGCCGGGACTGGGACCTCGGGCAGCTGCTGCTGCACATGGACGAGTCCCTGGTCGCCCTCGCCGAGGCCGCGGAGCTCGGTCAGGTCTCCGTGGACCCACGCTCCGGCACCCCCGACTCCGGCGACCTGGTCGACCGGCTCGTGCAGCGCGCCTGCCGGACCCAGGCGGCCTGGCAGCGGCGGCTCACCTCGGCGCCGATGGCGGTCGGGGACCTCACCCTCGGACGCGACACCGTCGCCCTGGTCGGCGCCCTCGAGATCGCCGTGCACGGGTGGGACGTCGCCGTCGCGACGGGGCACCCACGGCCGCTCCCCGGAGACCTGGCGTT
Source organism: Marmoricola sp. (assembly GCA_025964795.1). Taxonomy (GTDB): domain Bacteria; phylum Actinomycetota; class Actinomycetes; order Propionibacteriales; family Nocardioidaceae; genus Marmoricola. The sequence continues at coordinate 18,824 of JAOPYC010000137.1, forward strand.
GCAGCTGCACGCCGTGGCGCTGGCCGTCGTGACGCCCGAGGAGCGCGCCCACCGGTTCGGCCCGGCCCTCGCGGTGCCGCCCGGGGCGTCCCCGGGCACGCGGTTGCTCGCCCACCTCGGCCGCGCGCGGACCTAGCGGCCGGGGTCCCGGCCGGGCAGAGTGGGGCGATGGCCCGGATGCGTGGGATCGCCGATCGCGTGGAGCAGCTCCTCCCGGCGACCGTGGTGGCCACCACCCCCGTCGCCGGGGGCGACGTATGCACCGCCACCCGGGTCCGGCTCAGCGACGGCGGGTCGGCGCTCGTGAAGACCCGGGCGGGCGCCCCCGAGGGCTTCTTCGAGGCCGAGGCGCGCGCCCTGGGCTGGCTCGCGGAGCCGGGCGCGATCGACGTGGCCGAGGTGCTCGCCGTCGAGCACGACTGCCTCGTGCTGCGCTGGATCGAGCCCGCGCGGCCGAGCCCGGAGAGCGCGGCGCGACTGGGCCGGTCGCTGGCCGCGCTGCACGCGAGCGGTGCCGACCGGTTCGGCGCCGACCAGGACGGGTTCATCGCCTCCCTGCCGCTCCCGAACCGGACGGCTCCCACGTGGCCGGAGTTCTACGCGACCCGGCGGGTGCTGCCCTACCTGAAGCTGGCCGCCGACCGCGGCCACATCGACCCCGACGACGTCCAGGCGGTCGACGCCCTCGTCGGGCGGATCACCGCGCTCGCCGGACCCGAGGAACCACCCGCCCGGATCCACGGCGACCTGTGGTCGGGCAACGTGGTCTGGTCCGCCGAGCACGGCACGCTGATCGACCCGGCTGCCCACGGCGGGCACCGCGAGACCGACCTCGCCATGCTCGCGCTCTTCGGCCTCCCCCACCTGCAGCGGCTCGTCGACGCCTACCGGGAGGAGCACCCCCTCGCCGACGGCTGGGAGGAGCGTCAGCCCCTCCACCAGCTGTTCCCCCTGCTCGTCCACGCCGCCCTGTTCGGCGGCCACTACGGCGCGCGCGCAGGACAAGCTGCCCGACGCCTCTGAAACTGCTGCGTCTCAGCGATTGCTCAGCACGGGGTGGCACTCTGGTGCCGTGAACGCCGAACCCGTGGTCCGTCAGCACGTCCTCGTCGTCGAGGACGACCGCGCCGTGCGGGAGTCGCTGCGCCGGTCGCTGGAGTTCAACGGCTACCAGGTCTCGACCGCCTCCGACGGGGCCGAGGCCCTCGCCGGCATCAGCGGGATCAACCCGGACGCCGTCGTGATGGACATCATGATGCCGCGGCTCGACGGCCTCGAGACCACCCGCGCGCTGCGCAAGGTCGGCAACAGCGTGCCCATCCTGGTGCTCACCGCCCGCGACGCGGTCGGTGACCGGGTGGAGGGGCTGGACGCCGGCGCGGACGACTACCTCACCAAGCCGTTCGCCCTAGAGGAGCTGCTGGCCCGCGTCCGCGCGCTGCTGCGCCGCGTGGCCCCGGGCCCCGGCGACCCGGAGGAGCACCTCGGGTTCGCGGACCTGACGATGGACCTCGCCTCCCGGGACGTACGACGGGGCGACCGCCTGATCGAGCTCACCCGCACCGAGTTCAACCTGCTCGAGCTCTTCCTGCGCCGGCCCCGCCGCGTGCTCGAGCGCTCGTTCATCCTCGAGGAGGTCTGGGGCTTCGACTTCCCCACCACCGCCAACAGCCTCGAGGTCTACGTCGGCTACCTCCGGCGCAAGACCGAGGCGGCCGACGAGCCCCGACTGATCCACACGGTTCGCGGGGTCGGCTACGTCCTCCGCGAGGCGCAGTAGTGCGCCCGATCGCGACCTGGCACCCCCCGCACTACCGACGGTCGCTGGCCAGCCGGGTCACCCTGCTCACCACGATGGCGGTGGGCTTCGTGGTGACCGCGGTCGCGTTCGCGGCGTACGCCACGGTGCGGATGCAGAGCATGGAGAGCATCGACCGGTCCCTGCACACCCGGGCGGCCGCGGCCGCGAAGCCCGGTCCCCTGACCGCCCTCGCGCAGCGGCAGGTGCCCGCGTGGGCCCTCGGCGCCGGCGACGTCATGCTCGTGGTGATCGATGCCGACCTCGGTCGCGCTCTCGCCACGACCGACAAGGCGGCCTCCGACCAGGTAGGCGACACGGAGTACCGCGTCGCCCGCGGGCAGGACTCGTGGTCGGCCCGAACGGTGACGATCCACGGGGTCCGCTACCGGGCCGTCGCCGTACCCGTCCAGGACAGCGCCGGCGAGGCGCTGGTGCTCTCCCAGTCCCTGGCGTCGACCGACCGGATGCTCGGCCGGCTCGGCCTGGTGATGCTGCTGTTCGGCCTGGCCGGGATGATCAGCGCCGCCCTGGCCGGCTGGGGTGTCGCTCGCAACGGCCTGCGCCCGGTCCGGCGCCTCACCACCCGCGTCGAGGACATCGCCCGCACCGAGCGGCTGGACCCGATCCCGGTGGAGGGCCGCGACGAGGTCGCCCGGCTCTCCACCGCGTTCAACGCCATGCTCGCCGCCCTGTCGGCCTCGCAGGCCCGCCAGCGGCAGCTGGTCGCGGACGCCGGCCACGAGCTCCGCACTCCGCTCACCTCGCTGCGCACCAACCTCGACCTGCTCGCCCAGGCGGACACCTCCGCGAAGCTGTCGGCGGAGTCGCGCAAGGAGCTGCTGGACGACGTCCGCGCGCAGATCTCCGAGATGACCACTCTGATCGTCGACCTGGTCGAGCTGGCCCGCGACGACCCGTCGGCGGCCCCGTCCGTGGAGCCCGTCGAGCTCGCCGCCGTGGTGTCCCAGGCGGTCACGCGCGTACGACGACGCGCACCGACCGTGCACTTCGACGTGCACACCGACCCGTGGTGGGTCACCGGCGACGCGGCCGCCCTGGAGCGGGCCATCACCAACCTGCTCGACAACGCGGCGAAGTGGAGCCCGGAGGACGGGCGGGTCACCGTCGCCCTGTCCCAGGGCACCGTGGTCGTCTCCGACCAGGGCCCCGGCATCGCCGACGAGGACCTGCCGCACGTCTTCGACCGGTTCTACCGCTCGGCCGAGTCACGCGGGATGCCCGGCTCAGGGCTGGGCCTCTCGATCGTGAAGGCCGTCGCCGACCGCCACGGCGGTGAGGTCCAGGCCGGCGGGGGACTCGAGGGCCGCGGCGCCGCCTTCCGCTTCCACGTCCCCGGCACGATGGCCCCGCCCGAGGTTTTGGCCCGGTCGTAGCCAATCCAAAGGTGGCTCTCAGGATCACCACGGAGACTGGTGACATGGATCAGCAGAACCCTTACCCCCAGCAGCCCGACCGTGAGAACACCGGCGGGAACCCCCAGAACGACGAGACCCCCACCGGCCCGATCGGCCAGCCCGCCGGCGGCTACGACCAGCCCGCCGGCGGCTACGACCGCCCCGCCGGCGACCACGATCAGTACACCCGCCCGCTGCCGCCGTACCAGTCGGAGAGCGAGCGCATCCTCCCGCCTTACCAGCCGGAGACATCGAACAACCCGCTCCCGCCGGTCGTCGGCCCCTTCTACGGCAGCACCCAGTCCGCTCCCGCGGCCACCACCACGGCTTCGCGCCGGCGTGGCCTGACCGCGGCCGTGCTGGCCGGGGCGCTCGTCCTCGGTGGCGCCGCAGGTGTCGGCGGCGCGGCCGCGTTCCACGCGTTCGACGACGGCGGCGGCAGCTCGTCCTCGAACACCTCCGGACCGTTCCAGGCCACGAAGACCTCGGTCGTCCAGGACGGCACCGTCGAGAAGGTCGCGAACTCCGTCCTCCCCTCCGTGGTCAAGGTCAACGTCACCGGCTCGTCCGGCGCCGGGTCGGGCTCGGGGATCGTGCTCAGCAAGGACGGCAACATCCTGACCAACAACCACGTCGTCGCCGGCGTCGGCGGCAACGGGTCGATCACCGTGAACTTCAACGACGGCACCACCACGAAGGCGACCGTCGTGGGGACCGACCCGGTGACCGACATCGCCGTGATCAAGGTCGACGGGGTCTCCGATCTCGTGCCGGCCGCGCTCGGCAAGTCGAGCGCCCTGAAGGTGGGCCAGTCGGTGGTCGCGGTCGGGTCGCCGTACGGCCTCAACGCGACGGTGACCTCCGGCATCGTCAGCGCCCTCAACCGGCCGGTCTCGGTGTCCACCGCCGAGGAGCAGTCCCCCCAGCAGCAGGACCCCTTCGGTGGGGGGCAGAGCCAGCAGCAGGGCGCGGACCTGAGCACGACCTACCCGGCGATCCAGACCGACGCGGCCATCAACCCCGGCAATTCCGGTGGCGCGCTCGTCGACCTGTCCGGCCGCGTGGTCGGGATCAACTCCTCGATCCGCACCGGCTCCAGCGGTGGCTCGACCAGCGACTCGGGCGGCTCCATCGGCCTGGGATTCGCGATCCCGATCGACGAGGTGCTCCCAGTGGTCAACCAGATCACCCAGGGCGAGAAGCCGACCCACGCGCGGCTCGGCGTCTCGGTCTCCGACGTCACGGGCAACACCCTCACCCAAGGTGCCCAGCTCGGTACCGTGGAGGGCGGTGGCGCGGGCGCCAAGGCCGGGCTGAAGAAGGGTGACGTGATCACCAAGGTCGACGACCAGGTCATCGACGGCTCCGAGTCGCTCGTGGCCACGATCCGCGGGCACCGCCCGGGCGAAGCGGTCACCATCACCTACCTGCGCGACGGGAAGTCCAGCACCACCAAGGCCGACCTCGGCTCCGACGCGGACAGCTCCGCCTCCTGAGGGCCCGGACCGCGGGCGACTCCCCTCCGCCAGGGAGGTCGCCCGCGGTCTAGTCCCGTTCTCCGGACTTGCGGGCCCGCCTTGTGGCGGGCCCGTTCACGTACCAACATGAGTCCGGACGCGACGCGCGGAGCGGGTTCGTCTGACCGACCGGGGGGAGCCACTCGAAGTCGGCCGGCCACCCGCCCCGCGCGTCGACAATTCCGGTCAGCTGTGGACCGCGGCCCGCAGCCGCTGTGCCTTCCAGAGCGTCTCGGCCCACTCCTCGTCGGCGTCGGAGCGCACGGTGATGCCGCCCCCCGTTCCGAGGGCCCAGCCGCCGGCCGGCCCGGCGTACAGGGACCGGATGACCACGCCGAGATCGGCCCGCCCGTCGGCACAGACCCACCCGAACGCGCCGGCGTAGAGCCCGCGCGGCGTGGCCTCCACCTCATCGATGATCTCCATCGTCCGCCGCTTCGGGGCACCGGTCATCGACCCGGCCGGGAACAGCGAGCGCAAGGCGCCCAGCGTCGACACGTCGTCGCGCAACCGGCCCCGGACGGTGGAGACCAGCTGGTGCACGCTCGCGTAGGACTCGACCTCCATCAGGCTCGGCACGCTCACCGAGCCGACCTCGCAGACCATCGACAGGTCGTTGCGCAGCAGGTCGACGATCATCAGGTTCTCGGCCCGGAACCGGGGGTCGTGGGCGAGCTGCGCACGGAGGCGCTCGTCCTCGCTCTCCGTCGCCCCGCGCGGCGTGGTCCCCTTCATCGGCTTGGTCTCCAGCCAGCGCTGCCGGTCGATCGTGGCGTAGCGCTCCGGGGAGCTGCTCAGCAGGTGCGTCCCCCGGTGGCTCAGCAGCCCGGCGTACGGCGCGGGGTTGGTCGCGCGCAGCCGCAGGTAGGTGCCCAGCGGGTCGGCCGCCTCACCCACCTGGTCGCGGTAGGTCAGGTTGACCTCGTAGGAGTTGCCCGCCCGCAGCTGCTCCTGGACGCGGGCGAAGGCGTCGGCATACCAGGCGGGCGTGCCGAGAGGTTTCGAGACGCTCGCTGACGCTCGCTCCTCGACCAGCGGGGGCCGGTGCTCGAAGAACCTCACCTGCCGCGTCCGCATCCAGATCGCGTCCGGACCCCGTCCCCAGGGCCGCGCCGCGAGGTCGGGCCTGCTCGCGTAGCCGAAGCAGCCCACCCAGTGCACGTCCGGGTCGCCCGCGTCACGGGCGACCTCCGCCTCGAGCACCGCGAAGACGTCCGAGCCGACCAACTCGTCGCGGCCACCCTGGTGGCGGGTCACCTCCCGGCGGCCGGCGTCGAAGCTGAGCGAGACGTCGTCGTCGTCGAGCACGCCGACCAGCGAGCGGCGTCCCGACCAGTCGCGCGACCCGCCGCCGTCGAGCCAGAACACCCTGTCGCTGTGTGCGAAACCGGCGCGGACGGCGTCGACGACCGGCTCGTTCACGAGAGGAACCTCCGGACGATCTCGTCGCCGTGGCGCGACAGGATCGACTCCGGGTGGAACTGCACGCCCTCGAGCGGTAGCTCGCGGTGCCGGACCGCCATCACCACGTCGTCAGTCACCGCCGTCACCTCGAGGACGTCGGGGATCTCGACGGCCGCGAGCGAGTGGTAGCGCACCGCGTTGAACGGTGACGGGATCCCCGCGAGCACGCCGAGCCCCTGGTGGGTGACCGCGGCGACCTCGCCGTGGGCGGGCTCGATGCGCGAGACCGTCCCGCCGTACGACGTGACGAGAGCCTGCATGCCGAGACAGACGCCGAGCACGGGCACGCCGAGCTCGAACACGGCCGCGCCGAGGGCGAAGTCAGCGGGGTTCGCAGGGTGGCCGGGTCCCGGCGAGAGCACCACGTGGGTGGCGCTCCTGGCCCGCTGCAGGACACCAGGGGCGTCGTGCTCGACGACGTCGGGGAGGGTGCCGGTGACACCGGCGACTAGGTGGACGAGGTTCCACGTGTAGGAGTCGTAGTGGTCGACCACGAGCACCCGGTCTCGAGACGCTCGCTCCGCTCGCTCCTCGACCACCGTCAACCCAACAGCTCCAGGAGCAGCTGGCGGAGCAGGGCGAAGCCGTTCTCGGTGAGGATCGACTCGGCGTGGAACTGCACGCCGCGGAAGGTCGGGCCGGCGAGCAGGTGGATGTCGCCGGTGGCGGGATCCGACTCGACCCGGACACCGTCGGGGAGGTCGTCCTCGCCGAGCCGGCCGACGAAGGTGTTGTAGAACCCGACCCTCTCCTGGCGCCCGTCGATCTCGACCGACGACTGCGTGCCCTGGAAGACGATGTCCTTGAAGTCCAGGTCGATGCCGAGCCGCTGGCAGAGGACCTGGTGGCCCAGGCACACGGCGAGGAACGGCTTGCCGGAGGCGAGCAGCCCGTCGATCGCCCGGTGGTACGCCGCGATCTTCGGGTGGGACTCGTCGCGCGGATCGCCGGGACCGGGGCCGATGACGACGAGGTCCATGTCCTCGAACACGCCATCGTCGTAGTCCTCGTGCCGGATCACCCGGGAACCCATGCCGAGCACCGAGAACACGTGCGCCAGCATGTTCACGAAGTCGTCCTCGCCGTGCAGGATCGCGATCGTCCGGCCGGCCAGGGACGGCGCGGGCGGCGAGCCCTCCTGGTCGGTGAGCCAGAACTTCGCGAGCCGGCGGTTGCGGGAGTTGAGGGCGATCAGGACGTCCTCGTCCTGCATCAGCCCGGCCAGGTCGGCCTGACCACCGCTCGCCCCGGGGACCAGGCCGAACGCGGAGAGGATGCCGCCGGCCTTGGCGAGGGTCTCGGCCACCTCGTAGTCGGGGTCAGAGTCGCGCACCAGCGTGGCCCCGGCGGTGACCTTCATCGCGCCGTCGGGGCTGACGTCCGCCGTACGGATGATGATCGGGGAGTCCGCGGTCGGCGCCCCCTCGTCGTCGCGGCCGATCAGGGCGAGGGCGCCGGCGTAGTAGCCGCGGCCCTCCGACTCGTACTCGTGGATCAGCCGGCACGCGTTCTCCACCGGGGCCCCCGTGACGGTGGCGGCGAACATGGTGTCGCGCAAGACGTCGCGCACGTCGGACCGGGTGCGCCCGGCGAGGAGGTACTCCGTGTGCACGAGGTGCGTCATCGGCTTGAGGAACGGCCCGAGCACCTGACCACCCTCGTGGCAGATGTCGCACATCATCTTCAGCTCCTCGTCGACCACCATGAAGAGCTCGAAGATCTCCTTCTCGTCGGCCAGGAAGTCCAGCAGCCTGGCCTTGCGCTCGCTCGCCTCCAGGCCACGCAGCCGGAAGGTGCCGGAGATGGGGTTCATCCGCACGTCGCCGCCGTGCACGCTGACGTGCCGTTCGGGGGAAGCACCGATCAGGAAGCGGTCGCCGGTCCAGAAGCAGTAGGTCCAGTAGGCACCGCGCTCGCTGGTCAGCAACCGACGCAGGACGGTGAGCGCCTTCGCGGTGTTCCAGTCGCGCAGCTGGGCGCGGTAGTGCCGGCCGACGACGAGGTTGGCGCCCTCGCCGTTTCCGATCTCCTCGCGGATGATCTTGGCGACCACCTGGGCGTAGTCCTCGTCGGAGGTCTCGAAGCCGCCGGTGTCCTCGAAGGCGACCTCCTCGTCGGGCAGCGCGTCGATGAGCTCCTGGAGCGGGATCTCCCGCTCGGTCTCGATGGCTACCGCGGCCAGCGGAGTGCCGTCGTCGTGGGCGACGAACCCGCGCTCGGTCACCTGCCGGAACGGTACGGCGACCAGCCGGTCGAACCGCTTCCCCTCCTCCGGGACGCCCTCCTCGAGCGGGATGTCGGCCAGCTTCGCCAACCGCTCGAGCGATCCCCCCACCAGGGTCGCCGTCGGGCTCTCCCGCAGCCGGATCACCGCCCACGCCTCGTGCCCCAGCAGCTCCTCGAGCGCGGCCGTGGCAGTGAGGTTCTCCGGAAGTGGTTCGGGCATGCCGGGAACGCTACTAGGTCGCCGACCGGGCAGTTCCGTCACGCCGTGGTGCGCTGACCGGGCAGTTGCGTCGCGCCGTACGACGTCGAGCGGGCAGCAGCGTGACGGGAGTGCCCGGTCAGCGCTGGGTGAGGGTGACCATCCGCTGGGTGGCGCGGGTGTAGACGACGTACAACGTCGCCTTGCCCGTGGGGGCCTCGTCCTCGATCTCCTGGGGCTGTACGACGACGATGCCGTCGAACTCCAGGCCCTTGGTGTCCAGCCCGGTGAGCACGACGAGGCGGGAGTCGGCCGAGCCGGTCTCCTCGGCGAACTCGGGCCACGAGGACACCCAGCGGGAGACCTCACCCAGCCGCGCGGTCGGTACGACGATGCCGACCGTGCCGGCCAGCGACCCCGCGAGCTCGGTCAGGCGCTGGTGCACGGCGGCCTCGAGGTCGTCGACCGTCAGCCGCGCGGGCGCCACCCCGGTCGAGCGGACCGCGTCGGGCAGGTCGGCGTCCAGGCCGACGCGCTCGGCGTACTCCGCCGCGAAGTCGTAGATCTCCGCCGAGTTGCGGTAGTTGGTCGACAGGTGGAAGTCGTGCCGCGGCTTGTCGCCCAACGCCTCGGCGCGAGCGGCCGCGGACTCGGCCGGCACCGGCCAGGAGGACTGCGCGAGGTCGCCGACGATGGTCCAGGTGGCCCCGCGTCCACGACGACCGACCATCCGCCACTGCATCGGGGTCAGGTCCTGCGCCTCGTCGATGAGCACGTGCGCGAACCCGTCGTCCTCGACACGGTTGGTCGGCGGGGTCCAGCCGCCGGGGCCGGCGTACTCCCGGTCGGAGGCCGTCCAGAGCTCCTGCAGCGACGCGTCCTCGGCTCCGAGGTATTCGTCGTCGACCGAGCCGGTGTTCACGATCGGCGGGTCACCGAGGAGGTAGCGCAGCTCGTCGAGCATGGCCACGTCGTCGACCGACAGCGTGTCGCCCCACGACTTCGCCAGCACCCGGACCGCCTCGTCGTCGAGGATGCCCTCGCCCACCCGCGCGAGCAGGTCGCGGTCGCGCAGCCAACCGAGCACGGTGGCGGCGTCGAGCACCGGCCACCAGGCGGCGGCGAATTCGAGGAACGAGTCGTTGGTGCGCAGCTCCTCGGCGAACTCCTCCTTGGTCCGGTCGCGGCCGCGCTCGCTGCGGACCTGGCGCCACATTGCGTCGATCAGCGTGGAGGCGACCCGCGTCGTCGAGCGGTTGCGCAGCCCTATCGACAGCAGCTGCCGGCGCAGGCCGCCGAGCTCCCGCTGGCCGAGGGTGATCACGTCGTCGCGGTAGAAGACCCGGAAGCTGCTGGGGGCGTCGGGCACGGCCTGGCGCGCCGTACGACGGAGCACCTCGGCCATGGCTGCCGACCCCTTGATCTCGGCCACGGCGGGCTCGTCGCGCCGGCTCGCCTTGACGCCGTCGACGACCTCGCCGAGCGAGCGCAGCGCCACCGCGGTCTCACCCAACGAGGGCAGCACGCGCTCGATGTAGCGCATGAACACCCCGGACGGCCCGACCACGAGCACGCCGCCGCGCTCGTAGCGGCGCCGGTCGGCGTAGAGGAGGTACGCCGCGCGGTGCAGCGCGACCACCGTCTTGCCGGTGCCCGGACCGCCGCTGATCGACACGACGCCCTTGTTGGGTGCGCGGATGGCGCGGTCCTGCTCGGCCTGGATGGTGGCGACGATCGAGTGCATCGACCGGTCACGGGCCTTGGAGAGCTGGGCGAGCAGCGCTCCCTCGCCGACGATCGGCAGCGTCTCGGCGGCCGGGTCCTCGGCGTCGAGCAGGTCGTCCTCGACGCCGAGGACGTGCACGCCCTTGCTGCGCAGGATCCGACGGCGTACGACGCCCTGGGGGTCGGCCAGCGTGGCCTGGTAGAACACCGCGGCGGCCGGGGCACGCCAGTCGATCAACATCACGTCGTAGTTGTCGTCGCGGAGGCCGATCCGGCCGATGTAGCGCGCGTCCGAGCTGACCTTGGCACCCATGTCGAGGCGGCCGAAGACCAGCCCCTCGTGGGCCGCGTCGAGGGTGGCGATCCGTCGCGCCGCCTGGAACACCATCGCGTCGCGCTCGACCAGCCCGCCCTCGTTGCCGATCCGGCCGCGGGCCAGGCCTTCCTTGGCCAGCTCCTGCGCCGACACCGCCGCCTTCTCGAGCTGCGTGTAGACGGTGTCGACATAGGCCTGCTCGTTCGCGACCTCGCGCGCGGCAACATCACTGTTCAACGCTGATGTCCTCCGTAGGAGCAGTCGTTCTCGGGGAATCGACCACTTTACCGCGCGCTCGTGTTCGGCGTGTTGCCGACTGCCCAGATCCGGACAGCGTCAGTGGCACCGGCGGCTTCCGGAGTCCAGCGCGGCGCCGCTGAGGGCACGGTAGGACCAGCTGACGTAGCCGCGGTGCAGGGCGAGGAGCAGCACGCCGGGGGTGGACGCCTGGTAGTAGACCGAGCCGCGCTTGCGGGTCCCGAGGTGGTAAAGGTTCTTGCCACCCGTGCCGGCGACGAACTCCACCATCCCGCGGCGCGGCTTCACGTGGCCCTTGGCGTCCATCGGCCGGAACCGCTCGTAGTCGTGGTCGTGGGCGGACAGCACGACGTCGTTGCGGTGCCGGTAGGCCGCGTTCCACAGCGGCTTCACCGCCGTGTTGTTGCCGTGCTCCAGCCCTGAGGAGTAGCGCGGGTGGTGCATCGTGACGATCGAGCAGCGCGACGGGTGGGCCTTCATCTGGCGGTTCAGCCAGGCCGCCTCGGCCCGGCAGCTGACCTTGTCGCAGTTGCTGTTCAGCACCCAGATGTTCCAACCGCCGGCAACGACCCGGTAGTAGCCGGGCGGGCCGGGCTGGCGGGACTTGAAGTAGGTGTAGTAGCCGGCGGCCCCGGGCGTCACGTACTCGTGGTTGCCGATCGTCGGCCGTGTCTTCGGCAGCAGCGCTCCCCAGGACTTGTCGTAGGAGCCGGCGAACTCGGCCGTCGAGTTGGCGTTGTACTGGTGGTCGCCGAGCGTGAGCACGAGGTCCGGCCGCAGGCGGGTGGCCAGGGACGCGGTGTCCGCCTGTCGGCAGGTCGTCGCCGTCACGGCCTCACCCGGCTCGCAGGCGATGTCACCCACGGCGACGACGCGGACGACGCCGGGGGCAGAGGCGGAGGCGGCGGAGTAGACCTTGTCCGCGGGGCGACCGGCGGTGGCATGCTCGTGGCCGCCGCATCCGGCCGTGGCGGCGACGAGAGCGAGCACTGCCGGTCCGAGGACCCACCGAGAAAAGCGCATGGTCCGACGGTACGCCGGATCGGCCTCACGCGAGGTCGTGCACGAACTCTCCGAGCTGAGTGAGGTTGCGGCACTCGACCATGGGGATCAGTCGGCCGTACTCCCGGGCCGCCGAGTCGCCGGTGTTCCAGTTGCGCGCGTGCTCGGGGTTGAGCCACCAGCTGTGCCGGGCGGCGTACGTCAGGTCCTTGACGACGGGCAGCGCCAGGTCGGTGTGGTTCGACCGCGCGTCGCCGAGCACGAGCAGGTTGGTCTTCGGGGTGAGCGCGTCGGGGTGCTGGTCGGCGAAGCGGGTGAACGCCCGGCCGTAGTTGGTGCGTCCCCACAGGCTCGCGTAGCGGGCGCTGGCCGCGAGCTCGCTCATCGTCTGCGCCGGGTCGTTGCTGGTCTCGAAGCGGTCGGTGACCTCGTGGATCTCGTCGACGAAGGTGAACGCCCGCACCCGGTTGAACTGCTCGCGCAGCGCGAACACCAGCATCAGCGTGAAGCTGGCGAAGTTGGCGACCGAGCCGCTGACGTCGCAGAGCACCACCAGGTCGGTGCGCCCGGGCCGCTTGGGCTTGTGCCGGGTCTCCATCGGGACGCCGCCGCTGGACATCGAGGCCCGGACCGTGCGCCGGAAGTCGAGCGGCCCCCGGGGGCGGGCGTGCTGCTCGCGGCTCAGCCGGGTCGCCAGCCGGCGGGCCAGCGGCTGGATCTCGCGGCGCATCAGCTCGAGGTCGGCCTTGCGCGCGGAGGTGAAGTCGACCTGCTCGATCCCCGGCCGGATCGTGTGCCGGGCCACGTGCTGGGGTCCACGCACCTCGGCCGCGCGGCGGCGTACCTCCGCGTCGACGAGCCGCTCGAAGACCTGCGCCTGGGCCTCGACCAGCCGGCGGATCGCGGGGTCGTCGTCGGTCGCCAGGCCCATCCCCTGCAGCACCTCGTCGACCAGCTCGTCGGGCGAGACCCGGTTCATCACGTTGTACGACGACCACCGCTGCTCGCCGGGCCCCCGTCCCCGGATCAGCCCGAACCGCTGCACCGCCTCCCTCGCCAGCAGGGCCAGCACGTCGGGGTCGCCCAAGGCCAGGGCGTCGGTCAGCGCCTCCCGGAAGTCGGCCAGCGCCTGGGGCCCGTCCTGCCCGACCAGATCGTCAGACCCGGATAGTCCCGATCGTTCGGCATCCTCGGGGTCCTCGGATTCGTGCCGATCGCCCGGGACAATCCGGTAGCCGTCCCCGATCAGCAACGGGAAGTAGAGGTCGAAGACCTGGTCGAAGCCGGTGCGGTGGTTCTGGCGCTTGAGCAGGGTCGCGGCGTACGCCGCCCGCAGGGTCTCGCGCTCCTCGATGCCGAGCACGTCGATCGCCCGGACGGCATCGAGTCCCTCGGCGAGCGAGACCGGGAGTCCGGCGGTGCGCAGCGCCTCGACGAACTCGATGTGCCGGTCGAGCAGCGTCATCTCGCGCGCAGCCTCAGCTCGCGGACGGCCCGGTCGTGGTCGCTGGCGTGCTTGAGGATCACTCCGAGCGTCTGGTCGATGGCGGCCGCGTCGAGGGTGCCGGTGCCCAGGGCCACCAGGGTGCGGGCCCAGTCGATGGTCTCCGCGATCGACGGCGCCTTGCGCAGCTCCATGCCGCGCAGCTTCGCCACCACCTCGACGATCTGGCCGGCCAGCTCCTCCTCGACCTCCGGGACCTGCGAGACGACGATCTCGCGCTCGCGCTCGGAGTCGGGGTAGTCGATGTGCAGGAACAGGCAGCGTCGCTTGATCGCCTCGGACAGCTCACGGGTGGCGTTGGAGGTGAGCACGACCAGCGGGCGGCGTACGGCGACGATCGTGCCCATCTCCGGGATGGTCACCTGGAAGTCGCTGAGCACCTCGAGCAGCAGCCCCTCGACCTCGACGTCGGTCTTGTCGACCTCGTCGATCAGCAGCACCGTCGGCTCCTCACGGCGGATGGCCGTGAGCAGCGGACGGGTCAGCAGGAACTCGTCGGTGAAGATGTCGTCGTGGGTCTCATCCCAGGACTGGTCACCAGCCGCCTGGATCCGGAGCAGCTGCTTCTTGTAGTTCCACTCGTAGAGCGCCCGTGCCTCGTCGAGCCCCTCGTAGCACTGCAGCCGGACCAGGTCCGCCCCGGTCGCGCGGGCGATCGCCTTGGCCAGCTCGGTCTTGCCGACCCCGGCCGGGCCCTCGACGAGCAGCGGCTTCTCCAGCGCGCCGGCGAGATAGCTGGTGGTGGAGGTGGCCGTGTCGGAGAGGTACCCGACCTCGGCCAGCCGCTTGTCGGCATCCGCCGGGGACTCGAACCAACTGGACTTCTGGGTCACCCGGCCATTGTGCCCGTCAGGTCCGGGAGCAGGCGCGCCGCGTCACCAGCGGTCGTGGACCAGCTCCCGCACCCGCCCGTCGTAGATCGACCGGACGCCGTCCATGAACTCGACGCCGAGGTTGGCCGCCTCGCCGGCTGCGGCGTTGGAGCGGGCCTGCCGCTCGTTGCGCGCGCCCGGGATGACGGTGCTGACACCAGGCTGCTGCCAGATCCACGCGATCGCGGCCTGCGCCGGGGTCAGGCTGCCCGGGGCGGACTCCTTGACCAGGCGGGTGAAGTCGCCGGCCGCCTGCAGGCCGACGTCGTAGGGCACCCCGGAGAAGGTCTCGCCCACGTCGAAGGCGCTGCCGTCGCGGTTGAAGCTGCGGTGGTCGTCGTCGGCGAAGGTGGTGTTCTCGTCGTACTTGCCCGAGAGCAGACCCGAGGCCAGCGGCACCCGCGCGATGATGCCGACGCCAGCGGTCTCCGCGGCCGGCAGCACCTGCTCGAGCGGCTTGAGCCGCAACGCGTTCAGGATGATCTGCACGGTCGCGAGGTGCGGACGCGCGATCGCGGCCAGGGCCTGGTCGACGGTCTCCACGCTGACGCCGTACGCCGCGATCGAGCCGTCCTCGACCAACGCGTCGAGCGCGTCGTACGTCGCGTCGGCCTCGATCACCGCCGAGGGCGGGCAGTGCAGCTGCACCAGGTCGAGCCGGTCGACGCCGAGGTTGGTGCGGGACCGGTCGATCCAGGAGCGGAAGTTCTCCGGCGTGTAGTTCTCGAGGGTCTGGTCGGCCCGGCGACCCATCTTGGTGGCGATGGTGAAGCCGGCGTCCGCGTTGTCGGCGGCGAACCGGCCGACGATCTGCTCGCTGCGACCGTCGCCGTAGACGTCGGCGGTGTCGTAGAAGGTGACGCCCGCCTCGGCCGAGGCCTCGAGCACCGCGCGTGCGTCCGCCTCGCTGACGTCGCCCCAGTCGGCGCCGAGCTGCCACGTCCCCAGCCCGACGGCCGAGACGGTGCGCCCCGTGCGACCCAGAAGTCTGTGCTCCATCAGTTCCTCTTCCTGCTCATTCGTCGAAACCACCATCCTCACGTACCCCCGTCTCCGGACCTCACCCGGTAGGACGGAGCGTCCGGGCGGCGCGGGCGTTCGGCCCGCCGTCAGGGCAGGGGCACGAACCGCCAGTCGAGGGCGGCCCGGTAGGTCTCTCCCGGCCGGAGCGCCGCCGAGCCGAAGTCCGGGCGGTTGGGGGTGTCCGGGAACAGCTGCGGCTCGAGCGCGAGGCCGTCGCCCTGGCGGTAGAGCCGCCCCTCGGTCGAGCCGAGCACGCCGTCGAGCCCGTTGCCCGTGTAGACCTGCAGCCCGGGCTGGTCGCTGTGCAGCTCCATCCGGGTGCCGGTGCGCGGTGAGTCCAGGGTGGCCACGAGGCGCCAGCCGTCGCCCGCGGGCGCGTAGTTGTGGTCGATGCCGTGCGCTGCGAGGACCTGGTCGTGGCGTCCGCGGACGGCCTCGGCCAGCCGCGTGGGACGGCGTACGTCGAAGGGGGTGCCCGCTACCGGCTCCAGCCCGCCCGACGGGATCCCGGTGTCGTCGACCGGGAGGTAGTCGTCGGCGTCGATCCGCAGCAGCTGCTCGTCGATGGACCCGGACCCCTCGCCGTCGAGGTTGAAGTAGGCGTGGCTGGTCAGGTTCACCACGGTCGGGGCGTCCGTCGACGCGGCGAACCGGACCTCGACGCTGTCCTCGGTCGTCTCGAAGCGCACCGTCACCGTCAGCTGGCCGGGGAAGCCCTGGTCCCCGCCGGGACTCGTCAGCCGCAGCGTGACGTGCCGGTCCGAGCTGTCCGCGACGGCCCAGAGCTGCCGGTCGAACCCCTCCGGCCCGCCGTGCAGGTTGTTGCCCCGGTCGTTGGTCTCGAGCTGCACCTCGGCCCCGTCGAGCGAGAAGCGCCCTCCGGCGATCCGGTTCGCGTAGCGGCCGATCGTGCCGCCGAGGTAGTGCGTCGAGGCGCGGTGCTCGGCGACCGTGGCGTTGCCGAGCACCACGTTGCGGCGTACGCCGTCGCCGCCGGTGACCCATAGCCGGTGCACGGTGGCCCCGAGGTCGAGCAGTTCGAGCACCGGCCCGGGCTCCTGGCCGATCGTCAGGCGCTGGACGGGCCCGTGGGGTGAGTCGCCGAACGGCTCTGTTCGCATGGTCGAACGCTAGCGCCGTACGACGTACCGCTCCGTCACCAACGTGACCGGACGGCTGGCTCCGGCGGACGAGGTGGTGCTCCAGGTCACGGCTGGTGGGCGGGTCGGGCTAGTCGATCGGGCGCAGCTCGTCGGCGTACGAGAGCGACACCCGACGCAGGACGCCGGCGTCGTTGACGGCGTACTGCCCCATCCGCCACAGCGGCGGGCTGTAGGCGTGCACGCTGACCGAGCCGTGCACGGCACCGTTGAGCCGGTGGATGTGGTCGGGGCCGAAGGAGAACACCCGGCCCGCACCCACGCGGGTCTCCCGCGCACCCTCGGCGAGGGTCAGGTTGTTCTCGACCAGCTCGCCTGCGACGACCGCCACCGCGCCCGAGGAGATGTCGTGGTCGTGCCAGCCGGTGTCGTTCTCCGGCGTCCAGCACAGCAGCCAGATGTCGACGTGGGCGTCGCGGTGGAGCGAGGCGTAGACGCGTTCCTCACCGTCGAAGGCGACGTGGTGCTGCCACAGCTCGGGCTGCTGGGCGATCGAGGCGGCCAGCTCCTCGAGCTCGGCCTGCGTCAGGTCGCGGTCCGGCACGTCGGTGACGGCCTGGTCGGCCGGGTAGGAGGCCAGGTCGGCCGCCTGCTCGGCGGGTACGCCGGTGGCCGAGGGCTTCCTGGTCACCGGGTCGAGGACGATCAGCTCGCCACTGCCCATTCCCGCTCACCTCCGTCGCTCCTCGGGTCGCTCGACAGCAGCCGGGTCGGGTTGAGGACCCTGACCGCCCGGGTGGCCGCGTCGCCGAGGAACTCGGTCAGCGGGTCGCCGTACGGGCGGTCGCTGCCGAGCACCAGGGCGTCGATCCCGAGCACGCGGACGACGGCCTCGAGGGCACGAACCCCGGTGCCGGAGGTGTCGACGAACACGTTCGCGTCGATCGGCGCACGCGTCCCGCCCCGCAGGGCGTGGCGCTCCGCCAGCACCGGCGCCAGCCCGGCCCCGGCCGCGAAGACCACCTTGAGCCGGGGGAACAGGGTGCGGCCGCTGACGGCGTTCCAGCCCCACCAGGCGGCCTGCAGCTGCGCGGTGTAGCCGACGACCGGCGCCCACCATGCGGGGAGGGTCCCCGCCGACGGGCGACGAGGCTCCGGCCCGGGGTGCACGAAGACCGGCTTGCCGGCGAGCTCGGCGGCGAGCAGCACGTGCGCGGCGGCCTCCCACGCGAGCGGGGTGAGCAGGTCGGTGGCCGGCAGCTGCACGCCCACGAAGCGGTTCTCGGCGAGCACCGCGTTGAGGCCGACCACGTCGACCTGCTCGCGGGGCACCGAGGCCCAGGCGAGGAAGTGCCCGGGCAGTGCCCGGACACCGTCGTGCCAGGCGTCGATCAGCGGCTGGGCCTCGGGCCGGCGCAGGCTCTCGATCCCGAGGGGTGCGGAGAGGCTGAGGCAGGAGCTGCCCACCCCCGTCTGTTGGTCCGCCGCGACACGTAGCGCGACGTCATGGGCCTGCGGGTCCACGTCGTACGGCGGTTCGCCGTCGGTGAACAGCGTCCAGCCGCGCAGGTACGGCGCCCGCGAGCGCGCCCGCAGCCGGTCGACGAGCTCGTCGGGCCACAGGTGCTGGTGCACGTCGACCGCGGAGCTGTCGATCTGGTGTTCAGGCATCTGACTCAGCCTCCTTTCACTCTAGTAAGTGCAGTGACTTTATCGTATTAATGCAACCCGTGGGGCGAGGTCCAGATCCGGGCGCGTCGCCCAGGACCAGGGAACACCCTCGGGCCGCACGTGGTTGCAGACACCGACCCCGCCGATCTTCCCCAAGGAGCTTTCGTGCCCAGCCTGTTCGAGCCGATCACCCTGCGCTCGCTGACCGTCCGCAACCGAGTGTGGCTGGCGCCGATGTGCCAGTACTCCGCCGTCGACGGAGTGCCGAACGACTGGCACCTCGTCAACCTCGGAGCCCGGGCCACCGGCGGCTTCGGGCTGCTCCTGACCGAGGCGGCGGCCGTCGTGCCCGAGGGTCGGATCTCGCCGGAGGACGCGGGCCTCTGGAACGACGAGCAGACCCAGGCCTGGCGTCGGATCGTCGACTTCGTGCACGGGCAGGGAGCCGCGGTCGGCGTCCAGCTGGCGCACGCCGGCCGCAAGGCCTCGACGTACCGGCCGTGGGCCGATCACGACGGCTCGGTCCCGGAGGCCGAGGGCGGCTGGACCACGACGGCCCCGTCGGCCGTCGCCTTCGAGGGGTACGCCGAGCCGGCAGCCCTGTCCGTCGCCGAGATCGCCGACGTCGTCACCGCCTTCGCGGAGGCGACCCGTCGTGCCGTCGAGGCCGGCTTCGACACCGTCGAGCTGCACGCGGCCCACGGCTACCTGCTCCACCAGTTCCTCTCGCCGCTGTCCAACCGGCGCGAGGACGACTACGGCGGCTCGTTCGAGAACCGGGTCCGGATCGTGCTCGAGACGGTGGACGCCGTACGTCGGGCCCTGCCGCACACCGCTCCCCTGCTGGTGCGCATCTCCGGCACCGACTGGATCGACGGCGGCTGGGACCTCGAGCAGAGCACCCGCCTCGCCGCCCTGCTGAAGGACCACGGGGTCGACCTGGTCGACGTCTCCTCGGGCGGCAACGCACCGGCCTCCATCCCGGTGGGACCGGGCTACCAGGTGCCGCTGGCAGCCGGGGTCCGCTCGGCCGGGCTCCCCACCGGTGCCGTCGGGCTGATCACCGAGCCGGAGCAGGCGCAGAAGATCGTCGCCAACGGCGAGGCCGATGTCGTGCTGCTGGCCCGGGCCGCCCTGCGGGAGTCCGCCTGGCCGCTGCGCGCCGCCCACGAGCTGGGGGTAGCGCCGGCGGACGCCCCCTGGCCCGAGCAGTACGCCCGCGCCCACTGGCGCTGACCCTCAGGCGCTCGACCCCGGGGCGAGCCGGGCACCGGGAGGCAGCTCGGAGCTGACCACGCTCTCGCGCCCCACGATCGGGATCGAGTCGGGGTCGTCGAGGGCCACCGACGCGTCGCCCACCCGGGCCCCGTCGCGCAGCTCGCTGCCCGCGTCGACGATCGCCCGGGTCACCCGGGCACCGCGGCGCACCACCGTGTCGGCGAGCAGGACGCTCTCGTTCACCTCGGCGCCGGCCTCGACCACGACGCCGGGCCCGAGCACGCTGCGGGTCACCTCACCCGCGACGACGCACCCGGAGCTGAGCAGCGTCTCGCTGATCCGGGCTCCCGCGAGCACGCGAGCGGGTTCCCGCTGCGGCTGCTGGGTCATCAGCGGCCAGCTGCTGCTGAACAGCCCCGCGGCGCCGTCGAGCAGCTCGAGATGGGCGTTCAGGTAGTGGTGCGGCTGGCCCAGGTCGCGCCAGTAGCCGTCGAGGGCGTGCGCGTAGACCCGGCCGCGGTCGACGAACCGCGGGACGAGCAGGTCACCGAAGTCCCCCAGGCCCGAGTCGCCCTCGTCACCGCCGTCCTGGGCCTCGGCCTGCTCCCGGTGCAGCTCCTCGAGCACCTCGACGAGGGCGTCGGGCTCGTAGAGGAAGACCTCGGTCGCGACCGTGCTCGAGGCCGGCTCCTCCGGCTTGTAGGCGAACGAGGTCACCCGGCCGAGCCGGTTCACCTCCACCACCGCGTGGTCGGCGGCATCCTCGGCGTACGTCCCGGAGAGGTCGGTGGTGACCATGGTGACCTCGGCGCCCTTGTCCCGGTGGGTGCGCACGACGTCGCGGTAGTCGAGCCGGTAGACGTGGTCCGCGCTCATCACCAGGACCAGGTCGGGAGCGGCCGTCCGGATCTCGTCACGCAGCCGGTAGAGCTCGTCGGCGTTCCCCTTGGCGAAGCCCTCCTCGTCCAGCGCCCCGGTGCCCTCCTGGGGCACCAGCAGCCGCAGCCCACCGCGCGTCCGGTCGAGGTCCCAGGGCCGGCCGTTGCGCACCTGGTCCTCCAGCGCGGAGGCCTGGTAGGCGACGGAGAGCCATACGTCGTCGATGCCGGAGTTGACCAGGTTGGACAGCGGGAGGTCGAGCAGCTGGTAGCTGCCCGCGAACGGCAGGGCCGGCTTGGCCCGCTCCAGGGTCAGCACGTCCATGCGCCCGCCGGCGCCTCCCGCCTGGATGATGGCCAGCACCTTCGTCGACTCCATCGGCCCATCGTGCCCGAGGCGGTGCTGCGAGCCCCAAGCTGCCGCTCACGTCTCGGAATGTGCCCCCGCCGTGACCGGAGAGCGCCTACGGTGTTGTAAAGGGCAGCCGAAGCAGCCGGATTAGTCCTTTCCGTGGCTTTGTCCCCTTAAATGGGGCATTAACCCACAAAACTCATATTCTTTTCCCGTAGTCCCTTCCGGACAAGAAACGATTGAGGTTCCGTGCGCGCTCCCGCTTCCCGCCGGCTCGGTGCAGGTGTCGCCGTGGCGGCCGCCATCATCTCCTTGTTCACGGCCCTCCCCGCCACGGCCCTGACCCCGGGTGTCGCCTTCTCGGCCACGAACCTCTCCACGTGGCAGACCGACGGCGTGGTCTGGGCGATCGGCCAGTCCCACGGCAAGATCGTCGCCGGCGGCGACTTCACCACGCTGCGTCCCCCCGAGGGCACCTCGGGGACGCCGGTCGCGGTCCAGTCCCTGGCCATCCTGAACGCCGAGACGGGCGCACCCGACACCTGCCAGCTGCCCGCCCTGCTGACCGGAGGAACGCCCACGATCCGGGCGGTCGCCACCTCCGACGACGGCAACACGGTCTACGTCGGCGGCAACTTCTCCAACATCGGCGGGACCACGGTGTCCCGCGTGGCAGCCATCGACGTGCAGACCTGCACGGTGTTGCCGCTGCGTCCCAACAACATCTCCTCGACCGTCAACACGCTGGCCGTCCGCGGCAACACGCTCTACGTCGGTGGTGCGTTCACTACCGTGGCCGGTCAGCCGCGGCAGCACTTCGCCGCCCTGAACGCGACCACGGGCGCGCTGCTGGTGCCCTGGGTGGCCGACGCCGACGACACCGGCCGGGGCATCGGCATCTCGCCGGACGGGACCAAGGTGGCCATCGGCGGTGACTTCGCGACGGTGAACGGCGCCGCCTCACACTCCATCGCGGTGGTCGACGCCACCACCGGCGCCAACCTGAAGGACTACGGCAGCACCTTCGTCCCGACGACCTCGGACACCAAGAACATCTTCAGCGGCACCGACGGCCGCTTCTACGTCTCCAACGAGGGCACGGGCACCAACGTCTTCGACGGGCGGATCGCTCTCTCGTGGGACACCCTCGACGAGGTCTGGCGGGACACCTGCCTGGGCGCCACGCAGGCCACCTACCAGTACCAGGGCGCGTTGTACGTCGCCAGCCACGCGCACAACTGCCAGGACAACGGCTACCAGGACGGGAAGCGCAACTTCTTCATGGCCGAGGGCGCCTCGACGGGCGACCTCCTCGGCTGGGACCCCACCGCGAACAACGGCACCGGGGAGGGCGTCGGACCCCGCTCCATCACCGTGGCCTCCGGGGCGACCACCGCGAAGGACTACCTCTGGTACGGCGGGGAGTTCACCCAGGTCAACGGGAAACCCCAGCAGGGACTCACCCGCTTCGGACCGGACGACGTGATCGCACCCCCGACCGTGCAGTCCGTGGCGGCCGAGGCGCTGGCCGAGGGATCGATCCAGGTGCGGTGGCAGGCCTCCGTTGACCCCGATGACAGCGAGCTCAGCTACGCCGTCTTCCGGGACTCCGAGACCAACCCCGTGTGGACCGGCACGTCGAGCTCGGTGTGGTGGAAGCGACCGCAGCTGAGCTTCGTCGACACCGACGTGACGGCGGGGAGCACGCACACCTACCGGGTCCAGGTCAGCGACGGGATCAACTCGAGTGCCCCGTCCCCCGCAGTGTCCGCGACCGCCCTGGCTCCCTCCTCGCGCTACGCCTCCGTGGTGCGTGCCGACGGTCCGGTCGCCTACTGGACCTCCTTGGTCATCGGGTCCCCGTCATGGGTCCAGGACTCGGGGGCGGCGACGTCGCAGACCCGGCGGATGCGCGCGGTCCGGCACGGGCCGACGAGCGACACCGACTCCCCGGTGACCGACGGCTCCGGCTCCCTCAAGTTCGACGGAGTGGGCAACTACTACTCCAGCGACGAGTACGTCCTCGCCCCGACGACGTACTCGATCGAGACCTGGATCAAGACGAGCACCACGACCGGCGGCCAGATCGTCGGCTACGGCAACGGTCGGCCCCGGACGGACACCGCGGCGACGCAGGCCAGCACGAAGTACGACCGGGTGCTCTACATGCAGAACAACGGCCAGGTCCGCTTCGGCGTCAACCCGGGCACGGTCACCACGGTGGTCAGCCCCAAGGCTCTCAACGACAACAAGTGGCACCACGTCGTCGCCACCCAGGGCTCGGCCGGGATGGCGCTCTACGTCGACGGGGCCCGGGTGGCCACGAACCCGGCCACGGGCTCCGCGGCCTACAAGGGCGTCTGGCACGTCGGGGGCGACAGCCTCAGCGGCTTCACCAGCCGGCCGTCGCAGAACTTCTTCAAGGGCCTCATCGACGAGACGGCGATCTACCCGGCAGCGCTGAGCGCCGCGAGGGTCACCGCGCACTACACGGCCAACCGCGGGTCCAACCCGCCCGCGCCGCCCGTGGTCGTCCCGAACCCGAAGATCTCCAGCAGCTCGGTCACGATCCACACCGGCAAGCGCAAGAGGCTCACGCAGACCTTCGTGCTGCGCCTCAGCGCCGCCTCGAAGCACACGATCACCGTCGCGGTCGTCACCCGCAACGGCACCGCGCGCGCCAGGCGTGACTACGGCGCCGTCAAGGGCACGGTCGTCTTCCGGCCCGGCCAGGTGAGCCACGCGATCCCGGTCAGGATCATCGGGCACCCCAAGCTGCGCCGCGCGCGCAGCTACCAGCTCCGGATGGGCCAGGCCCGCGGGGCCACCCTGCGCGCCTACTACGTCACGGGCACCATCCGGCACTGAGCCCGGAGTGCAGACTCCCGGACCCACATCCGTGGGTCCGGGAGTCTGCGATGTCCCTGGGACATCCGGCGGTGGCGGTGGGATTTGAACCCACGGTGGGCTTGCACCCACACACGCTTTCGAGGCGTGCTCCTTAGGCCGCTCGGACACGCCACCGCCGGAGAGGTTACCGGACACCCTCGGTGCCGTCGAAATCAGCGGTGCGTGTGGAAGAACTCGTCCAGCAGCACGGTGCTCTGGGCCGCGAGGACCCCGCCGACCACCTCTGGCCGGTGGTTCAGCCGCCGGTCGCGAACGACGTCCCACAGCGAGCCGGCGGCACCCGCCTTCTCGTCGTACGCCGCGAACACGACCCGGTCGACCCGGGACAGCACGGCGGCGCCGGCACACATGGTGCACGGCTCCAGCGTCACCACCAGGGTGCAGCCGGTGAGCCGCCACGCGCCGAGGGAGGTCGCGGCCGCGCGCAGGGCCACGATCTCGGCGTGCCCGGTGGGGTCACCATCGCGCTCACGGACGTTGTGGCCGGCTCCCACGACGTCGCCGGACGGCCCGAGGACCACCGCGCCGATGGGCACGTCGCCCGCCTGGCCCGCGAGCGCCGCCTCGTCGAGGGCAGCACGCATCGGGGTCTCCCACGGGCTCACCCCGAGATGCCGACCAGGTCGTCGAACTTCGAGCCGAAGCCCACGTTGTTGGCGACGTCGCTGAGGATCTCCTCGGGGTAGAGGTCGTAGTCGTCGAGCAGCGCCCCCATCTCCCGCGCCGACATCCCCATGTCCTCGAAGATCCCGAGGTCGCCCGCCGGGGCCTGGTCGTCCTCGTCGTCGACGTGGACGCCGATGTGGTCGACGGCCGAGCGGGCCAGGCTCCAGTCGGTCGCCGCGGTGGCGTCCGAGAGCAGCACCCGCACCAAGGATCCCTGGGCGCGCACGAGCAGGACGAAGTCCTCGGCCACCGAGATCATGGCCAGCGCACCGTTCTCGCCGGGATAGCGGCGCAGCTCCCTGGCGATGGTCTCGACGTCGTCCAGGGAGCGGTCGGGGAGCTCGGCGAGGTTCCAGTCGCCCTCGTCCCGGTACGCGACGACAGCCAGGTCGATCTCACCGACCTCGGCATCCGTGATCTCAGCCATCCCGCACCACCTTCCCGATGCTCGATCCTGCTTCTCGCATCGTCGCAGACCACGGCGGGAAGGACCACCGACAATCGGTCCCACTACGGTGTACGCCATGCGCCTGCAGGTCGTCGACCACCCATTGATCTCGCACAAGCTGACCACGCTGCGTGACCAGGACACCGCGTCGCCGGACTTCCGCCGGCTCACCGAGGAGCTGGTGACGCTGCTGGCCTACGAGGCGACCCGCGACGTCCGCGTCGACCCGGTCAGCATCACCACGCCGGTCGAGGCCACCGAGGGCGTGAAGCTGAGCCGTCCCCGGCCACTCGTCGTACCGATCCTCCGCGCCGGCCTGGGGATGCTCGAGGGGATGATGCGGCTGATCCCGACGGCCGAGGTCGGCTTCCTCGGGATGGTGCGCAACGAGGAGACGCTCGAGGCCTCGACGTACGCCGAGCGGCTGCCGGTCGACCTGTCGGGACGGCAGTGCTACGTCCTCGACCCGATGCTGGCCACCGGCGGCACCCTGGCGGCGGCGATCCGCTTCCTGACCGACCGCGGCGCCGACCACATCACCTGCATCTGCCTGCTCGTGGCGCCCGAGGGTGTGCAGAACCTGGAGCGGGGACTCGCCGGGATCGACGTGCCGATCACGGTGGTCACCGCGGCGCTGGACTCCCACCTCAACGACAAGGGCTACATCGTGCCCGGCCTCGGTGACGCGGGCGACCGGCTGTACGGCCTGGCCCAGTAGGCCACCGGCAGACGACCAGGCGGGGACGTCAGCCCGTAGCCGAGCCCAGCTGCGGCCTCGGTTCCGTGATGGCGGTGGGGGCCACCCTGGGCAGCGTGACCGTGACCCTGGTGCCCTGCCCGTGCTTGGAGAACACGTCGATGGTGCCGCCGTGCAGGGAGACGATCGCCTGGACGATGGTGAGGCCCAGGCCGGTGCCCTGCACCGCGTCGTCGGTGGCCGAGTTGGAGCGGAAGAACCGGGTGAAGAGCTTGTCCTGGTCCTCCTTGCTGATCCCGACGCCGGAGTCCTCGACCACGATCCGGCTGCTCTCGCCGTCGGAGTGGAGGGAGACCGCCACGGTGCCGCCGTCGGCTGTGAACTTGACGGCGTTCGTGAGCAGGTTGGTCAGCATCCGCTCCAGCTGCTCGGGGTCACCGTGGTGGATCACGGGCTCGGCGGGCGTCGAGATCCGCACGTCCATGGTGCGGTTGGCCAGGACCGGGTGCAGGCGGTCGCAGGCGCTGGTGACGATCGAGCGGACGTCGGTGACCACGGGCTCGATCTTCAGGGCCGAGGCCTCGATCTGCGAGAGCGTGAGCAGGTCCTCGACGAGCAGCAGCAGCCGGCGCCCGTTGCGGTCGACCCGGTCGACGATCTCGCGCTGGGCGTCGCTCAGCTCGCCGACCAGGCCGTCGTCGAGGAGCTCGGTGTAGCCGATGATGCTGGTGATCGGCGTCCGCAGCTCGTGGCTGACCGTCGCGACGAAGTCGGCCTTGACCCGCTCGAGCTCCTGGAGCCGTTCCACGGCGGTCCGCTGGTGCTGGACGGTCAGCAGCATGGCCCGGTGGGCCTGCTCGCGCTCGGTCACGTCCTCGGCCGTCGCGAGGTAGCCCGACAGCTCCCCGCTCTCCCCGGGTACGGCGGTGAGGGTCATCCGCATGATCCGCTCCTCGCCGTCCTTGCGGCGGAACAACCACAGCCGGTGCGAGTCCTCGGCCGCGATCGAGGCGCGGCAGATGTCGGCGAAGGTGGGCAGCGCCCTCAGCCGGCCGGCCTGGTGGCGCAGCTCGTCCGCGGGGTGGAACATGTCGGGTCGCTCACCGAGCACCTCGGCCGCCGAGTAGCCGAGCATGGCCTCGGCGCCCGGGTTGAACAACGTGATCGTGCCGTCCGGGCCGGTGGCGATGATCGCCGTGCCGGTGGCGGAGGCGACCAGGCGTTGCAGGGTCTCGCGACCGGCGTCGGCCCGCTCGGCCGACATCCGCTGCTGGGTCACCATCACCGACAGGGGCAGCAGGATCAGGCCGCAGTCGAGCAGGAACAGCTGCAGGATGCCCTCCACGACCTCCGGCGGCAGGTTGTAGCGGAGCCCGGTCTCCCAGATGGGACCGATCTCCAGCACGCTGGCCGAGGAGCCGATCACGGCGACCAGGCTGAGCAGCACGGTCGCCTCGCGCAGCGTGCCGCGGAAGGCGTGCCAGGCGAACATCGGCATCACGGCGAACACGACCAGCGGGAAGCCGCTGCTGTAGAACACCGCCACCGTCGTACCCAGGGTCAGGACGGCCTGGATGACCCGCTCGCGCGGTCCGGCCAGCGCCTTGAAGGTGACCGCCTCGAGGAACAGCGGCAGCATGACCATGAGCGCCGCGGCGTTGGCGCCGAAGGCGCACATGGCCCCCAGCCACGGGTTCCCCTCACCGACGAGCCAGTCGGTCAGCCCGTAGCCGGCCGCGGCAACCAGGGACCCGGCGACGATCGCACCGATGAACAGGGAGACGTCGCCCGAGTCACGCAGGGCGGCGCGACGGCCCCCGAGGCCCTTCACCAGCCGGTTGCGGACCACCCACGCGGCGCCCACGAAGCTGGCGCTGTAGCCCAGGGCAGGCACCAGGTCGTAGCCGTGCAGGGCGTAGGACACGACGATCAGCGACAGGCTGGCGCCGAGCAACCAGCGACGGGTCCAACCCGGCGAGGTCAGCAGCAGGCCGGCGACGATGCCACCGGCGGGCCAGATGGCCGGCACCTGGCTCGGCGAGTCGACCACCGCGATGGCGGCCCACGCCGAGAGGAAGACGGCGAGCAGCAGCAGCGAGATACGGACCCGCTGGGCGGTGGTCGTCAGCCGGAGGCGCTCCGCCAGACCTGGCGTGCTCTTCGTCCGGCGCAGCCGGGCGGACGCGGACGAAGCGGTCTCCCCGAGCACGACCCTCCCCCGTCGTCGACACACGGCACCGTGCCGCAATGTCCAGTATGTGACAGTGGTCGCCGAGGATGTCGGGTTTTGCAAAACCGCTTCGCCAGGGGCTGAGCCCAGGTCAGAGGGCCTTGACCGCGTTCAGCAGCTTGCCCATGGAGTCCTTGGCGTCCCCGAAGAGCAGGGTGGTGTTCTCCTCGAATAGCAGCTCGTTCTCGATGCCGGCGAAGCCCGGGCGCATCGAGCGCTTCATGAACACGACCTGCTTGGCCTCGTCGGCGTTGAGGATGGGCATCCCGTAGATGGGGGCACCCGGCGTGGTCTTGGCCGCCGGGTTGACCACGTCGTTGGCGCCCACGATGAGGACGACGTCGGCATCCTTGAAGTCGCCGTTGATCTCGTCCATCTCCTTGAGCTGCTCGTAGGGCACCTGGGCCTCGGCGAGCAGCACGTTCATGTGACCGGGCATCCGGCCGGCCACCGGGTGGATCGCGTAGTCCACGTCGGCGCCGCGCTCGCTCAGCACGTCGACCAGCTCGCGCAGGGTGTGCTGGGCCTGGGCGACGGCGAGGCCGTAGCCAGGGACGATGATCACCCGGTCGGCATAGGCCAGCATGATCGCGACGTCCTCGGGGTTGGCCGACTTCACCGGTCGGTCCGAGGCCACCCCGGCGCCGAGGGTGGAGCCGCCCTTGAGCGCCCCGAACAGGATGTTGGCGACCGAGCGGCCCATGGCCTTGGCCATCAGCAGGGTCAGGAAGGTTCCGGAGGCCCCGACGAGCGTGCCCGCGACGAGGAGCACGACGTTGTCCAGCACGTAGCCGCCCGCCGCCACCGTGAGACCGGTGAACGCGTTGAGCAGCGAGATCACGATGGGTACGTCGGCACCGCCGACCGGCAGCACCAGCAGCAGGCCGAAGGCCAGGCCCACCACGGCCAGCACGATCCCGACCCACATGGCCGGGTCGAGGGCCAGCTGGGTGGAGAGGCCGACGGCGGCGACGATCCCGGCGCCGAACCCGAGCGCGAGCCCGGGGAAGGTCACCGGTGCCGAGGTCATCAGCTCCTGGAGCTTGGCGAACGTGACGACCGAGCCAGCGAAGGAGACCGAGCCGACGAAGATCGTGAAGGCCGTGGCGACGAGCACGAACCAGTCCACGTCGGCACCGAGGTCGGCGGCACCGACGAGCTCGTGGAGCTCGAGCAGCGCCACCAGCGCTGCCGCACCACCACCGACGCCGTTGAACAGGGCCACCATCTGCGGCATCTGGGTCATCTGGACGCGCCGGGCGCCGACGACCCCGCCCACCGTGCCGATGACGATCGCGCCGAGGATCAGCGGGACGTGGTGGAGGTGCTCGAGCCCGTCGGGCTTGTAGAAGAAGGGGACGGCACAGGCGACGACGGCCGCCGCCGCGCCGATCAGGTTGCCGGCCCGCGCGGTCTTCGGGCCGGAGAGGCCCTTGAGCGCCAGGATGAAGCAGACGGCGCAGGCCAGGTAGACGAGCTGGGCCCAGGTGGGGATGACGGTCACCGGGCCGCCCCCGCTCCGTCGGAGCCGGCGGCGACCGGCTTCTTCTTCCGGCGGACGAACATCTGCAGCATCCGGTCGGTGACCACGAACCCGCCGACCATGTTGACGGCGGCGAGCACGATCGCGACCAGGCCGACGACCAGGGCGACGGTGTTGTCGGTCGTGCCGGTCACGATGATCGCGCCCAGCAGGATGATGCCGTGGATCGCGTTGGCGCCCGACATCAGCGGGGTGTGCAGGGTCGAGGAGACCTTGGAGATCACCTCGATGCCCACGAAGACGCTGAGGATGAAGATCGTCAGCCAGACCACGGCGTCGTTCATCGGTCGTCCTCCTGGTCGAAGGGGAGATCGAGCTGGGCATCGGCGGGGACCGGCTCCGGCTCGGGCACTGGCTCTGGTTGGGTCTCGCCCACCGGCCCCTCGATCGCCTCCCGGGTCGCCTCGTGGACGATCCGGCCGGCGTGCGTGACCGCGGCGCCCGCGACGACCTCGTCCTCGAAGTCGGGTGCGAAGACACCGTCGTTGGTCATCAGGGTGAGCAGGCTGACCAGGTTCTGGGCGTAGAGCTTGGAGGCCGGGCCGGGCATCTGGGAGGGGACGTTGTCGCCGCCCCACACTTGCGCGTGCCCGATCCGGACGATCTGGCCGGGCACCGAGCCTTCGACGTTGCCGCCGGACTCCGCGGCCAGGTCGACCACGACGGAGCCGGGCTTCATCGCCTCCACCATGGCGGCGGTGACCAGCAGCGGTGCCTGGCGCCCGGGCACGGCGGCCGTGGTGATCAGGGCGTCCGCGTCGGCGATGTAGGGCGCCAGCGCCTCCATCTGGCGCTGGGCCCGGTCCTCGGTCATCTCCCGGGCGTAGCCGCCGGAGCCCTCCAGGGTCTCGAGCTGCAGGTCGATCGCCTTGGCACCCATCGAGTGGATCTCCTCCGCCGCGGCAGCGCGTACGTCGTAGGCCTGGACCACGGCGCCGAGCCGCTTCGAGGTGGCGATCGCCTGGAGGCCGGCGACGCCGGCCCCGAGCACCACCACCTGTGCCGGCTGGACGGTGCCGGCGGCGGTCATGTTCAGCGGGAAGAACCGGCGCAGCAGGCCGGCGGCGACGATGGCGCAGCGGTAGCCCGAGACCAGCGACTGCGAGGACAGCGCGTCCATCGACTGGGCCCGCGAGATCCGCGGCACCAGCTCCATCGCGAACGCGGTGACCCCCAGGTCGCGCAGGTCCGCCACCAGCTCGTGGGAGGAGTTGACGGGCAGGAAGGACAGCACGGCCGTGCCGTCGCGGAGCAGCCGGGCCCGGTCGCTGCCGAGCGCGTTGACCCCCAGGACCACGTCGGCGACGTCGAGCGCCTCGTCGGTGACGACGGCACCGGCCTCGGCGTAGAGCTCGTCGGCATACTCGGCACGAGCCCCGGCGCCCGGTTCCACGAGGACCTCGTAACCGAGGTCGGTCAGCTTGCTGACCAGCTCTGGAACCATCGCGACGCGGGTCTCGCCCTGACGGGTTTCCCTGGCTACGGCGATCTTCACGCGTCAGAACCTAGTCGAAGAGTCCGACCGTTCCGGGCAATGAGATCACCGTCTCACTCCGTTTCCCCTCAAAGACGGACGAGGTGGTGCGGGATGCTGCGGTCCGCACGGCGCCGGTCACGAATACTGGGCGCCCAGGCGTCTTGACGAGTGTGAAGACCCAGTCGCCGGAGAGGCGTTCCATGGCCGAGGCACCGTCGCTCGACGAGCAGCCCCCGGGTTCCTTCGAGGAGTTCGTCCACGCGACCGGGCCGAGGATGTACCGCACCGCCGTCCTGCTCTGCGGCGACCACCACCTCGCCGAGGACCTGACCCAGGCGACGTACGCCAAGGTGTTCGCCTCCTGGGGTCGGGTACGCCGGGCCGACAACCCGGTCGCCTACACCCGGACGGTGCTCACCCGGACCTGGCTGTCCCACCGCCGCCTGCGTCGTACGACGGAACAGCCGGTCGACGACCTCCCCGACCTGCCGGCACCGCACCCCGACCCGGGCACCCGGCTCGACCTGGTCGAGGCCCTGTCGCGGCTCCGACCCGAGGATCGGGCCGTCGTGGTGCTGCGCTTCTACCTGGACCTGAGCGTCAACCAGACGGCGCAGCTGCTCGGCATCTCCGACGTCGCCACCCGCAAGCGCTGCTCCCGCGCCCTCGAACGCCTGCGTTCCATGCTTCCCGACCTCGACCTGGAGGCCTCCTCATGAACACCCAGCTGTCCGACCTGATGCACCGTGACGTCCAGGACCTCACTCCCGACCTGGACGCCCTGACCCAGGCGGCGCGTCGCCGCGGCCTGTCCATCCGGCGCCGGCGACAAGCGCTGAGCACCTTGGGAGCCGTGGCGGCGGTCGCCGTGATCGCCGTCGGCTCGACCCAGCTCCGGGGCAGCGCCGACTCCTCCCGCCCGGCCGCCACCGCCCCCACGACGCCCGCCCCCACGACACAGGCGAGCGGCACCACCCGGCTCTCCGGCGAGGCCACGGCCGCGGGGCTACGGGACCTGCTGGGGGAGGTGGTGCAGGGGCGTGCGACCAGCTTCGCGGGGCAGGACTCGACGGTCTCCTACGACAGCTACGGCGAGCTGAGGTGGTTCCCGGCCGACGGATCGGGCTTCTCCGACGTGGGTCTCAACGTCCAGCCCGGCTTCGAGTCGAGGATCTACCACTGCCAGGCCTGGCAGGTCGCCTGCACGGTCACGCGCTCGGGCGGAGCCAAGCTGATGACGTTCGAGGAGGTGACCGAGGTCGCCGGCGGGAAGGGCATCCGGGTCACGGCCGACCTGCTCCGGGCCGACGGCGTACGCGTCGTCGCCTCCGCAACCAACGGGGCCGAGCTGCCCGCGAACAAGTGGCACATCACCCGGGCCCGGCCCGCGTTCACCGCCCAGGAGCTGGCGCTCGTCGTCGGTCAGTCCTGGTGGGGGCCGCGGATCCCGGCCGAGCTCCAGCGAGAGGGAGCGGCCCTGCCGGGCTACACGGACCTGGATTCCGACCGCGGCGACTGGCTCGACGGATCACCGACCGCGAAGCCGACGCCGTGAGCTGAGCGATCGGGTCAGCCCAACCCGGTGCCGGCCAGGTAGCCGATGGCGTAGGTGACCGCCATCGCCAGCACCCCACCCACGACGTTGCGGGTGATCGCGGGGCGGACCGGGGCGCCGCCGATCCGCGCGCTCGCCAGGCCGGTGCCGCCCAGCGCGAGGGCCACCGCGACCACGGTGACGACCGCGCGGAGGCCGTGCGGGAACAGCAGGATGGTGAGGAGCGGGAGCAGCGCGCCCAGGGTGAAGGAGACCATCGAGGCGCGGGCGGCCTGGCACGGGTTGGTGAGCTCGTCGGGGTCGATCCCGAGCTCTATGTCGAGGTGCGCCCGGAGCGCGTCCTTGCCCGTGAGCTCGATCGCGACCTGCCGGGCGACGTCGTCGCTCAGGCCCTTCTGCCGGTAGAGCTCGGCCAGCTCGGCCAGCTCGGTCTCCGGCTCCTCGGCCAGCTCGCGGGTCTCCTTCGCGATCAGGGCGAGCTCGGTGTCGCGCTGGGTGCTGACCGAGACGTACTCCCCGGTCGCCATGCTGAGCGCGCCGGCGACGAGGCCGCCCAGCCCTGACACGAAGATCGTTTGCCGGTCGGTGGTCGCCCCGGCCACTCCCATCACCAGGCCGGCCACCGAGACGATGCCGTCGTTGGCCCCGAGGACCGCTGCCCGCAGCGCGTTGATCTTGCCACCGAGCGGGCCGGAGTGCGGCTCGTGGGCGTGCTCACCCATGGGCGGGAAGTCCTGCTCGATGGAGGTGCTCATGGCTCAATCGTCCTCATCGGGCCCGACCGCCGCAACGAAGGGGAGGCTGGGCTCAGTCGCCGAGCAGCTCCTCGACCCAGGCCGGGACGGTCTCGGTCGCGGGGCCGCGGCGTACGTGCGCGAAGTCGCTCACCGGGTCGGGAGCGAGGTTGAGCTCGAGGGTGTCCGCGCCGTTGCCGATCGCGTAGTGCACGAAGGCGGCCGCGGGGTAGACGGTCCCCGACGTGCCGATCGCGATCGCCTGCTGCACGGAGTCCATGTCGTAGGGCACCTCGCCGAACCAGACCACGTCCGGGCGCAGGGCGGCCACACCACAGGTCGGGCAGGCCGGGCGCTGGGCCAGGGTGCCCGTCCAGGCGTGCCGCGCGTCGCAGGCGGTGCACCAGGCCGCCCGCAGGCGACCGTGCATGTGGTGCACCCGCTGGGACCCGCCGCGTTCGTGCAGGTCGTCGATGTTCTGGGTGACCAGGTAGAGGCCCCCCGAGCTGCTCCTCCAGCCGCGCGAGCGCGGCGTGGGCGGCGTTCGGCGCGACCCTGCCCAGGGTCGCCCGGCGCTCGTCGTATAAGCGCTGCACGAGGTCGGGGTCCGCGTCGTACGCCTCCGGGATGGCGACCGTCATCGGGTCGTGGCCCTCCCACAACCCGTCCGCGTCCCGGAACGTCGGCAGCCCGCTCTCCGCCGAGATGCCCGCTCCGGTGAGTACGACGACCTTCACGTCAGAGACCGGTCAGTTACCAGGGGAAGCACGGCACGCTCAGTGGCTGTCGACGGTCAACGTTGGCATTGTGTGCCTGAACTGCGAAAACGCGTTCGTGTGCGTTGACAATGGACGGCGGTCGTCGACCACGCTGCCACGCATTTGCCACGCACGAACCCATCATCGGCCCTCCTGCTGGTAGCACTGGTTTCCTGGCTGCGGCCTCCCAGTCCCCGGCCAACGGGGCAGACGCCAAAAATGGTTGACGACGAACTCGACCCTGCCTGAGAGGAAGCCGCTGATGCCTGGCAGGCCCCTGAGTTGCCGGACGATCGCTCAGTCTTCGTCAACGGGCGTGGGGACGCCCTCACGGGGCGAGTCAGCGTCGAGGTTGCCGGCGAGGTGCCCGGCGTCGTTGAAGGTCACGAGCGTCCAGCTCGACTGCCCCTGCGGCCCGCGCCGGTGCCGCCAGTGGGTGAGGCTCGTGTTCAGCGGGTCGAACGCGACCCGCTGGACAGAAGCACCCAGTCCGAAGGCCAGGTAGAAGGACGCCTCGAGCACGCCGCCGTGGCAGACCGCCACGACCGTCTGGTCCTCGTGGCGGGCGACGAGGTCGGTCAAAGCGACCTCGGCGCGGAGCAGGAAAGCAGCCCAGCTCTCCCCGCCGGGTGAGAAGGACTGGAACGGGTCTTGCGGCGGCACCTCTCGGTCGGCTCGGGCGCTCCAGTCCTCGATCGTCAGTCCGTCCGCGTCCCCAGGGCGGAGCTCGTGCAGGTCGTCGGTGTTCTGGGCCGGCAGCTGCAGCGCCCTGGCGACGTACTTACCGGTCTCGCGCGCGCGGCGCAGCGTGCTCACGTAGAGCACGTCCGCCGCCAGCGGGTGCGCACGAAGGCGCTCTTCCAGCAACGCCGCCTGGTGGTGTCCGCGTTCGGTGAGCCCTTGGTCGCTGCGGGCGCCGGCGATCACGGGCTGCACGTTGGAGACAGCCTCGCCGTGCCGGATCAGGTAGAGCTCGGTGACCACCGCGTGCTCCTCAGGCGCCTTTGCGTCGTACCAGCACGAGGCCGGCGACCTCGACTGCACCTGCCTGTCGCAGCGTCCGCGCCATCTCGCGCATGGTGAAGCCCTCGGAGTAGGCGTCGTCGATCACCAGCACCCGCTTGCCCTCGACACGGCTGGCGTTGGGTACCCGTAGCAGGCTGCGCAGCTCACCTTCCGCGATCGCGCGTCGTTCCTCGACCCCGATGCCGAGGAAGCGGCCGGTGACCCCCACCTTGGTGATCACGTCGTCCTCGAACGGCCAGCTGTCGTCGACGGCCTGAGCCGCCTTCAGGATCACCTGAAGGTAGTCCCACAGGCGGGGTGCGTCGGGCCCGATGTAGAGCGCGACGGGGGTGAGCACGTCGAACCGCTCGAGCTCGGCGCCGTTGTCTTGGAGGTACTCGGCGAGCATGCGGCCAAGCGGTTCGCCGAGGTCCTTCTGTTCGTTGTACTTGAAGCGGTAGATCAGCTCCCAGGTCTCCTCGGCGTCCTCCGAGACGGTGTAGATGCGGGAGAACTCCCGGTCGGGGAGGCGGCACGCGGCGTTGGGGCAGCTGCCGTCGTCGAGCGGCACCGCGCAGGCGGCGCACCGCCCGTCGGACCGCTCTGGCGGAGGGGGGCTGCTGGTCACCCGCACGACCCTACACAGCGGCTCCCGAGCCACATCTCGGGCGAAATCGGGTGTGGGATCGCGGCTCTTGGGGGTACTGCGTGGAAGTGAGCACAAGCAGCCTCACGGCCAGGCTGAACAGGGCTGTAGTGGAGCGACGGTCGACGATGTCGGTCGGCCACCGCCACCCGGGCACGCGTCGACCGCTCTCAATGTGCCTCTACACGCCCTCCGCCGACCCGTCAGGGATGGGCAGGCACATGCTCGACCTCGTGGCCGAGTACGTCCCGGAGCACGCCGTGTCGTTCATGTGCTGGCCGACCGCACCGGGCAAGCGCCTCCTCGCCCTGGCCGCGGGGCTCGGCGCCACCACGTTGGCGCTGCCGCACCCCAGGGAGCCCGCTTTCCACGACGTGATCGAGGAGTTCCTCCGGGCACGCCGGACCGATGTCTTCCACGTGCACGTCGGGACGGGGCGGGAGAACTTCGACGGTGCCCGCGCCGCGCGGGCTGCCGGAGTGCCTGCCGTCGTGCAGACCCAGCACCTGCCCTGGCTGTTGCGCAGCCAGGCCAAGCGGGCTCCCTTCTTCCGCGGTGCGCGGGAGGTGGACCGCCTGGTCGCCGTCTCGGAGGCGCTGAGCCAGACCTACGAACGGATCGGGGTTCCAGCAGGCGAGATCGCGACGGTGCCGAACGGCATCGGCGCGCGCGAGACCCGGCCGGGCCGACTCGCTGCGCGCCGTTCGCTGGGGCTGACCCCCGAGCAGCCTGTCGTGATGACCGTGGGCCGGCTGGTGACCATGAAGGGCCACCGCGACCTCATCGAAAGCATCCCGGCACTGCTCCGCAGGTGTCCCGAGCTGGTGCTCCTGATAGTCGGCGACGGCCACCTGCACGGGCCGCTCACCAAGCAGGTCGCCGACCTGGGCCTGGTCGACCGGGTCCGTCTCCTGGGGCATCGTCGCGATGCCCGCGAGTTGCTGGACGCGGCTGACGTCTTCGTCCTGCCGTCCTTGCACGAGGGGATGCCGCTGGCGGCTCTGGAGGCGATGGAGGCCTCGTTGCCGGTTGTGGCCACCCGGGTGATCGGCAGCGAGGAGGTCGTCGTGGACGGCGAGACCGGCCTGCTGGTGCCCGCTCGGAACCCGCGGGCCCTCAGCGGCGCGCTGGCTCAGCTGCTCGCCAGCCCGGCCCTGCGCGCGCAGCTGGGGCACGCCGGACGGCGCCGCTACCTGGCGAAGTACACCCGGCGACGAATGGCTGAGGGGACCCTCGCGGTGTACTCCCAGGTCCTCGCGTCCGCCGGTGCCCTCCCGGCCCGGAACAGTCGTTGAGCCGCCTTCGGATCGGGTGCGTCGGCACCGGCTTCATCGCCGGACGACACCTCGCCGCACTCTCGGCCATGCCGGACGTTGACGTGGTGGCCGTCGCGGATCCCGTGGTCGAGCGAGCACAGGTCGCCGCCGAACGCGTGGGTGCCTGCTCCTACGACGACGGACTGACCATGCTGGCCACCGAGGACCTCGACGCCGTGTGGTTGTGCGTCCCACCGTTCGCCCACGGCCCGCTCGAGCAGGCCGCGCTGGACCGGCAGTTGCCCTTCTTCGTGGAGAAGCCGCTCTCCGTCGACATGACGGTGGCGCAGGCGATCGCCGACGGGGTGAGGTCCTCGGGACTCCAGACTGCCGTGGGCTACCACTGGCGCTACCTCGACGTGGTCGAGCAGGCTCAGGAGCTCCTCCAGGAGCTGCCGCCGCAGCTGGTGCTTGGGCAGTGGCTGGACGCGACACCGCCTGCGCCGTGGTGGTCTCAGCGTGACGCCTCGGGCGGGCAGCTGGTGGAGCAGACGACGCACCTGCTCGACCTGGCCCGACTCCTGTGCGGCGAGGTGGACCACGTGTTCGCTGCCGAGTCGACCCTCGAACGTGACCAGTGGCCCGGGGCCGACGTACCGACCGTCTCCAGCGCCCTGCTGCGGTTCCGCTCGGGAATGCTCGGCACGTTCTCCTCCAGCTGCCTGCTGGAGTCTCGGCACCGCGTGGGCCTGCGACTGGTCTCGTCCGGGAGGGTGATCGAGCTGCGGGAGCGCGCCCTGTCCGACCATGAGCTCCGGGTGGACGACGTGGCGGTCGCCCGCTCGGACCAGGACCCGATCGCGAACGAGGACCAGGCCTTCGTGGACGCGCTGCTGGGACGCGGAGACGACGTCCGGGTCCCCTACGACGAGGCGCTGCGCACCCACGCACTGGTCTGTGCCGTCGACCGGTCGGCGCACACCGGTGAACCGGGACCAGGAGGCAGTGGTGCCTGAACCACGCACGATCCGCACGCTCGGGGTGGCGGCCCAGGACCAACCAGCGTTCTCCAGCTATGTCGAGCAGCCACCCGGTAAAGGTGAGTTCCGGGTGGACACCGTCTACACCGGGTTGTCGGCCGGCACCGAGCTCACCTTCGTCAAGGGGACCAACCCCTACCTGCACGCGTCCTGGGACGCCGAGCGTGGCGCGTTCCTCGAGGGCGAGCCGAGCCGGAGCTATCCCGTGGAGTCCATGGGCTACATGGAGGTGGGCCGAGTCACCGAGACCCGGACCGACGAGGTCTCCGTCGGGCAGCTCGTGGCCCTGGCCTACGGCCATCGCAGCGGGCACGTGATCGACCCCCGTCGCAGCGTCGCCACGGTGCTGCCCTCGGGGCTCGACCCCCTCCTCGGCATCTACGTCGCGCAGATGGGTCCGATCTGCGCCAACGGCCTGCTGCACGCCTCGGCCGAGCTCGTCGGTGCCGCTCCCGCGGACCCGGAAGCGGTGCAGCTCGGCGACGGCGTCCGGGGCCAGCGCGTCCTGGTCATCGGCGCCGGTGTGGTCGGGCTCCTGACCGGCCTGTTCGCCCGGGCCCACGGAGCCGCCGAGGTCGCGGTCGCCGACCCGGACCCGCAGCGACTGGCGGCGGCGGAGGGCCTCGGCCTGCTTCCCGTCCCCGACGACGGCTCGGGATCGGTGGA
Organism: Marmoricola sp.; assembly: GCA_025964795.1. GTDB lineage: Bacteria > Actinomycetota > Actinomycetes > Propionibacteriales > Nocardioidaceae > Marmoricola. The sequence goes on from JAOPYC010000137.1 coordinate 56,996, forward strand.
GCAGTGGAGCACCACGCGCTGGCAGTCCGGACCCGGCGACCGGGGCGCCGATCTCGTGTTCCAGTGCCGCGGCCGGGCTCCCGCCCTGGCCACGGCACTGCGGAGCCTGCGGCCACAGGGCACCGTCATCGACCTGGCCTTCTACGAGGGCGGCGCGCCGGACCTTCGGCTTGGCGAGGAGTTCCACCACAAGGGGCTCACCCTCCGGTGCGCCCAGATCAACCGCGTGCCGCGTGGGCTGGCGTCGGCCTGGGATCGGCGTCGGCTGTGCGCGGAGACGATCACGCTGCTCGCCGAGCACGGCCACCTGGTCCGCAAGCACCTGGTCACCGACGTGGTGCCCTTCGACGAGGGCGCCACCTTCATCAGCGAGCTGGCCGAACGACGTCGCTCGTGCATCCAGGCCGTGTTCGCACTATGACAGCGCGCGATGATGTTCGGCCCCGGAAGCCCGCAATCCGCGCGTTGGTGCGTGCCGACAGGCACCTGGGCTCCATGAACGGAACCCGAGACGGGTAGGCCGGGTCGTTCGGCGCTCCTTGACTGTCACCCAGTGCCCGTTTTAGGTCGCTTGCGGAGCGCCCACGTGCTCGACCCTGGCAACGCGGGTGTCGGCTGCCCAGTGGCGTTGCCGTCCGCATCAACAGGGGCGCATCGGGTACGTGAGAACTGTCAATCAACAACGAGGAGGCATCTCATGGCTACTGGTGAAACTGGTTTCGACGACGTCACCTTCGACCTGATCTCGGTGCAGTACCACTCCCTGAAAGCGGGCCACGACTACGGCCAGTACGTCCGCGACGCGGAGAACGCAGGTCAGCAGGAGATCGCTGACTTCTTCAAGCAGGTGATGGACCAAGACTCCGAGCGGGCACAGAAGTGCCACGCATTCCTCGCGCAACTGGGCGGCACGGATAACACGAGCCCGCAAGACTAGACGCGGGCCCACGTTCTCGGTCAAGACGGGAGTCAGCGCCCCAGGCCCCGTACACGAGTCACCCCGATCGTTTTTCAGTGCGTCTCGACAAGGAGGTTTCTCATGCCGCACAAGTCATCAAACGTCAAGAACGAGAAGCAGTACGAGAAGCTCAAGGACAAAGGGATGTCGAAGGAGCGGGCCGCGAAGATCGCGAACTCCCCGGACGCCTCTAAGAACGGTGGCAAGGCCAGCGGTTCTGCAGGCGACAACTCTCAGGGCGGCACGACTGCGCAGAAGAAGAAGGCCGGGCGCAAGGGCGGTACGGCGTCCAACAGCTCCTGAGACTGCTCGTCTCGCAGGCGACGTGGGCGGGTTCAGCCTTCGATGCCGGTGCTGGTGTGCGCTTCGCCCACCGGTTTGCTCTCCGGTGACCCGCGTTGGCGCAGGTAGATACTGAGCACGGCCATGGAACCGACAGCCAAGAACTCCGACTGCCAGTTCTGCAACGTTCGCGACCAGAAGTCGGCGTTGCCCAGGTACGCCGTCCAGCTGATCGGGTCCTGAAGTCGTTGCAATCGGGTCTCGTTGAAGGCGGCCCGTCCCGCGATCGACTGCGCGAGCCAGGAGACGCCGAAGATCAGCCCCATGACCAGGCTCAGCGACCACGAGAACACGGTTGTGCGGATACCGGCTACACGCGCCCACCGCGGGGAGTCCGAGGTGGCGTGGTCACCGACCTTCTGCTCCTCATCGCTCTCCAGACCTGCCTTGTCGAGCTCCTTGGACTCAGGTGAGCCACGCTGCAGGAGCCAGACGGTCGCGACGATGTAGAGCAGGAACTGCAGGTACTCGCTCTGCCAGTTCTCGGCCACGTCGGCCGCGAAGGTGGCAGAGGTCAGGTAGTCCGACAGCGAGAGCCGGCCAAGGCTGTCGGCGAGCTGCTCATCGTTGAACGTCTTCCACCCCGCAAGCGCTTGCCCGGCCAGAGCCAGCAGGAAGATCGCGCCGAAGAACAGCCCGAGCCCGTTGTCGCGGAGGAACCTGCGCGGGGCGAGTGTCTTTGTCATCGGTGCACGACCCCGAGGACGATGAAGTAGGTAAGCCCGACGGCGATGACCAGGAGGTAGGCCACGAACATGGTGCGCATCTCAGCCTCCCTGCAGGCGACAGTCGTAGGGCTTCTCGGGGACCGGCGAGCAACCCGCGGCCAGCACCTTCCACCCGCGCGGGAACCTGGTCACGAATACTGTGTCGCCCGCGAACCTCACCTGGGCCATCGTTCCGAACGTCGCAATGTTCTCGAACGCGTCCGCGGCGGCGAGGTTCTCCTCCGCGAGGGCGACACGGCACGGCTTGCCGGCACCCTGCTCGAGCTGTGCCTTCGTGTCGGGGGCCAGCAGGGAACAGGCTTGAGCGTGGTTGCCGTCGCTCACGGCTTGAGTGAACCCCTGGGCAGTGGCCTGCGCGCCGCCCGGACCGGCTGAGCCGGCGCTGGCCCCACACCCGAGGCTCATGCTCAGCAGAACACCGAGCACTGCGAGATAGCCCCAGGCACGCATGGTTCATTCGTACCCCACGCCGACCTCGTTGCCGCGCACGCCGGGTGCGTGTCTGCACGTTCCCAAGGCCGCGTAGGTTCGCGTCCAGATGTGCCCAACAGGCGGGAGGCAGCCAGATGATCCGGTGGGACACCGACCGACGCAGCATGAGTCTCTACACCCGGGCGTACCTGGTGGGCATGAGGTTGCGGCGAGACAAGCAGGCCTTCGAGGGGGCCGAGCACACCCTTAGCAACGCCAGAGAGCTGCAACGACACGGCGACAGCGCCCCTACCCGCCTGACCCGGCTGCTTTTCCGGGTCGAGGACGACGAGGTGGCGGGCATGGTCGTCTGGAAGGTGCGCTCCCGGTTGCGACGGCCCAAGGCGAGCGTCATCTACGTGCACGGCGGCGGCTACGTGCACCCGCTGACCGCGGACTACTGGCGCCTGGTCAGGGCTCTGACGATGTCGCCCGCCGAGGTGATCGTGCTCGCCTATCCGTTGGCACCGGACGCGACGATCGACGACGTGCTCCCTCCACTGCTCGACGTCCACACAGCGACGGTTCGAGCGCATCCGGGACGCTCCGTCGTTCTCATGGGTGACTCCGCCGGAGGCGCACTGGTCCTCACGATGGGGCGACGGCTGCGCGACCTCGAGCAACCGGCTCCGGCGGCAGTGGTGGCCTTGTCGCCGTGGCTGGACGCGACGCTCGCGGACCCCGAAGTGGGCGATCTGGAGCCGACGGACCCGATGCTGGCCGAGTCTGGCCTACGCGCCGCGGGACGCTGGTGGGCAGGCTTCCGCAGTCCTGACGACCCGCTTGTCAGTCCGGTGAACGGCAGCCTGGAGGGCTTGCCGCGGGTGGACGTGTACATCGGCGACCGCGACATCCTGCGCCCAGCCGTCGACACGCTCGTGGAACTAGCCAAGCGGGACGGGGCGGACCTACACGTCCACGAGGTCCCTGCGATGTTCCACGTCTGGATGACCCGCGCGATCCCCGAGGGCCGGCGAACCCGACACGAGCTCGCGCGCCTGGTGCGGCGCCGGGCTGGCTCGATCTAGGCGCGAACCGGACGTCGAACTGGCCGGCAACGGAACCTACCGCTGCGGCGTACGAAGGCGTTGGGCTCCCGAACTCGGCGACACCACTGGTCGCTAAGCACCGTATCGCCGGCTGCCGGCGGGAGCAGGACTCGCCACCGGCGTATCGCAGGTGACTGGTGGCCGTCCAACCGGGCTGCGTGAGCCGAAGCGGTTGAACGACCACCCGGGTCACGAGGCTCGAATAAGAGCCGGCCACATGAGCCACCACTTGCTGGGCCCCGTCGAGTCGGTGCGCGCTATCCGTGACCTCGCGGAGATCATCAACCGACTAGGTGCAGGTGCCCGTGACCCAGATCGAGGCAGCGGTGGTGCGGCACTACACCTCGCGGGCGGGTGACCCGCACCGTCACTTGCACCTCCAGATCAACGCCCGCGTCCTGGCCGAAGGTGCTTGGCGGGGGCTGCACTCGGTCGGGATGCGTGACAGCCTCGCCGCGATCAACGGCATCGGCCACGCGGCGGTCGCCACCGACCCCGAGTTCCGGTCGGTGCTGACAGCGCACGGATTCACCCTCGACCCGGCCACCGGCGAGCTGACCAACCTGGCGCCCTACGTCGGCAGGTTCAGCGCCCGCACTGCGCAGATCGGCCGCAACCTCGACCGCTACGAAGCCGAATGGCGCCACGCGAACCCCGGCGCCGAACCCGGCCCCGGGCTGCGACAGGCGTGGGACCGCCGGGCCTGGGCCCAGTCACGCCCGGACCAGGTCGTCCCCACCGACGGCGCCGCCTTGGTCGTACGGTGGAACGAGGAGTTGCACGACCTGGGCTACACCGACCCGCCACAGGTCGGACTCCCGATCGTGGCCGGCACCCCCAGGGTCGGGGGCATCGATCGTGACCAGGTGGTCGAGGTTGTCCTGTCACGGCTCGAGGCACGGCGGTCGGCGTGGAACGCCGCCGACATCCGTGGCGAGGTCGAGCAGCGGATCGCCGGCATCGGTCTGGTTGCCGATGCCACGATCCGGGTCGAGCTTGCCGAAGACCTCACCGCCCGAACCCTGCCAGCCTGTCAGCCGCTCCTCCCCCGCACCGATGTGCCCGAACACATCCGTGCCCTGACCTCCCCCGAGGTGCTGGCCGTGGAGGCGGACCTCGTTGGCCGACTCATCGGTCGCGCCGAGCAGCCCGCGCACGTCGCGGCGTTCGCCGACCCTCATGCGGACCCCCCACCCGAAGAAGGCCCCGACGCTGGGCTCGAGGGGTTGGATGTCGCGCAGCGAGCGGCCGTCGCCTCGCTCGCCGGAAGCGCGCCGCTGTTGGTGGTCGAGGGGGCTGCGGGGGCGGGCAAGACGAAGACACTCTCCGCAACCGGGGCGCTGCTCGCGCAGCGCGGCCACCGGATGGTGGTGGTGACGCCAACGTTGAAGGCAGCGAAGGTGGCCGGCCTTGAGACAGGCACGATGGCGTTCTCCGCGGCGTGGCTGGCCCACCAGCACGGCTTCCGCTGGGACGACGACGGTCACTGGACCCGCGAGGCCGCGACCCCAGTCGCGGACGCCGCGCTGCAACGCGGTGGCCTGCGGCTCATCGACGAGGCCGGAATGCTCGACCAGGACACCGCACGCGCCATCCTCACCATCGCCGATGAGACGGGCGCCCGGATCGCCCTGGTGGGTGACCCGCACCAGCTCCCCGCCGTCGGCCGCGGCGGCGTCCTCGACCTCGCCGCCCGCTGGGCCAGACCCGAGACAATGCTGTCCCTCGACGTCGTACACCGATTCACCGACCCCAAGTACGCAGAACTCAGCCTCGCGATGCGTACGGGGGTACGGGACGGCGAGGTCTTCGACGCCCTGGTTGCCCCGTACCAGGTACAGCTCTACCCCACAGAGGCCGAGCGCACCCAGGCGCTGGCCGAGGTCGCTGCTCGAAGCAGGCTGGCCGGCGAGACCGGTGTGCTGGTCAGGCAGACACCCGCGAACAGGTGGCGGCACAGAACGGCGCGATCCGGGACCGACTCGTCGCCGCCGGTGTCGTCGATGACCGTCGTGGAGTCGTCACCGGTGCGGGCGAGCGCCTCGGCGTCGGGGACCGGGTGATGACCCGACGCAACGACCGTGACCCAACGGTCGCCAACCGCGACACCTGGACCATCACCGGCATCGGCTCCGACGGCACCCTGACCGTCCACGGCGACTCACGCGCCGGTTCCCGTTCCCTGCCGGCGGCGTACTCGCACGAGCACGTGGAGCTCGACTACTCCACCACTGTCCACGGCGCCCAGGGAGAGACCACCCACACTGGACACCTCCTACTGGGTGAGAACACCAGTGCCGCCGCGGCGTACGTCGCAATGACCCGCGGCCGCGAGGACAACGCCGCCCACCTGGTCGCCGAGAATCTCGACGACGCCCGGCAACAGTGGATCGAGACCTTCGGTCGCGACCGCGCCGACCTGGGACCCGGACACGCCGCGCGACGTGCAGCCGAGGACCTCGAAAGGTACGCCCCACACCGTCCCCTCGAGCCCGCACTGGCCGACCTGCGCGCCGCCTGGACGACCGAACAAGACCTACGAGGTGCCCTGGCCCCGCTGCGAGAGCCGCGACGACCGCATGGCGGTCTACGGCGAACCTCCCGCGGCCTGGGTCGCCGCCAACCGCGCCGACCAAGACAGCCTTCGTGACCAGCTCACCACCGCCACCGACCAGGTGCGCACCCGCCTCGCGGAGCCCGCCATCCGGTCCCTGCCACCAGGTCGCCTCGAGCGAGAACACGACCACTGGCTCCAGGACCGTCGCCACGAGCAGCAGGAAGCCCAGGCCGCGGCGAAGCGCCTCGCCCGTTCCCAGCGCACGGCCCGCCACCAAGCGCCCTACCGCTCACCCGGCACACCCGACCGAGGCAGAGGCATCAGCCGATAACCCCCACGGGCACCGATCTACCCCACCACGCCCGCCGGGTGGTGAGGCATCTGGTGAGACGCGTGGACAGATCGACGCCCGACAATTGATCGCTCGCAGGCCCCGCCGGGACCTATGTACACACCACGAAAACCACCGAACCAACACGAAGCCCGAGAAGGAGACCAACATGACCGCCACCAACCACCACCCCCGAGACACCACACGCGAACGACGAGCTTCTCACCATGAGCGAAGTCTCCGAGCTCATCCGCCTCCCCGTCGCCACCCTGCGCTACTACCGCCACCTCGGCTGTGGGCCCCGCAGCTTCAAGGTCGGCCGCACCGTCCGCTACTGGCGAAGCGACGTCTACCAGTGGCTCGAAGAGCAGTCGCGCCATCCTCAGACCAGGCACTGAGCCTGGCAAGTGTCGGCGACCAGAGAGACGATGAATCCAGCGCTGAGGAAAGGACCAGGTCATGGCTAAAAACGTGGCCAAGCGACCCAACGGCAGGTGGCGGGCCCGCTATCGCGACGAAGCTGATCGTGAGCACGCGCGACACTTTGATCGCAAGGTCGACGCACAGCGGTGGCTCGACGAAGTCACCACATCGGTCGTCACGGGCGCCTACGTCGACCCCAAAGCCGGGAAGGTCAGCTTCGCGCAGTTCTACGGCGACTGGTCGGGTCGGTAGGTGTGGGTCACCAAGACGCGGGAGAACGCCGATCTGGCTACAGGGTCGGTGCCGTTCGCGGATCTACCCATGAACGCGGTCAGGCGATCACACGTCGAGGTATGGGTGAAGGACATGACCCGCGATCTTGGGCGTCGACGATCAAGACGCGCTACGTCATCGTCCGGTACGTGTTCCGGGCGGCGATGGCCGACAAGGTGATCGCTGTGGACCCGTCGGCGGGGATCACCCTCCCCCGACGACGCAAGGCCGAGGCGGCGATGCAGATCCCGACAGTTCAGGAGGTCGACCAGCTGCTCGCTCAGGCGGAAAGCCAACGGGTTTCGACCCGCAAAGGCTTCCAGGCCTACGTCGCCCTGTGCGCCTTCGCTGGGCTGCGTTTAGGTGAGGCAGCCGGTGTCCAGGTCGGCGACATCGACTTTCTCAGACGACAGCTCATGGTCACCCGACAGCTCCAACGAGAAGGCAGCACCTACGCGACAAGACCGCCGAAGTACGGTTCCGAACGCGTCGTCTACCTACCGGATGAACTCTTGGCCATCCTCAGCGAACACATCAAGGCTCACGTCGGCGACAGCGACCCCCAACAATGGCTGTTCACCGTCGCGGGGCAGCCCATGTACGACAACGCCGTTACCTGGCGCTGGCGAGCAACCCGTCGAGCAGCCGGTCTGCCCAAGGTCCGGCTGCACGACCTTCGCCACTTCTATGCTTCGGGACTGATGGCGGCCGGCTGCGATGTCGTCACGGTCCGGCGAGCACTCGGCCACGCAACCGCTACAACCACGCTGAACACTTACAGCCACCTGTGGCCCACGGCCGAGGACCGCACCCGCGCCGCCGCGGGCGAGCTCGCACGCGATGCGCTAGAAACAGCGACGACCTCAAGCGGCAGACTCAAAGTGGAGCTCGAGGCCGAGAGCCTTGGCAACCTTCACCATCGCGGCGAAGCCGGAGTTGCCATCTGCTGAGATGGCCTTGCTGCGGCCGTCTCAAGTCCACGAGTCGAGTCCTCGATGAGCTCGTCGCCCGCCTGTTAGACGATCAGTGAGCGTGCGACCTTCCCATCGCCCACGCTGTCTGTTTGTCACTTATTAAGTGACAAGATGGAAGAACTGTCGTAACCTTTGGCACTTACCAAAGGACATAGGGACATGCCGACCCTCTTCGCAACCCCCGACCCGGATCTCGAGGATCAACAGGTCATCACGGAAATCCACGACGTCCGTGCTTCGCTTGCTGATTTCCTTCGCGTCCCCAGGCGTTGGAACGGCCTGCTGCGACGCACCTCGACGGCGCGCGCCATCCAAGGTTCCAACACCATCGAGGGTTACACCGTCACTGACGAGGACGCCGTCGCTGCGGTTGATGACGAACCGCCGCTGACGGCCGACGAGGCCACGTGGATGGAGATCGTCGCGTACCGACGTGTGTTGACCTACGTCCTCAACGTCGCGACCGAACCGGGTTTCGTCATCGACGAGACAGTGCTGCGATCGATGCATTTCATGCTGCTGGACCACGACCTTTCCAAGACTCCCGGTCGATACCGCACCAACGAGATCTTCGTCCGCGATGACCGGCGTGGTGTCAACGCCTACGAGGGCCCAGAGGGGGACCTGGTGCCGGGACTCATGCGGGATCTGTCGGAATCGCTCGTCGCGCCCAGCTCCGATGACCCTCTTGTGCGAGGAGCCATGGCGCACCTCAATCTCGTCATGATCCATCCGTTCCGGGACGGCAATGGTCGGATGGCCAGGGCACTCCAAACGATGGTGCTCGCACAGGACCAAGTCGTGGAGCCGACGTTCTCCAGCATCGAGGAGTGGCTGGGCAACAACACGCAGGAGTACTACGACGTGCTCGCCGCGACCGGCCGGGGATGCTGGCAGCCTGCCAACGACGCGACGCTCTGGGTGAAGTTCAACCTCAGGGCTCATCGCATGCAGGCTCAGACAATGCGGCGCCGCTTCGACGAGGCCGAGACTCAGTGGAGAAAGATCGATGAACTGCTGGAAGCGCACAAACTGAACGACCGAGTTGGCATCGCCCTCTTCGATGCTCTCCTAGGGCTCAGGGTGACGCGGCCGTCATATCTGAAACTCACAGAGCTTGATGAGCGGACCGCGACCCGCGACCTGGTGAAATTGGCAGAACTTGGTCTCCTTGAAGCACGTGGCGAGCGACGCGGGCGCCACTACGTGGCCGGCGGGCCGCTGCGAAGGATTCAGGATCAGCTACGCGCCGACCGCAGGCCGCTCGAGGACCCCTATCCCACCCTCACCGGTGAGATCCGACGAGCGCTGCCGTAGTCCAAGCCGTTTACGGACGATGGCGCCATACGCTGGTTCGACTATTTGCGGACTGAGAGCGTCTATACCGTCGCTGACCTGCGGTTATGCGCCCGCTCAGTAGTACCAGGGGAAGGGCGACCAGTCGGCGTCGCGCTTCTCCAGGAACTGGTCGCGGCCCTCCTGGGCCTCGTCGGTCATGTAGGCCAGGCGGGTGGTCTCGCCGGCGAAGAGCTGCTGGCCGACCAGGCCGTCGTCGATCATGTTGAAGGAGTACTTCAGCATCCGCTGGGCCGTCGGGCTCTTGCCGTTGACCTTGGCGCCCCACTCGAGCGCGACCTTCTCCAAGTCGGCGTGCGGCACCACCTTGTTCACCGCCCCCATCCGGTGGGCGTCCTCGGCGGAGTACTCGTCGCCGAGGAAGAAGATCTCGCGGGCGAACTTCTGGCCGACCTGCCGGGCGAGGTACGCCGAGCCGAATCCCCCGTCGAAGCTGCCGACATCGGCGTCGGTCTGCTTGAAGCGACCGTGCTCGGCGCTGGCCAGGGTGAGGTCGGCGACCACGTGCAGGGAGTGCCCGCCGCCGGCGGCCCAGCCGTTGACCAGGCAGATCACGATCTTGGGCATGAACCGGATCAGCCGCTGGCACTCCAGGATGTGCAGCCGGCCGAGCTTGGCCTTGTCCACGGTCTCCGCGGTCTCGCCCTCGGCGTACTGATAGCCGTCCCGGCCGCGGATCCGCTGGTCACCGCCGGTGCAGAACGCCCACTTGCCTGATCTATCGCTGGGCCCGTTGCCGGTCAGCAGGACGCAGCCCACGTCGCTCGTCGTCCGCGCGTGCTCGAGGACCCGGAGCAGCTCGTCGACCGTGTGCGGCCGGAACGCGTTCAGCACGTCCGGGCGGTCGAAGGCGATCCGGACCGTCCCGTGGGCCCGTGCGCGGTGGTAGGTGAGGTCGGTCAGGTCCGCGAAGCCGGGGACGTCGTCCCAGTCGGCTGGGTCGAAGATCTCGCTGACTCCTTCGATGGCACTCATGGGACGAACAGTAGTGAGGCTGGAATGTGTGCAGGACTCGTGGTGTTCTGGGCGCCATGACACTTCAAGGTGAGTACGTCCCCAGCAAGGCCCAGTGGGTCCGCGACCAGGTGGAGCAGTTCGAGGCCTCCGACGGTGCCGAGGCGAACACGCTGCCCAACACCGACGACCCGATCGTGGTGATCACCTCCCGCGGCGCCAAGTCGGGCAACCTCCGCAAGAACCCGGTCATGCGCGTCGAGCGCGACGGCGTCTACGTCGCCATCGCCTCCAAGGGCGGCGCCGACGACCAGCCGGAGTGGTACTACAACTTCGTCGCCAACCCCGAGGTCGATCTCCAGGACGGCCCGGTCAAGAAGACCTACAAGGTCGAGCGCGTCGAGGGTGAGGAGCGGGCCGACCTCTGGCAGCTCGCCGTGGACACGTGGGCGACCTACGCGGAGTACCAGAAGAAGACCGAGCGGGAGATCCCGGTCTTCAAGCTCACCCCGATCGACTGAGCGTCCTCGCCGGCTGGCAGGTGCCGCCGGGGCCACTCGTCTCGGAAAGAAAATGTCTGATTTGAGTGTTATGCGCCTCGGGACTGGGTATCTGGGAGGACATGAGGCAGGACACTCGGGTCGCCGCGACCGCCGACATCCGTCGGTGGCTGCACGTCCTGCGCCCCGTCTTCCTGCTCGGCGGCTTCGTGGTCGTGTGGTGGTGCCTGGCGACGGGCACCGCCCAGGCGGCTGAGGGCCCCCACCACGACCTGGGTGCGACGACCAAGGTCCTCGGCGCCACCGCCGACCGGGTCGTCGGGCGGGCGGTGCCGCACGCCGTCGCCCACCGTCAGCACGCCGCGCCGGTGACGCAGGTGGTGCGTCACCACCTCACCCCGGTCCGCACCACGGTCCGCGCAGCCGTGCTGAAGCCGGTCACCGAGGCGGTCCGCTCGAAGGTCGCACCCGTCGTCCGTACGACGCGGGCTGCCCTCTCGGCAACCCCGGTGACCCCGGTCGTGGAGTACGTCTCCCCCGTCGCGAGCTCGGACGAATCCGCAGTCCTGGCAGGCGAAACGCCTCGGTCGAAGGCGCACGCGAACCGTCTCCCACACCCCTCCGCGACGTCCTTGACCATCCCCGTCGAGGACCCCGCGACGACCACTCCTGCCAGCTCGACACCGGCCGCCCACGACACCCACGACGCGGCCGTCCCCACCCTCCCCGTGGGCCCGAACGGCGACGCCCCGGCGTCCCTGCCCTGCGGCGCCACCGGGAGCGCCGCCGCCCAGTCCGGATCCGGTTCGGGTCCGGGCGCCGCGGTCTGCGAGGCGTGGACGACCACCGCCTCGCCCACCACCAAGACGTCGATCGACGCACCCGCCGGACGACCCACCGCCGGCCCGGCGTACCAGCCTTCCTCCTCGCCTGACTGAGGACCGGTCCGCGCCCGCCCCGGCGAGCACACGACCTCTGTGGCCGCAGGCCACGCCACCACATCCACCCAGTCAGGGAGCAACGTCATGCGTACATCCATTCGCCGCACGCTGTGCGCGACCGCGGTCGCTGGAGGATTCACCGTCCTCGGCATCGCCTTCGCCGCTTCATCGGCAACAGCAGACACCACCTCAGGTGCCGCCGGGCTCCTCTCCGGGAACCAGACCGCCACCGCGGTCCAGGCCCCGGTCGCCGCCGCCCACAACCAGGTGACCCTGGTCGGCAATCGCAACCAGGGCGCCGGCGCGACACCCACGCACAGCACTGCCCCGAGCAGTGGCACCAACGACCAGAGGACCACCGGAGAGGGCGGCACCGCCTCGGGCAACCAGACGGCTGTGGACGCAGTCGTCCCCGTCACGCCCTCGGGCAACCAGGTCACCGTGATCGGGGACGGCAACCGGAACGCCACCTCGAAGGAGACCGCCTCCGCCGGCGCCTCCGACGGGGCAAACGGGGGCACCACCAGCGGTGGCACCACCAACGGGGCCGACGGCACCGGGTCCGGCAACCAGACCGGCCTCGGCGTCACCGCCCCGATCGACGTCACCGGCAACCAGGTCACGGTCATCGGGGACGGCAACCAGCAGAACGCCACCTCCGGCGACCCGGCCGGCACCCAGACCGGAACCGGCAACGCCCCCGGCGACACCACCAGCGGCGCCGACGGCACCGGATCCGGCAACCAGACCAATCCCGCCGTCACCGCCCCCGTGGACGGCTCCGGCAACCAGGTCACCGTGATCGGGGACGGCAACACAAGCTCCTCCACGGGCGGTGGCACGACCGGCACGCCGGGTACGGACGCCTCGACCACCAGCGGGCAGGACGGCACCGGTTCGGGCAACCAGACCGAGCCCGTCATCACCGCACCCATCGACGGCTCCGGCAACCAGATCACGATCGTCGGAGACGGCGACACCACCGAGCGCACCATCCCGGGGGGCGTCAGCACCGACCAGCCCACCGACCAGTCGAACGACCAGTCGAACGACCAGTCCAGCGACCCGGGCGCCGGTTCGATTGACGTGTCGGCCCCGACGAACGCGTCGGACACCGGCTCGGTCGACGCTCCGCTCGCCGGCGCCGCGTCCGCCGGCTCCGGTGCTCAGGCTGCCCCGGCAGCCGCGGTCGCCGGGTTGCTCCCGCAGACCGGCGCTGCTGCCGACCTGCTGCTCTGGGCCATCCTCGGTCTGGCGATGCTGATCCTGGGCCTCGGCCTGGTCACCGGCCGCCGCCGCGAGGGCATGACCGGGCGTCTGCGCGGACAGGGGGTCGCGCAGACGTCCTGAGCTGCCGCTCCCGGACGCCAGGCATCCCCGGTCGAGGCGTCCGAGCGGCACCGGCGGGTGCTACCCACGGTCGCCCGTCAGCCGGGTCCCCGACCGCAGAGGGAGCGGTCGGGGCCTCGGCGCGCCCGGACGAGACCTGCGGTCAGCGCGAGATCGAGGTGGCCAGCGCGGCCAGGTGACACAGGCGGGCGATCTCGGAGTCGAGGATCTCGGGACCGCCACGACGGGCGATCACGATCATCTCGTCCTCCTCGAAGGAGCACCCGGCCACGAGCATGTCGGACATGCGCTCGGGTACGTCGATCCGCCGGCCGCGGTCGAGGTCGAGGGGCCAGTACATGCCCTCCGGGATCTCGGTCGGCGCCGCCTGCGACCCGTGCATGATCTTGGCGCCGTCGCCGACCCGGCGTACGCGCAGGGCCCAGTCGACGACGAAGGTCGCCGGCAGCAGGTCGACCAGGGTGTCGCGTGCCGCCGCGGGCTCGGAGGTCATCGCCTCGACGACCTCGAGGTCCCGGGTGAGGTTGGAGCCGGCGCCGTAGTGCGAGATCCAGAGGACCTGGACGTCCTGAAGGGAGGTGCACGCGGAGACGATGCTGTCCGGCATCACCCCGGGCTCGGGGGCGAGGAACACGTCGTCGATCGCGCGGCCCTCGAACCTCTCGACGATCTCGATGGCGTCGATGTTGCCTCCGGCGGAACCGATGGCCGAGGCGAGTCGTCCCAGCGAACCCGGGACGTCAGGCAGCTCGACGCGAAGCAGGTACGACATGGGCCGACCCTAACCAACAGGTGTTTCTGCGCGATTTCGTCTCACCGGACGAGCTTCAGGTTGAACTCAGCGGTCCCGAGGGCGGTCATCAGGCGGACCCACAGCGGCAGCCACATCTCCATCCCGCGGGCGTTGTGCAGCCCGTCGAGCTCCACGACGTCCTGCCAGCCGAGCTCGCGCAGGAGGCCCACCACGATCCCCCGCGCCTCGGCGTCGTCGCTCGCGGCGAACATCGTGGTGTCGCCGTCGCCCAGGGCAGCGGGATCGACCATCACCGACGCGGTCACGGTGTTCAGGCTCTTGACGACCCGCGCGTCGGGAAAGGCACGCTGGATCTGCTCGGCCAACGAGTCGCTGTCCTTGACGCTGAGGCTCGGGGGGAAGCCCTGGGAGAAGTCCAGGGGGTTGGCCACGTCCAGGAGCACCGTGCCGGCGAGGTGGTCGGAGCCGACCTGCCCGAGGGCGGCGACGCTGGCCTCCCCGTTGGTGGCGTTCACGACGAGATCCGCGCCGGCGGCCACGGTCTCGAGCGGTAGCAACGTCACTCCCGCCCCGGCCCACTCCTCGCGCCGGCCGGTCGCCGCAGGGTCGCGCGTGCCGACGACGACGTCGTGGCCCACCCGTTGCAGCCCGAGCGCCAGCGTCCTCCCGGCCGAGCCGGAACCGATCACCGCGATCCTCATGCCACCGACACTAGGACCGCGCAGCGGGTCGCGGGAGGGTGTTGACCGAAGCTTCCGATTCGTCCGACCTAAGGTGTGGGGATGAGCCGCATCCTCGTCACCGGCGCCACCGGATTCATCGGCCGTCGTCTGGTCTCTGCCCTGATCGAGGAGGGGCACGACGTACGCGCGATGACCCGCCGGCCGGAGGCGTACGACGGACCCGGCGAACCGGTGGCCGGGAACGTGGACGACCGCGAGTCGCTGATGGGGCCCCTCGAGGGCGTCGATGTGGCGTACTACCTCGTGCACTCGCTCGACGACGCGGACTTCGAGCGCAAGGACGCGGACGCGGCCCGGGCCTTCGCGAGCGCCGCGGCGGCCCAGGGGGTCGGACAGATCGTCTACATGGGCGGCCTCGGCGACGACGGGGTGCTGTCCGCGCACCTGCGGTCGCGCCGCGAGGTCGAGTCCCTGCTGGGCGAGACCGGGGTGCCGGTCACCGTGCTGCGAGCCGCGATCGTGGTCGGCGCCGGCGGGATCTCGTGGGAGCTCACCCGCCAGCTGGTCAAGAACCTGCCGGCCATGGTGGTGCCGAAGTGGGCCACCACGAAGACCCAGCCGATCGCGATCGACGACGTGGTCCGCTACCTCGTCGGCGTCCTCGGCCGCGCCGAGGCGATGGGCCAGATCTTCGAGGTGGGCGGCCCTGACCAGCTCACCTACGTGGACATGCTCCGCGTCGCCGCCGACGTCGGCTCCGGTCGGGCGCTGCGGATCATCGAGGTGCCGGTCCTGACGCCCCGGCTGTCGTCGTACTGGCTGGCGCTGGTGACCGACGTCGACGTCACCACCGGCCGCAACCTGATCGACTCGATGGGCGTCGAGGTGCTGGTCACCGAGCAGCGCATCCAGGAGATCGTCCCAGGCGAGCCGATCGGGTACGCCGAGGCGGTCCGCCGGGCGCTGGCCGGCGAGGACGGCTGACGACAAACCGGGCGGGGTTCTCGGGCAGTCCCTGACGTTCTCAGGCGATGCTTCCCCCGATAAGTGCAGTGATCCCCGGTTAACCGGGGAAACCGGCAGCCCTACAGCGGAGGCAGGATCGCCGGCAGCGCGTAGAGCATGGTCACCGACCACACGAGATGCGTGAGCACCGGGGCGAGGATGCCACCGCTGGCCCGGCGTTCGAGGCCGACCACGACGCCGAGGACGAGCGCGGCGAAGGACAGCATCACGTTGCCGGTGGCGGCGGTCGCGATCGCGTAGGCGACGGCGGTGATCGGGACCTGACGGCGCGGGATCGCGGCGTAGAGGCCGCCGCGGAAGAACAGCTCCTCGGCGATGCCGTTCAGGACGGTGACGATGAGCAGCAGGCCGGCGGAAGAGCCCTCACCCGCGAAGTTCAGGACCTCCCGGACCTGGTCGGCCAGCGGCGTGATCAGCCGCACGATGAACGCGCCGACGACGAAGACGGCGGCCAAGCCGAGCCCGACCAGGATCGGCTGCACGATCGGGCGAGCGGCGACGGTCTCGTCGAGGCCGATGCGGCCGAGGTGGATCGGCCCGGAGGCGAAGGCGCCGACCGTCCAGACGCCTGCGAGCAGCAGCGTGGCTCCGTAGAACTCCTTGCTGCCCGGGTCGGTGCGTCCGAGCGCGAACGCCAGGACGAAGGCGCCGACGACCACGACGACGGCACTGACGATCTGGCGGCGACGGAACTCGCGGGCGGACTGCCGGTGGTCCCGGGGAGTCATGTCCCAGAGCGTGCTGCGCAGCTGGAGCCCGAGACGTCGCATCCAGTGACAGTAGCCGCGCACGCGGTGGCCCAAACCTCTCGTGTCCCGTCTCACACCCCCGCTCGTAGGGTCGGGGGATGACCTCGATCATGTGGTTCCGACGCGATCTGCGGCTTCGCGACAACCCGGCCCTGCGCGCTGCGGCCGCCAACGGGCCCGTGCTCGGCCTGTTCGTGCTCGACCCCGGGCTGTGGTGGGGGGCCGGCCCGGCCCGGCGGGCCTGGCTGGCCGCCTCGCTCCAGGCGCTGGACGAGTCGATGGACGGCCGGCTCTGCGTCCGGCTGGGCTCGCCGGCCTCCGTCGTGCCCCAGCTGGCCCGTGAGGTCGAGGCCGAGCAGCTGCACGTCTCGAACGACTTCTCGCCCTACGGCCGCCAGCGCGACCGTGCCGTCGTCGAGGCGCTGCCCGCCGACGTGGAGGGGGTGGCGACCGGTACGCCGTACGCCGTGCCGCCCGGGACCGTGCTCAACGGGTCGGGCAAGCCCTACCAGGTGTTCACCCCGTTCAGCCGGGCCTGGCGCGCGACCGGGTGGGACGACCCGCTGCAGGCGCCCCGTGCCGTGGAGTGGCTCCAGGTCGAGGACGACAAGCGGGTCGCCGCGATGCTCCGGTCCGCCCTCGAGGACGCCCCCGAGGGGATGCCGTCGGCCGGCGAGGAAGCGGCGTGGCGGCGGCTCCGCAGCTTCCTGGGAGACGACCTCGACGGGTACGCCGACCACCGCGACGACCCCGGGGCCGACCGCACCTCACGACTGTCGGCCTACCTCAAGCTCGGCGTGATCCACCCGCGCCAGGTGCTCGCCCAGACGACCGGCTCGAGCAGCAAGGGGGCCCGCACCTTCGAGACGGAGCTCGCGTGGCGCGACTTCTACGCCGACGTGCTGCACCACCACCCGGAGTCGGCCTGGGAGGACCTGAAGCCCGTCGCCGGCCTGACGTACGACGACCACGGTGACGCGATCGAGGCCTGGAAGAACGGGACCACAGGCTTCCCGATCGTCGACGCCGGGATGCGCCAGCTGCTCGCGGAGGGGTGGATGCACAACCGGGTGCGGATGATCACCGCGAGCTTCCTCACCAAGGACCTGCACGCCTGGTGGCCCGTCGGGGCCCGGCACTTCCTCGACCACCTCGTCGACGGCGACCTCGCCTCGAACAACCACGGGTGGCAGTGGGTCGCGGGGACGGGAACGGACGCGGCGCCCTACTTCCGGGTGTTCAACCCGATCACCCAGGGCACCAAATTCGACCGGACGGGCGACTACGTCCGCCGGTGGGTCCCCGAGCTCCGGCACCTCGAGGGCAGGGCCGTGCACGAGCCGTGGGACGCCGAGGGCGGCTACGCGCAGGGCTACCCGAAGCGGATCATCGACCACGCGGCGGAGCGGCAGGTGGCGCTGGACCGCTACCAGCGGGGCCGAGACTGAACGTCCCGACCAGCTCGTGGCGCGCCCGCCCGCGCGGACCCTCGCCGAGGTGCGAGGCGACGAGCGCGAGCTCGTCGATGCTCCAGGCCGGGCCCTCGTAGGCATCGAGCAGGCGCACCCAGCTGGTCAGCTCCATCGGGCGGTTCATCCGCCCCAGGGTCACGTGGGGCCGGAACCGCTGGCCGTCGACCTCGACGCCCGCGGTGGACACGGCGTTCCGGGCGCCGGTGGCCATCCGGGTCAGCTCCTCGGCGTCGGTGCTCAGGCCGGCGAACAGGACCCTCGCGCCGGCCGGGTCCGGGAACGCGCCCCCGCCGGTGATCCTGGCCTCGACGGGGTGCCGCTTGGCCGCCGCCGCGGCGAGCCGATCGAGCATGCCGTCGTACGCCCGGTCAGGGACGTGGTCCATGAACGCCAGCGTCACGTGCCACTGCTCCGGCGGGCTCCACCGGAACGACGCCGCCTCCCGGCGGGGAGCCAGGAACTCATCGAGGTGCTCCACCGGCCGGTCCGGCGGGACCACCGCCACGAACATCCGCATGCGTCCAGTCTTCAGGTGACCAACGTTACCCACGGCACACCCCTCCCGGTGCGTGGACCGCGGTGCGTTGGGTACGAGGACACCGGTACTTTTAACGTTACAAAACACGCTCACCACGAGGAGAACAGCTGTGGAGATCTGGCCTGGCAAGGCTTACCCGCTCGGGGCCACGTTCGACGGCAGCGGGACCAACTTCGCCCTGTTCAGCGAGGTGGCCGAGCAGATCGAGCTGTGCCTCTTCGACGTCGGCCCGCGCGGCAAGGTCAACGAGACCCGCGTCGCGATGACCGAGGTCGACGCCTACGTCTGGCACTGCTACCTGCCCAGCGTCCAGCCGGGCCAGCGCTACGGCTACCGGGTGCACGGCCCGTGGGAGCCCGAGAAGGGCATCCGCTGCAACCCCAACAAGCTGCTGCTCGACCCCTACGCCAAGGCCACCGCCGGCGAGATCGACTGGGACCAGTCGCTGTTCGGCTACGACTTCGGTGACCCCGAGTCGCGCAACGACGACGACTCCGCCACGCACATGACCCACGGCGTGGTGATCAACCCGTTCTTCGACTGGGAGGGCGACCGCTCGCCGGACATCCCCTACAACGAGTCGATCATCTACGAGGCCCACGTCAAGGGGCTCACGGAGCTGCACGCGGACGTGCCGAAGGACCTGCGCGGCACCTACTCCGGACTGGCCCACCCCGCCATCACCGAGCACCTGACCCGCCTCGGCGTCACCGCGATCGAGTTGATGCCGGTGCACCAGTTCGTCCAGGACAACACCCTGCTCGAGAAGGGCCTGCGCAACTATTGGGGCTACAACACCCTCGCCTTCCTGGCCCCGCACGCGTCGTACGCCTCCACCGGCGACCTGGGCCAGCAGGTGCAGGAGTTCAAGTCGATGGTGAAGTCGATGCACGCCGCCGGCATCGAGGTCATCCTCGACGTGGTCTACAACCACACCGCCGAGGGCAACCACCTGGGCCCGACGCTGAGCTTCAAGG
>JAOPYC010000104.1 GCA_025964795.1 Marmoricola sp.
GATCGGGGTCGGGCACGTTGAGACCGGGATTGCGGTGTGGAAGAGGCGCCCGGACAGCAGGGTGGGAGTGCTCTTGATCGTGGCCGGCTTGCTGTGGCTCGTTCAGGGCCTCCGAAGGAGTAGCGTCCCTGGACTGTTCTCGATAGGCATCGTGTCGACGAACGCCTACAACCCTGTGCTGCTGCAACTGGTCCTCAGCATTCCCGCCGGCCGATTGCGCGGCCGTGGCGACAGGGCGCTCGTGATCGCCTTCTACATCTACTCCTGCGTGGTCAACGTGGGCGGGTGGTTGCTCATCAACCATCGCCGGTTGCTCGGGGGCGTGACCCCGCGGAATGTCTTCCTCATCGCCGATCAGCCTCAAGCGTGGGCCAGGCTCCAGGTTGCGCTGACCGTCGCCCTGGTGCTGTTTGGCGGGTTGATCCTCGGGGTGCTCGTGACGCGCTATGCACACGCCTCAGAGCTCTATCGGTACGCGTTCGCGCCTATGTGGATCGCTGGCCTGGCCAAGACGCTCGGCAACCTTGCCTGGGCCAGCGCGATCTGGCGACCGGGGATTTGGCCCTACGCCGTTTTCTTCGCCGGGTCAGCGGTCGTTCCTGCCGCCGCAGCCGTCAGCGTCTCGCGCAGTAGGCCCACGTCCCAGGCCATGACACGGGTAGTGTTGGGCTTGGGCGAGCACCTCTCGAGCGCCCACCAACTTGAATCCGTCCTACGCCGTACCACCGCTGACCCATCCCTACGGGTGTTGCGTTACGAGAATGAGACCGACCGGTTCCTGACCCTCGACGGGAGCCACGCTGACCCCCCGCCCGATCACGGTGAGGTATCCAGCACTCGGCTGCAACGACAGGGCCAACAGCTCGGTGCGCTCATACATGACAGCGCGCTGTTCGAGTCCCCGGAGGTGCTCCGAGCGGTCGAACAGCTGGCCGCACTGGTGCTGGAGAACGACCGACTACTAGGACAGCTCGAACAACAGTTGGCCAACGTGCGCGAGTCGCGACGGCGAATCGTGGAAGCTGGGGACGCCGAGAGGGCCAGAGTCGAGCGCAACATGCATGATGCCGTCCAACAGCGTCTGGTGGCCGCTCTACTGCTCCTCAGAAGGGCGGACCGCGACCTCAAGCAGAGCCGTGGCGTCGAACTGCTCCAACAGGGTGCCGACGAGATCGAGACCGCTTTGCGCGATCTGCGTGACATCGTCCGCGGAATGCACCCACACGTCATAGTCGAGGGCGGGCTCCAGGCCGCGATCGAGTCAATCTCGGAGCGCGCAACGGTCGCAATCCGGTACACATCGAGTTTTGGGGAAACCGACGTTCCCATCGCTACGTCAGTCACCGCGTACTACGTGATCGCTGAGGCGGTCACCAACGTGGAAAAGCACGCCCACGCAACCGTGACCGACATCCAGGTTTCTCGAGAGGACAAGCAGCCGGCGAACCCGACACTGCTGATCGTGGTAGCAGATGACGGAGTGGGTGGCGCCACCCTCACCGAGGGAGGCGGCCTGGCTGGGCTGCGCGACAGGGCTGAAGCATTCGGCGGCGCTCTGACCGTCACGAGCGTCCCTAGGCGAGGTACGAGGCTGGTCGTCCGGCTGCCCCTGTCTGGCGAACTGGACCCTGGAGGGCACGATGACCCGAGTACTGCTCGCTGACGACTCTCTGCTGCTTCGCGCCGGTCTCTCCTCCCTGCTACAGGAAGAGGGCTTCGACGTCGTCGGCCAGGCTGGGGACGCCGATCAACTCATGGCCGGCGTCAACGACCTCGATCCAGACCTTGCGATCGTCGACATCCGAATGCCACCTCGCCACCAGGACGAAGGACTGCGAGCCGCCCTCACGCTGCGCCAGACGCACCCAGACCTTGCGATGCTATTGCTATCGCAGTACGTACAAACACGAGACGTGTTTCGACTGCTCGGTGGCCACCACTCCGGTGTCGGCTACCTACTGAAGGACCGGATCACCAACATCGACACCTTCGTCGCTGATGTCCGTCGCGTCGCCAGCGGAGGAACCGCCATCGACCCCTTGGTGGTCGAACTGGTGATCAACCGACCACGAGCCGACTTTGACCCTATGGACCGACTCAGCCCACGCGAGAGGGAAATCCTTGCGCTGATGGCAGAGGGCCAATCCAACGCAGGCATCGCATCCACCTTGTTCCTCGCGGAGCGAACCGTGGAGACACACGTCCGCAACATATTCACGCGCCTGGGAATCGACCAACAGACCGACGCGAATCGAAGGGTCCTTGCGGTACTCACTCACTTCCGCGCCATGGGCGCTCCCTAACCTTCGCATAAACGTTCATGGGGAGTCTCATGCACGCGATCCCTCCGAACTGCCTCTGACGCACTTGATGACCGCCAATGGTGCGGTTGCTTGACCACGAGGCAGCCAAGACATAGCCGATTGACTGATTGCTCGCCGCGCTGATCTCGCGCTCTGAGTCGAGTGCGCGATCCAGTCACCGCATGCGGATCCCCTTGCGGCGCCGGCCGGGTCTGCCGCCCGGTGATGACTCCGGCGGAGGCACTACCGGAGGTTCCTCGCCGGGGGAAATCTTCGTCGCGAGATCGGGTGACGCTCCCGGGTCTCTGTGCCACAGCCTTGTGATGACCATCCATCACCCTCGTCGAGGGCGATGGTCGGACGGTCGTCCTCCTGCACGCCGGTGTTGCGGACCGGGGGGTGTGGGACCGGCCGACCTGTCGCCCTGGTCGCTGCCGGCCGCCGGGTAGTCCGCTGCGATCTGCGTGGTTACGGGTTAACCCCGCTGGAGCGGTGCCTCGTACAGCGATGCGCAGGACGTCTTGGCGCTCGTCGAGGAGCTGGGGGAGACATCGTTCATGCTCGTAGGGGCGTCGTACGGCGGGTACGTCGCCCAGCAGGTGGCGACCGCTCTGCCGGACCAGGTCGAGCTCCTCATGCTGGTGTGCACGGCCGGTGACTTGGTCGAGCCCGACGATGGCCTGCGGGCCTTCTGGCAAGAAGAGGGCCGATTCCTCGCCGCGGGGGACGTCGATGACCGCGAGCTGCAGGTGTCCTTCGAGGTACTCGCCATGCCCGTCACGATGATCGTGGCGCTCACCATTTCGACTTCTTTGGCGACACGGCTCGAGCCCTCGCTTTACGGCTGCCGCGGGCGAACCTGGTCGAGCTCGACTGGGTGGGACACCTCCTGGCCCCCGAACGCCCGGACGACGGTTGGCGGGTATTGTTCGGCGCCCTCGCCCACTGACGTGTCTGTGTCCGGCTCAGCGCGTCCGGCGACCTACCGACCGAGAACAAGAGCGAGGACCCGAACCGTCAGCCAGCCTCTCGACGCCCGGGCTAGC
>JAOPYC010000116.1 GCA_025964795.1 Marmoricola sp.
GTGGTCCAGCGGATCATCACCGACCTGTGCGTCCTCGACATCACCGAGCAGGGCCTCGAGCTCGTGGAGCTCGCCCCCGGGGTCACCGAGGACGAGGTCCGCGAGAAGACCGAGCCCGAGATCACACGGCGGCCGGACCAGCCGCAGGAGTGACCCGCGCCGCGTGGCGGGCCGGCAGCAGTGGTTGACGAGAACGGCGCCGGGAATGCCTGCCGGTTCCGCCATGTTCGGGGAGATAGTCCAATCTTCTACTACTTGTGAGGTCCATCACCCATGTCACGTGCATTCACCCCCGTCCGGATCGGCTCCTGGAACCTGCCCCAGGCCTTCGTGATGGCGCCGCTGACCCGCAACCGGGCCGGCGAGGGCAACGCCCCGACAGAGCTGAACGCGACCTACTACGCCCAGCGTGCCGGCGCCGGCCTGATCGTCACCGAGGGCACCGCCCCGAGCGCGGTGGGCCAGGGCTACCTGAACGTCCCGGGTCTCTACACGCTCGACCAGGTCGCCGGCTGGCGCCGGGTCGCCGATGAGGTGCACCGCAACGGCGGCACCATCGTGGCCCAGCTGATGCACGCCGGCCGGATCGCGCACGCCGACAACAAGGACGGCTTCGAGACCATCTCCGCAAGCGCCGTGCAGGCGCCCGGCGACATGATCACCGCCGACGGTCCCAAGCCCCACGACGTGCCCCGCGCCCCGGAGACCGAGGAGCTGGCCGGCGTGATCGAGGACTTCGTCACCGCAGCCCGCAACGCGGTGGACGCCGGCCTCGACGGGGTCGAGATCCACGCGGCCAACGGCTACCTGCTGCACCAGTTCCTCGACCCGACCATCAACCTGCGCGAGGACGCCTACGGCGGCTCACCCGAGAACCGCGCCCGCTTCGTGATCGAGGTGGTCACGGCCGTCGCCGAGGCGATCGGCGCCGACAAGGTCGGCCTGCGGATCTCCCCCGGACACCAGTTCAACGGTGTCGGCGAGGAGCAGGGCCCCGACCTCGAGGCGACGTACACCGCGCTCGTCTCCGCCGTGGCTCCCCTCGGGCTGGCCTACCTCAGCATCCTGGCCGCCCCGCTGAACGGGTTCACCCGTGACCTGGCCCAGCGCTTCGGCGGCTCGGTCCTGCTCAACGACGGGTTCGCCGAGGTGACCACCCTGGAGAGCGTGGAGGAGCTGCTCGGGACCGGCATCGCCGACGCGATCGTCGTCGGCCGCCCGTTCCTGGCCAATCCCGACCTCCACGAGCGCTGGAAGCAGGGCGCCGAGCTCAACGAGCCGAACCAGGACACCTTCTACGGCGGCGGCGCCGAGGGCTACACCGACTACCCCACCCTCGAGGCCTCGTAAGCGCCTGGAGGACCGGATAGTCCCTGACGTGCTGGCTGGTGGTTGTCCGGCTCGGGCGACCACCACGTCAGGGACTGTCCGTCGCGTCGGCTGATCGCGTCCAAGCGGCACCGACCGCCCGCAGCCCTACCCGTCCAAGGCGGAGACGACCGTCGCCCAGGCCGCGGACCCCGGGTCGATGAGCTCCATGTGGCCCACCCCGGGGAGCTCGTGCAGGTCCACCCACGGGTGGGCGGCGACGAAGCCGCGGCTGAGGCCGACCGGTACGGCGTCGTCCGCGTCGCCGTGCACGATCGCGACCGGGGCCGAGGGTCGCGTGGAGAACAGCGCCATCGGGTCGGCCGGGTCCGGGTCGGCGCCGGCCAGGAAGGCCTGGGTGGCATCGCTGCCGAGGCCCTGTCCCATGGCCGAACGCAGGTCGCACACCGGGGCGAGCCCCACGACCCGCTCGAGGGACAGTCGCGAGGAGCAGGCCAGCCACAGCGCCAGATGACCTCCGGCCGAGTGACCCGTGACGGTGACCGGGCCGGTCGGCACGCCCAGTCCCGTGAGCAGCGACGGGAGCCGCTCGACGGCCAGGTGCACGTCGTCGGTCGTCACCGGCCAGCCGCCACCGATCCCGACCCGGCGGTACTCCGGCGTCGCCACCAGCCATCCGAGGTCCGCGAGCGCCCGCGCCATCGGCCGCGTGTGCCGGCGGTCGTACGCCGCCTTCCAGAACCCTCCGTGCACGAGCACGAGGACCCGGCCGTCGGGTGTCACAGGCAGGTGCAGATCGATCACGGCGTCGTCGTGGTCGGCGTACCGCACGGTCGCGTCGGGAAGCATGAGCGCCACCGTAGTGCGCAACCCGGGAGCGCACCCCTAGGGTGGCGAGCATGACCAAGTGGGAATACATGACCGCCCCCGTACTCGTGCACGCGACCAAGCAGATCCTCGACAACTTCGGGTCCGACGGCTGGGAGCTCGTCCAGATGGTGCCGGGGATGAACCCGGAGAACCTCGTCGCCTACTTCAAGCGTCCGATCGCATGAGCACCCCGGAGGAGAAGCTGGCCGAGCTCGGCCTGAGCGTCCCCGAGGTGGCCAAGCCGGTCGCGGCGTACATCCCGGCGGTGCGCAGCGGCCACCACGTCTACACCTCGGGCCAGCTGCCGCTGCGCGACGGCCAGCTGATCGTCACCGGCAAGGTCGGTGGCGAGGTGAGCCAGGAGCAGGCGGTCGAGTGCGCGCGCCAGTGTGCGCTGAACGCGCTCGCCGCCGTACGCGCCGAGATCGGTGACCTCGCCGCGATCAAGCGGGTCGTCAAGGTGGTCGTGTTCGTCGCCTCCACCCCCGACTTCACCGGCCAGCCGCTGGTGGCCAACGGTGTCTCCGAGCTCCTCGGCGAGGTCTTCGGCGAGGCCGGGCGGCACGCCCGCTCGGCCGTGGGCGTCGCCGTGCTGCCGCTGGACGCGCCGGTCGAGGTCGAGCTGGTCGTGGAGGTCTGACGGGTGTCGATCCGGTTGGCGCTCCCCCCGCAGCTGGTGGAGGACGCGCAGGCGTTCGCCGATGGCAGCCGCGAGCCGGCCGAGCCGCGCAACGCCGCCACGGTGGTGCTGATGCGACCGGGCCCGCGCGGACCCGAGGTCTACCTGCTGCGCCGGCAGACCTCGATGGCCTTCGCCGGGGGCATGTGCGTCTTCCCCGGTGGCGGCGTCGACCCGCGCGACTTCGACCACGCCGTGGCGTGGGCCGGGCCCGCGCCGGCCGAGTGGGCGGCCCGCCTCGGGACCGACGAGGCGACCGCCCGAGCGCTCGTCTGCGCCGCGGTCCGCGAGACCTTCGAGGAGTCCGGTGTCCTGCTGGCGGGGGAGTCGGCCGACTCCGTCGTCGCCGACACGACCGGTGACGACTGGGAGAGCGACCGCGCCGCCCTGGAGGCCCGTGAGCTCGCCTTCACCGAGTTCCTCGACCGCCGCGGGCTCGTGCTGCGCGCCGACCTGCTCGGGGTCTGGGCCGCCTGGCTGACCCCGGTCTTCGAGCCGCGCCGCTACCGCACCTGGTTCTTCGTCGCCGACCTCCCGGAGGGCCAGCGCACCCGGGACGTGTCCACCGAGTCCGACGAGGTCACCTGGCTGCCCGCCATGCAGGCGGTCGAGGAGGTCGAGAGGCAGGAGATGCTGATGCTGCCGCCGACCTACCTGAACTGCCTAGAGGTGGGGCAGTACGCCGACCCGGCGGCCGTGATCGACGCCGCCCGTGGGCGTAGCGTGCAGATGTTCACGCCGGAGGTCGAGACCGGCCCGGACGGTTCCACCTTGTCGATCCCGCCGGAGTTCGAGTCCCTCCTGGCGACCCGATGACCTGGTCCGGGGGCGCCTTCGGCGAGCGTGCCCACTGCATCCTGGCGCCCAACGCCAACACGATGACGCTCGACGGCACCAACACCTGGGTCCTGCGCGAGCCCGGGGCCAGGCGCTCGGTCGTGATCGACCCCGGTCCGCCGGACGAGTCGCACCTCGCCGCCATCGCCGAGCGGGCGGGCCAGGTCGGTGTGGTGCTGCTGACCCACCACCACTTCGACCACTCCGAGTCCGCCAAGGAGTTCGCGGAGCGGATGGGCTGCGGCGTACGCGCCCTGGACCCGGACTACCGCCTCGGGTCCGAGGGCCTTGGCGACGGCGACGTCGTGGAGGTGGACGGCCTCGAGCTGCGCATCGTGGGGACCCCGGGGCACACCGCGGACTCCCTGTCGTTCGTGCTCCCGGCGGAGAGCGCCGTGCTCACGGGCGACACCGTGCTCGGCCGCGGGACGACCGTGGTCGCGCACCCGGACGGGCAGCTGGGCGCCTACCTCGACTCCCTCGACCGGCTGCACGCCCTGGCCGAGGCCCGTGAGATCGCCACCATCTGGCCGGGTCACGGCCCGGTGATCGAGGAGGCGCTGGGCGCCCTCGACTTCTACATCGCCCACCGCGCCGAGCGGCTCGGCCAGGTCGAGGCGGCGGTGGCGGAGCTGCGCGACCAGCCGCACCCCGAGGGGATCGCGACCGACGAGCTGCCACGGCGGGTCGTCGAGATGGTCTACGCCGACGTGGACCCCGTGCTCTGGGGCGCCGCAGAGCTCTCCGTGCGCGCCCAGCTCGCCCACCTCGCCGACCGGGACTGAGCGCCCGAAACCCCTCAGCACCACGCCTCGCCCGCCGATGAGGCGAGCGATGCTGGAGAAATTCGTGACCACGATGGCGCTGCTCACCATCGCCTGCGCCTCGGTGGGTGGATGGGTGTGGGTCCAGGGACCTCCCGTCCCCGGCAGCGAAACCTCCTCCGTCGCCCAGCCGACGCTCGCCGACGACACCCGTGACCTCGGGTACGGCTACGGGAATCCCGAGCCCGACGTCACGGCCGAGCCCGCTCCGAGCACGGCCCCCTCGCCCCGCCTGACAACCGGCCCGACTCGCACGGCCCCTCGCGGGTCCACGCCGAGCTCAATTCCGGTCGCCCCGGCCCCGGTTGCCGCCACCCCCGCGCAGGGAGGCGCCGACTTCACCGTGGCGACGTTCAACCTGCTCGGCAGCTCGCACACGAAGGGCAGCCACACCCGCGCCTCGGGCCCGGCCCGGATGACCGGAGCCCTGGAGATCCTCGCCCAGCACCAGGTGTCGGTAGTGGGGCTCCAGGAGTTCCAGTCCGACCAGCGGGCGGCCTTCCGGTCCGGGGCACCCGGGTGGGAGACCTACCCCGGGGAGAGCGTGGGACACGGCGCCGGCGAGAACTCCGTGGCCTGGCGCAGCGACACGTGGGAGCTGGTCAAGGCCGCCGTCGTCGCCATCCCCTACTTCAACGGCCGGGAGCGGTCGATGCCCTACGTCCTGCTGCGCAACAAGGCCTCCGGCACCCAGGCCTACTTCTCCAACTTCCACAACCCGGCCGACACCAACCAGTTCCGCAACCAGCAGCGATGGCGCGACGAGGCGACGACCCGGGAGATCGAGCTCTTCAACCGGCTGGCGGCCACCGGCGTCCCGCAGTTCGTCACCGGCGACATGAACGAGCGCTCGGAGTACTTCTGCCGGGTGACCGCGGGCACGACGCTGGTCGCGGCGGCCGGGGGCAGCACCGGCACCGCGTGCCAGCCACCGAAGCCGACGCAGATCGACTGGATCCTCGGCAGCAAGGGGGTCACGTTCAGCGACTTCACGATCGATCGCAGCGCGCTGGCGCGGCGTACGACGGACCACCCGGTCGTGGTGGCCCACGTGACCATCCCCAGCTAGGCCGGTCGCCGCGGCCCGCCGGGGTTGTCCACATTTCCGGATTGGCCCGACGACGTGAGGTACGCCGGGATACCTTGCGATCGTGCGGGAGAAGTTGGGGATGGCGGCGTTCGTCGTGCTGCTCGTCGCCGTGTGGGGCGTCGGGTTCCTCTGGGTGCACGGAGACCTCAAGCGGGGCGGCGACCAGGCGTCCGCCCAGCCCGCCGAGCCGAGCGCCGGTGCGAGCGGCGCGGCCAGTGCCGCGCCCACCCCGGTCACGCCCACCACCCCGGCTGCCCAGCCCACTTACACCGGCGTGGTCGGACCGGCCCAGGAGCGCAAGGCGGTCGACGTCAACCCCGAGCCGGCCCGCCCGCGGCCGCTCGCGCTGCCCCCGGTGGCGCAGTTCAAGATGGCCACCTTCAACCTGCTCGGGGCCTCGCACACGGGCGGTCGTGGCAAGGAGGCCCGCAAGGCGAGCGGCGCCAGCCGGATGAGTGGCGCGCTGGCCCTGATCGCCCAGCACCAGGTCACCGTGGTCGGCTTTCAGGAGATGCAGGGCAGCCAGCGCGGCGCGTTCTACGCCCGGGCCAAGGGCTGGCAGCTCTACCCCGGGAACTCGCTGGGCAGCGGTGACGGTGAGAACTCCATCGGCTGGGACGGCAACATCTGGGAGCTGGTCAAGCCGCAGACGATCTCGATCCCCTACTTCAACGGCCATGTTCGGCAGATGCCCTACATCCTGCTGCGTGACAAGGCGACCGGCGTCCAGGCCTACTTCGCCAACTTCCACAACCCGGCCGACACCCGGAAGTTCCGCAACCAGCAGCGCTTCCGCTCCGAGGCGACCCGGCGCGAGATCGAGCTGTTCAACAGCCTGCAGAAGACCGGCATCCCGATGTTCGCCACCGGGGACATGAACGAGCGCGAGGAGTACTTCTGTCGTGTCACCGGCTCGACCGGGCTCAAGGCCGCCGCCGGCGGGAGCAACAGCGGCGGATGCAACGTGCCGCGCCCGACCCAGATCGACTGGATCCTGGGCAGCCCGGACGTGCAGTTCACGGCCTACGGGATCGACCGCAGCGCGCTGGTCCGGCGTACGACGGACCACCCGGTCGTGACCGCGTCCGTGGTCGTGGACGCGCTGAAGTTCAAGAACTCCTACGCCCCGGGCGCGGTCACCGTCCCCTGAGAAGGCGGGTCAGCGGGCGCGGCGACGCATCCGCTCGACGTCGTGGATGACCACCGAGCGCGGCTCCAGGCGCAGCCAGCCGCGCGACGCGAAGTCGGCGAGGGCCTTGTTGACCGTCTCGCGGGAGGCGCCGACCAGCTGGGCCAGCTCCTCCTGGGTGAGGTCGTGGTGCACGTGGACGCCGTCGTCGGCCGTGCGACCGAAGCGGTCGGCCAGGTCGAGCAGCGCCTTGGCGACACGACCCGGGACGTCGGAGAAGACCAGGTCGGCGACGACCTCGTTGGTCTTGCGCAGCCGTCCGGCCAGCTGTGCCAGCAGGCCGAGGGCCACGCCGGGACGTCCCTCCAGCCAGCGGAGCAGGTCGTCGTGGGACAGGGACAGGAACACGGCCTCGGTGACGGCCGTGACCGTGGCCGAGCGCGGACCGGGGTCGAAGAGCGAGAGCTCGCCGAACATCTGGCCCGGGCCGAGGATCGCCAGCAGGTTCTCGCGGCCGTCCGCCGAGGTGCGGCCGAGCTTCACCTTGCCGTCGCTGACGATGTAGAGCTTGTCGCCCGGGTCCCCCTCATGGAAGAGCACCTCTCCGCGACGGAGCCTGTTCTCGCCCATGGAGGCGCGCAGTGCTGCCGCGGCCTCGTCGTCGAGGGCACTGAACAGCGGCGCCTGCCGGAGTACGTCGTTATCCACGTGTGATGTCCCTTCACATATCCGCCGCCCGCCAGCGGCTGCGCGCGTGTTGCACCTCACAGTCTGTCGCATCGCCCTGTCGCGCGCCATGTGACCCCGCCGTGCTCGGCGCGGCAACCCGGTCTGGGACGTGCTCCCAGGTGCGCCGTACCCTGATCGGCGTGCCCGACACCGCTCCCGACACCGGTCTGGTCCGCCGCGCGCGCAAGGTGAACCGGGCGCTGGCGGAGACCTACCCCGACGCCCGGATCGAGCTCGACTTCGAGGACCCGTTCCAGCTCCTGGTCGTGACGGTGCTCAGCGCCCAGACCACCGACCGCCGGGTCAACGCCGTGCGCCCGACCCTGTTCGCCGCCTACCCCGACCCGCGGGCCATGGCCGCCGCGCCCCGTGAGGACCTCGAGCGGATCATCGGCCCGCTCGGCTTCTTCCGGGCCAAGACCGAGTCGCTGCTCAAGCTCTCGGCGGCGCTGGTGGCCGACCACGGCGGTGAGGTGCCCGGCCACCTCGACGACCTGGTCAAGCTGCCCGGGGTCGGTCGCAAGACGGCCAACGTGGTGCTCGGCAACGGCTTCGGCGTCCCGGGCATCACCGTGGACACGCACTTCGGCCGGCTGGTCCGGCGCCTCGGCTGGACCGAGGAGACCGACCCGGTGAAGGTCGAGCACGAGATCGGCGCGCTGTTCCCCAAGCGAGACTGGACGATGCTCAGCCACCACCTGATCTGGCACGGCCGTCGGGTGTGCCACGCGAAGAAGCCGGCCTGCGGAGCCTGCCCGGTGGCCCGCTGGTGCCCGTCGTACGGCGCCGGGCCGACGGATCCCGAGACGGCGTCCCTGCTCGTCAAGACACAAGGTCCCGCATGAGCAGGCTGCTCGCCGCCTTGGTCGCGGTGCTGCTGCTGGCCACCGGCTGCTCGGCCGAGAAGAAGGCCTCGTCACCCGACGCCCTGCCGGACGTCACCTTGAAGTCCTTCGACAACGGTCCCTCGCTGGACCTCTCGACGTTGAAGGGACCGGTCGTCGTGAACGTCTGGGCCAGCTGGTGCGGGCCCTGCCGCAAGGAGCTGCCCTACTACCAGGCCTTCGCGCAGAAGTACGCCGGGAAGGTGAAGGTGGTCGGCGTCGACTTCCAGGACACCCAGAAGGGCCAGGCGCAGGAGCTGATCCGGCAGACCGGCGTGCGCTACCCCCTCTACGAGGACCCCGAGGGCGCGGTCCGCGTGCGCGGGCTGCCGCAGGTGCTCCTGGTGGATGCCCACGGCCGGGTGACCTACCGCAACTACGTTGAGATCACATCCGTCGCCCAGCTCGAGAAGCTGGTCGGGAAGCACCTGGGGGCCATCGCGTGAGCGCGACCCCGGAGCCGGCGTTCCCCGAGTGGCTCGAGACGATCCGTGAGGGTGCCGGCACGATCACCGCCGAGGACATCAGCCGGTTCGTGCCCCCGGAGGGGTCCAGTGCCCGCAAGGGCGCGGTGCTGATGCTGTTCGGGGAGGGGCCGCGCGGCCCCGACCTGCTGCTGACCGAGCGCGCGCACGACATGCGCTCCCACCCCGGCCAGGTCTCCTTCCCGGGCGGGTCGATCGATGCCACCGACGCGTCCCCCACCGCGGCCGCGCTGCGCGAGGCGGAGGAGGAGACCGGGCTCGACCCGGCCGGCGTCGAGGTCTTCGGGACCCTGCCCGAGCTGTGGCTGCCGCCCAGCAACTTCGCCGTGACCACGGTGCTCGGCTGGTGGCGGGAGCCCTCCCGGGTGCACGTCGTCGACCCGGCCGAGGTGCACGCCGTCCTCCGGGTCCCGATCGAGGAGCTGCTCGACCCGCAGCACCGCGTGACCGTGGTGCACCCGCTCGGCTACAGCAGTCCCGGCTTCCTGATCGGGGACTCCAAGGACCTGATCCTGTGGGGCTTCACGGCCGGCCTGATCAACCGGCTGTTCGACCACGTGGGCCTGACCCGGCCGTGGGACGCGTCCGTGGAGCAGGAATTGCCGGACTACATGTTCGGGCTGAGCCAAGATTGACCCCGACTCCCGGCTAGCCGGCCAGACCTCCGAAGGGCCCGCATGAACTTCCTCGACTGGTGCCTGGTCGTGCTGACGCTGGCCTACGCCCTGTCCGGCTACTGGCAGGGGTTCATCACCGGTGCCTTCGCGACCGCCGGGCTGCTGCTCGGCGGGCTGATCGGGATCTGGCTCGCTCCCGTGCTGCTGGGGGACGCCAAGCCCTCGTTGTGGGTCTCGCTCGGTGCCCTGTTCGTCGTGCTCGTGATGTCGTCGGTGGGCCAGGCGATCCTGCAGTACGCCGGCACCCGCCTGCGCGCGCGCATCACCTGGCAGCCGATCCGGGCGGTCGACGCCGTCGGCGGCGCTCTGCTCAGCGTGGTCGCGGTGCTGCTCGTCGCCTGGATGCTCGGCGTGGCCATCAGCGGCTCCCAGATCCCCGGGATCAGCCCCCAGGTCCGCGACTCGCGGGTGCTGGTGGCGGTCAACAAGGTGATGCCGGTGCAGGCGCAGCAGGCGCTCCGCGGCTTCGACAGCGTGGTCGGCTCGACCTTCTTCCCCCGCTACCTCGAGCCGTTCGCGCCCGAGCGGATCGTCAAGGTCCCGCAGGCCCAGAAGCGGGTGCTGCGCGACCCCGACATCCGCAACTCGGCCAAGAGCGTGTTCAAGATCCGGAGCAACAACCGGTGCGGCAGCGGCGTCGAGGGCACCGGCTTCCTCTACGCCCCCAACAAGGTGATGACCAACGCCCACGTGGTCGCCGGCGTCACCGACCCGATGGTGCAGGTGGCGGGCCGGTCGATCAAGGGCACGGTCGTCTACTACAACTCCGACGTCGACATCGCCGTGATCGAGGTGCCGACCCTGGACGCGCCCACCATCCGGTTCGACCTGGCCGGCCAGGAGCGCCAGCAGGGTGCCGTCCTCGGGTTCCCGCAGGACGGGCCGTTCAACGCCCAGCCGGTGCGGATCCGCAGCGACCAGCGGCTGCGCTCGCCCGACATCTACGGCAACGGCACGGTGACCCGCCACGTGTTCTCGCTGCGCGGGCTGATCCGGCCGGGCAACTCCGGCGGCCCGGTCGTCTCCACCCAGGGCCGGGTGCTCGGGGTCGTCTTCGCCGCCTCGGTCAGCGACAAGGACACCGGCTACGCGCTCACGGCCGACCAGGTGCGCAAGGCCGCCGCCCTCGGGCTGAACGCCACCGAGCGGGTGTCGAGCGGCAACTGCGCCTAGCTGCCGCGCTTGAAGAGGGTCTTGCTCGCCTTGGCCTGGTGGATCGCCTTCTCGGGGGCCTTGACCTGCTTGATCTTGCGGACGCCCACGAACGCGAGCAGCCCCGCGATCAGCAGGTAGGCGAAGAACACGATCAGGTAGCACCAGGCCAGGTCGAGACCGGTCATGTGCACGAAGTAGGCGAACGCCACCGAGAGCATGATGATCGCGAGCAGGCCCAGGAAGCCGGCGACGGCGAACAGGGCGATGCTGATGCCGCCCGCCTTGACCGAGACCTTGAGCTCCGACTTGGCCAGCGCGATCTCGCTCTGGATCAGGGTGGAGACGTCGCGGCTGACGTCGACGACCAGCTTGCCGATCGTGGGTTCCTCGGCGGTGACGGGGACGGGCTGTGACATGGCTGGTGGTTTCCCTTCGAGGACTGCAGACGTCGCTTCGAACCCTATCCTCACGCGCCCCGGTGGCGGCGGTTGCGGCGTCCGAGGACCAGCGCGCCCGCCAGGCCGGCGATCAGCGAGGCGAGCAGCACCGCGGTCTTGGCCTGCTCGCGGTCGGACCCGGTGAAGGCCAGGTCGCTGACCAGCAGGGAGACCGTGAATCCGACGCCGGCCACCACGCCGACCCCCGCCAGGTCGCGCCACCCCAGTCCCTCGTTGAGCTCGGCGCGCGTGAAGCGGGTGATCAGCCAGGTGCCACCGAGGACACCGACCGGCTTGCCCAGCACCAGCCCCAGCACGACGCCGAGCACGAGCGGCTCGCCCAGCAGGGCGGTCCCGCCGGTCAGCTGGACGCCCGCGCTGAGCAGGGCGAAGAAGGGCACCGCCACCGCGGAGCTGAGCGGGGCGATCCGGTGCTCGAGGCGCTCCGCCGGGGAGCGGGCCTCGCCCTCGTCCGGGACCACCCGGGTGAGCAGGCCGAGCACCACCCCGGCGATGGTGGCGTGCACGCCGCTCTCGTGCATCGCCGCCCACGCGAGCACCGCGATCGGCAGGTAGAGCACGCTGCTCCGGACGCGCAGGCGCTGCAGCACGGCGTACGCCGCGAAAGCGGCCGCGCAGACCAGCAGCGCCGGCAGGTGGATCGTCGAGGTGTAGAACACGGCGATCACCACGATCACGATCAGGTCGTCGACCACGGCCAGGGTGAGCAGGAACGCGCGCAGCTGGGTCGGCAGGGCCGAGCCGACCACCGAGAGGATGGCCAGGGCGAAGGCGATGTCCGTCGCCGCCGGCACCGCCCAGCCGCCGAGGTTGTCGGTGCCCCGGTTGACGACCACGAAGATGAGCGCCGGCAGGGCGACGCCGCAGCACGCCGCGAAGACGGGTACGGCGGCATCCGCCGGCCTTCGCAGCGACCCGACGAGCAGCTCGCGCTTGAGCTCGAGACCGGCGACGAAGAAGAACACCGTGAGTGCTCCGTCGGAGGCCCACTCCTCCACGTCGAGGGGCCCGAGCTGCCACCCACGGAAGCCGGAGTACGACGCGAAGTCGAGGTTGGCCCAGACGATCGCGACCAGGGCGGCGACCAGGGCGATCGAGCCGCCTACCGTCTCGGAGCGGAGCAGCGCGCCGAGGAAGGAGGTCTCCTCGCCGTCGGCCTCAGCCAGGAACCGGCGCCTGATCGTCATGGGCTGCTCACCGGCGGTGAGCCTACCGGTTTGGTCAGGCGGCACCCGGTCTGGGAGACTCCTCGGAGTTGGAGGGGAGTATTCCTTCGCGGCGATCTCGTCATCACGGTCGGGCCCAGAGCAGCACCGGGCCCCGGCCCGGGGTCGTCGGCCACCCGATGGTGGCGGAAGAGACCTCCGGGCCTGCATTTTGAGCAGGGTGTCCCTGCGTGCGCGCAGACACCCGAGTCCGGAGGAGAGACATGGACGTATCCCCCTTGGTGTGGTGGCTGACCGTCGGCATCACCAGTGCCGTGCTGCTGTTCGACATCGTCGTCATCGGCCGCCGCCCGCACGAGCCCTCCCGCAAGGAGGTGAGTGTCGCCCTCACCGTCTTCATCGGGATGGCGGTCGCGTTCGGCATCGGGGTCTGGGTGATCGCCGGTCACCGGTACGGCACCGAGTTCTTCGCCGGCTGGCTGACGGAGTACTCCCTCTCGGTCGACAACCTGTTCATCTTCCTGATCATCATGAACAAGTTCGCCGTACCCAAGAAGCTGCAGCAGAGCGCCCTGCTCGTCGGCATCGTGCTCGCGCTGATCATGCGCGGCATCTTCATCGCGGTCGGCGCCGCGGCGATCAACAACTTCAGCTGGGTGTTCTACATCTTCGGCCTGTTCCTCATCTACACCGCGGTGAAGCTCGCCAAGGAGGGCGCCGAGGACGAGGACGATGAGGACGAGTTCGAGGAGAACCGGCTGATCAAGATGATCGAGCGCCGGTTCCCCGCCACCACCGAGTGGCACGGCACCAAGCTGATGACGATCGAGAACGGCAAGCGGGTGATCACCCCGATGCTGATCGTGATCGTCGCGCTGGGCACGACGGACCTGCTGTTCGCCCTCGACTCGATCCCGGCGATCTACGGCCTGACCAAGGAGCCCTACCTCGTCCTGACCGCGAACATCTTCGCGCTGATGGGCCTGCGGCAGCTCTACTTCCTGATCGGCGGGCTGCTCGAGCGGCTGATCTTCCTCTCCTACGGCCTGGCGTTCCTGCTCGGCTTCATCGGCGTCAAGCTGATCCTGCACGCGATGCACGAGAACGAGCTGCCCTTCGTCAACGGCGGCGAGCACATCAGCTGGGCCCCGGACATCCCGATCTGGCTGTCGCTGGCGGTCATCATCGGCACCCTGGTCGTGACCACGGTGCTGAGCCTGTGGAAGTCCGGAAAGATGACGCGCGAGACCCAGGACGAGGCGACTGGCCCGCGGCGCGACTGGGACAACGACTGACCCGTCGGGAATGTTGTGCCACCCTCTGTCGTTGAAGCATCAACTAATCTTCACGACAAGGGGTGGAACTCCATGGACATCATGATGCTGGTCGGCAGCCTCCGCGCCGACTCCTGGACCGCGCAGCTGGCCGGCTCCGCCGCCGGACTGCTCCCCGCGGGCGTCACGGGCGGGGTGTACGCCGACCTGGCGGCCCTTCCGCACTACGACCAGGACCTCGACCACGACGACGCTCCCGCCTCGGTCGTGGCCTTCCGGGCGGCCATCGCGGACGCCGACGCGCTGGTGGTGGCCACGCCGGAGTACAACGGCTCCCTGCCCGGCGTACTCAAGAACGCGATCGACTGGGCCTCCCGCCCCCGCGGCACCGCGGCCCTCACCGGCAAGCCGGTCGCCGTGATCTCGGTCAGCCCCTCGCCCCGGGGGGCGCAGTGGGCCCGCGAGGACGCCGAGCGCATCCTCCGCGTCGCCGGCGCCCACCCCGTCGAGGGCTCGGTCGGCGTACCCCTGGTGCACGCGGCCGTCATCGACGGCCACTTCACCGACTACAAGGTGGAGCAGTCCCTCCGGAACCTCCTGGACAACCTGCTCGAGGCAGGTAGCTCAGAGCACCAGGCCGCCTGACCACCACGCTGAGGCGTCGCATCTTGCGTAGGAGTCCTATGCAAGATGCGACGCCTCAACGGGTTGTAGGCGCAAGATGCGACGCCTCAGCGGGATCTTGGGGGTCAGCTTTCCTTTGTGTCTTCTGAGTCCATGCCTTCTCCGATGAGGTCCATCACGGTGGAGTCGGCGAGGGTGGTGACGTCGCCCACCTCGCGGTGCTCGGCGACGTCCTTGAGCAGGCGGCGCATGATCTTGCCGGAGCGGGTCTTGGGGAGCTCGGGGACGACCATGATCTGCCGGGGCTTGGCGATGGCGCCGATCTCCTTCTGGACGTGCTGGCGCAACTCCTGGATCAGTGAGTCAGGGGCCTTCTCGCCCTCCTTGAGCGCCGACTCCTTGAGGATCACGAACGCGCACACGGCCTGGCCGGTGGTCTCGTCGGCGGCACCCACCACGGCGGCCTCGGCCACCTTGGGGTGGGACACGAGCGCCGACTCGATCTCCGTGGTCGACAGCCGGTGACCGGAGACGTTCATGACGTCGTCGACCCGGCCGAGCAGCCAGATGTCGCCGTCGTCGTCCTTCTTGGCCCCGTCGCCGGCGAAGTAGTAGCCCTGCTTCTCGAACTTGGACCAGTAGGTGTCCTTGAACCGCTCGTCGTCGCCCCACAGGGTCCGCAGCATCGAGGGCCACGGCTCCTTGACGACCAGGAAGCCACCGGACCCGTTGGGCACCGACTCGCCCTCCTCGGTCACGACGTCCACCACGACGCCGGGGATCGACTTCATCGCCGATCCGGGCTTGGACGAGGTGACGCCCGGGAGCGGGCTGATCATGATCGAGCCCGTCTCGGTCTGCCACCACGTGTCGACGATGGGGGCCGTGCCGGCGCCGATCGTCTCGCGGTACCAGACGTAGGCGTCCGGGTTGATCGACTCACCGACCGACCCGAGCAGCCGCAGCTTGGACAGGTCGTTCTTGGTGGGGATGTCGTCTCCCCACTTCATGAAGGTGCGGATCGCCGTGGGCGCGGTGTAGAAGATCGTGACGCCGTACTTCTCGCAGATCTGCCACCAGCGCCCCTTGTCCGGGGTGTCCGGCGTGCCTTCGTACATCACCGACGTGGTGCCGTTGGCGAGCGGCCCGTAGACGCCGTAGGAGTGCCCGGTGACCCAGCCGACGTCGGCGGTGCACCAGTAGACGTCCGTCTCCGGCTTCAGGTCGAAGATGCCCCAGTGCGTGTAGGCGCACCCCACGAGGTAGCCGCCGGTGGTGTGCAGGATGCCCTTGGGCTTGCCGGTCGTGCCGGAGGTGTACATCACGTAGAGCGGATGCTCGGAGTCGAAGAACTCGCACTCGTGCTCGGTCGACTGCGCGTCGACCAGCTCGTGCCACCAGACGTCGCGGTCGTCGTCCCACTCGATGTCCTGGCCCGTACGACGGACCACGAGCACCTTGCGCACGGTGTGCCCGAGTTCCTCGGCCTTCTCGACAGCCTCGTCGACGGCCGGCTTCAACGCCGAGGGAGCGCCGCGCCGGTAGCCGCCGTCGGAGGTGATCACGACCTTGGCGTCGCAGTCCTCGAGCCGGTTTGCCAGGGCGTCGGAGGAGAACCCGCCGAACACCACGGTGTGCGGGGCGCCGATCCGCGCGCAGGCGAGCATCGCGATCGCGGTCTCGGGGATCATCGGCATGTAGATCGCCACCCGGTCACCGGTCTCGACGCCGAGCTCGACCAGTGCGTTGGCGGCCTTGCTGACCTCGTCCTTGAGGTCGGCGTAGGTGACGTCGCGGGTGTCGTCCTCGGGCTCGCCGACCCAGTGGAAGGCGACCTTGTCGCCGTTGCCGTTCTCGACGTGCCGGTCGACGCAGTTGTACGCCGCGTTGATCTTCCCGCCGACGAACCACTGGGCGAACGGGGGGTTGTCCCAGTCCAGGACCTTCTCCCACGTGGTGTCCCAGTCGAGACGCTCGGCCTGCTTGGCCCAGAAGGCCAGTCGGTCCTTCTCGGCCTCGTCGTAGGCCTCGGCGGTGAGGTTCGCATGCTCCGCGAACTCGGCGGGCGGGTCGAACCGGCGCTCTTCGTGGGCCAGGTTGGCCAGGGTTCCGCTGGACTCGTCGCTCATCAAATCGCTCCTCGTGTGCCCTGGTGATGGGGCCGTGCATCGGGTCTGTCTGGTGTTTTCGAACCTACTCGGTGCGCAACGTCCGGACGACCCTCCATTCACAGGGTGTCCGGACGTCACGGTCGAACAGGTCAGTGGATGACCGCGACCTCGGAGCCGGCACCGGTCAGGGCGCGCACCTCGAGCTCGGTGTAGCGCTCGGCGGACTCGGGCTCCTTGGAGGACTTCGAGCCGAGGTAGCCGAGCAGGAAGCCGATCGGGATCGACACGATGCCCGGGTTCTCGAGCGGGAACCACGAGATGTCGATGCTCGTCGGGAGCAGCGAGAGGTTCTTCCCGGTCGGGTCGAGCCCCTTCCCGGACATGATCGGGCTGAAGATCACCAGGCCGACCGACGAGATCAGCCCGCCGTAGATGCTCCACACGGCCCCGCGGGTGTTGAAGCCGCGCCAGAACATGTTGTAGACGATCGCCGGCAGGTTCGCCGAGGCTGCGACCGCGAAGGCGAGCGCCACCAGGAAGGCGATGTTCAGCTTCTGGGCGGGGATGGCCAGCAGGATCGCGACCAGGCCGATCGCCCCGGCGGCGATGCGGGCCACCTTCAGCTCCTCCTGCTCGGTCGCCTTCCCCTTGCGCCACACGCTGTTGTAGAGGTCGTGCGCCACGGAGGCGCTCGAGGTCAGCGTCAGCCCGGCGACCACGGCGAGGATCGTCGCGAACGCCACCGCCGCGATCACGGCGAGCAGGATCGCGCCGCCTGCCGAGCCGGCCCCACCTCCGACCGTCTCGGCGAGGAGAGGCGAGGCCAGGTTGCCGCCGGAGCCGGTGACCCGCTCCATGTCGCCCTTGTCCAGCAGCGCGGCGGCACCGAAGCCGAGCACCAGCGTGAACAGGTAGAAGACACCGATCAGGCCGATGGCCCAGAGCACGGACTTCCGCGCGTCCCGCGAGGTCGGCACGGTGTAGAAGCGGATCAGGATGTGCGGCAGACCGGCCGTGCCCAGCACCAGGGCGAGCCCGAGGCTGAGGAAGTCGATCTTGCTGGTGGTGGTGACGCCGTACTTCAGGCCGGGCTCTAGGAACGCCGAGCCCTTGCCGCTGTTGCTCGCGGCGGTGCCGAGCAGGTCGGAGAGGTTGAACTGGAACTTCGCCAGCACGAGCACCACGATCAGGGCCGAGCCCGCCATCAGCAGCACCGCCTTGACGATCTGCACCCAGGTCGTGCCCTTCATGCCGCCGACGGTCACGTAGAAGACCATCAGGATGCCGACCGCGAAGATCGTCACGTTGATCGCGAACTGGCTGTCCACGCCGAGCAGCAGGGACACCAGGGTGCCCGCGCCGACCATCTGGGCCAGCAGGTAGAAGATCGACACGACGACCGTGGAGGTCGCGGCGGCCTGGCGCACGGGGCGCTGCCTCATCCGGTAGGCGAGCTGGTCGGCCATCGTGTAGCGACCGGAGTTGCGCAGCACCTCGGCGACGAGCAGCAGCGCCACCAGCCACGCGACCAGGAAGCCGATCGAGTAGAGGAAGCCGTCGTACCCGGACAGGGCGATCGCGCCGGAGATGCCGAGGAACGAGGCCGCCGACATGTAGTCGCCGCCGATGGCGAGGCCGTTCTGGAAGCCGGAGAACGATCGCCCGCCGGCGTAGTAGTCGGCCGCGCCGCTCGTCTGCCGGCTGGCCCAGAAGGTGATCGCGATCGTCAGTGCGACCACGCCGAGGAACAGCGTCGTGGTGAGGGCCTGGTGGTCGGCGGCCATCACGATGACCTGCGCGCTCATGACTGCTCCTCCCGGTTGTTGCGGTTCTGCTCGTAGTCCTCGTCGAGCTGGCGGGCCAGCGGGTCGAGGTGCTTGGTCGAGTAGTTGCTGTAGACCCAGGCCAGCAGGAACGTCGTCGCGAACTGCAGCAGGCCGAAGACGAGGGCCACGTTGATGTTGCCGAACAGCTTGTGGGCCATGAAGTCGTTGGCCCAGTTCGACATCACGACGTAGAGGAGGTACCAGAGCAGGAACGCGACCGTCGCCGGGAAGGCGAAGCCGCGGTAGCGGCGGCGGAGCTCGGTGAACTCGGCCGACTCGGCGAGCCGGTCGTAGACGGGATCGTGCCGGGACGCCTGGTACTTGACGTCCCCGGAACCGCCCTCGGGAGTTGTTGTGGCCATGGCGGGCACCCTTCGGAGAGGAGAGCTGTGACGCCCGTCACCGTGGCAGCGCGCGCGCCGACCCGCCACCGTGCCGCGGGAACGGCTCGGCAGGCGGGGGCCGCTTGTCGCCGAGCGGTCGAAGTCGTACGACGAACGGTCGTCCCCGGTGAGACAGGCGCCGGCGGTCAGCCGCGGTCGAGCTCGACCGCCTCCGGGGTGTGCAGCCGGACCATGAACCGGGACGTGTGCACCGGCGCCCGGTGCGGCGTGAGCCGCGAGACGACCACCATCGTGGCGAACGAGAGCGGCACCGCCCACGCCGCCGGCTGGTCGACGAGGGCGGCGAACCAGCCGCTGGTGCGGTCGACCATCAGGTTGTCCACCACGGCCCCGCCGGTGAGAGCGCCGCCGACGAGCAGGCCGGCCAGCGCCCCGGCGTCGGTCAGGCCGCGCCACCAGATGCCCAGCACCAGCAGCGGGCAGAAGGTGGCCGCCGCCATCGCGAAGGCCAGGCCTACCACGGTCGCGACGGCGACGTCCCGGGCCACGAGCGCGAGCAGGAAGGGTACGACGACGGCCACCACCGCGCTGAGCCGGAACGCGGTGACCCCCTCGACCCGCTTGCTCATCACGTCCTGGGTGATCACGCCGGCCACCGCGATGGTCAGCCCCGACGAGGTGGCCAGGAACGCCGCGAACGCGCCGGCCGTGAGCAGCGCGGTGAGCAGGTCCCCGCCGAGGTGTCCGATCATCCGCGCGGGGAGCTCGAGCACCACGCCGTCCGCCCCCGTGGTCCCGACGAGGTCCGGGGCGTAGAGCCGGCCGAGCGCGGCGTACACCGGGGGGAGCACGTAGAACAGCCCGAGCAGCGCCAGCACCGCCACCGTGGTCTGCCGCGCCGCGCGCCCGTCGGGGTTGGTGTAGAACCGTACGACGACGTGCGGCAGGCCCATGGTGCCGAGGAACGTCGCCACCATCAGGGAGTACGTCGAGTAGAGCGGATGGTCGCCCACGAAGGCGATCGGGTCCGCCCACGAGGTCCCGGACTGGCCGCCCACGAACAGGCTCGGGTCGGCCGCCGACCGGCCGCCGTCGCCGAGCCACACCACCACCAGGAAGGCCAGCGGGACGAGCAGGGCCGTGAGCTTGAGCCAGTACTGGAAGGCCTGCACGAAGGTGATCGAGCGCATCCCGCCCGAGAGCACGTTGAGGAGCACGACGACCGCGACCACCAGGCCACCGGCCCACTCCGGCAGGCCGGTCGCCGTCCGCAGGGCGACGCCGGCGCCCTGGAGCTGGGGCATCACGTAGAGCCAGCCGATCGCCACCACCATCACCGAGGCGAGCGTGCGCACCGTGCGCGAGTCGAGCCGCGCCTCCGCGAAGTCGGGCAGCGTGTAGGCCCCCGACCGGCGCAGCGGGGCCGCCACCAGCACGAGCAGGACGAGGTAGCCGGCCGTCCAGCCGACGGGGTACCAGAGCATCTCGGCACCGAAGCTGAGCACCAGCCCCGCGATGCCGAGGAAGGAGGCGGCCGAGAGGTACTCCCCGCTGATCGCCGAGGCGTTCAGGCCCGGCCGCACCGAGCGCGAGGCCACGAAGAAGTCCGACGTGGTGCGGCTGAACCGCAGCCCCCAGGTGCCGATGGCCAGCGTCGCCACGGTGACGAGCACGACGGCGACGAAGCCGAGGGCGTGACTGTTCACGAGCGCTCGACCACCCGGGCGAAGGCACGCTCGTTGCGCTCGGCCCGGCGGACGTAGCGCCAGGCGAGCAGTACCAGCACCGGGTAGCAGCCGAACGCGAGCAGCCCCCACGAGACCGGCATCCCGAGCACGTGCTGCGTGGTCAGCCAGGGGACCAGCGTGAACACCAGCGGCAGCAGGCCGATGGTCAGCCCGAGCCACAGCAGCGTGCTCGCGGCCAGGCGCAGCTGGGCGCGGAGCAGGGTTCCGACGTAGATCGCGCCGACCTCGCTCTGCGCGTCGATCTCGGAGGCGGCGGTGGCCCGGGGGCGCAGCCGCGGTCGCTCGGTCCACGGGCTGGTGACCCGCACCCGCTCGGGAGGCTGCTCGCTCATCGTTGCCCGTTCACGGGGCCGCCCCGGGTCGGGCGGCCCGGACCAGCAGGTCGCGCAGCTCGCGGGTGTGCCGGCGGCTGACCTGCAGCTCGTGGCCCTCGATCAGCACCGAGCACCGGCCGCCGTCGACGCGGACCTCGTCGACGTAGCCGGTCGCGATCAGGATCGAGCGGTGGATGCGCATGAAGCCCGCGTCGGCCCAGTCCTGCTCGAGCTGGGTCAGTGGTACCCGCACCAGGTGGCTCGCGTCCGCGGTGTGCAGCCGCGCGTAGTCCCCCTCGGCCTCGAC
This sequence comes from Marmoricola sp., assembly GCA_025964795.1. Taxonomy (GTDB): domain Bacteria; phylum Actinomycetota; class Actinomycetes; order Propionibacteriales; family Nocardioidaceae; genus Marmoricola. The sequence continues at coordinate 20,861 of JAOPYC010000116.1, forward strand.
GTAGCGGATCTGGGAGAGCGGCACGAAGCGGGTGACCCCGCCGAGCTCGACGGGCACCTGCTCCTCGACCGGCTCCGTGTGGGAGGCCGCGAGGATCCGGCGTACGGCCTCGGCCAGGCGCTCGGCGCGCACCGGCTTGAGCACGTAGTCGACCGCGTTCAGCTCGAAGGCGTCGACCGCGTGCTGGTCGTGGGCGGTGACGAAGACAACGGCCGGGGGGGTGCGGAAGCGGGCGAGCACCTGCGCGAGCTCGATGCCGGTCAGCCCCGGCATCTGGACGTCGAGGAACACGGCGTCCACCTCGAGCTGCTGCAGCAGCCGCAGAGCCTCGGTGGGGGAGTCCGTCGCGTGCACCTCCGCGACCCGCTCGTCGGCGTCCAGCAGGAAGGTCAGCTCGTCGAGGGCGGGTCGCTCGTCGTCGATGACCAGGACGCGGAGGCCGCTCACGTGGAGACTCCGGGGGCGAACTTGGGCACGCGAACGACGACCCGGGTGCCGGCGCCCGGTGCGGTCTCCACCACCAGACCGTATTCGTCGCCGAACGTGGTGCGCAGCCGCTCGTCCACGTTGGCCAGCCCGACCGAGTCACCGCCGGACTCACCGGCGAGCACCGCGCGGATGCGCTCGGGGTCCTGCCCCGCGCCGTTGTCCTCGATCGAGATCACGCACTCCCGGTCGGCGTCGCGGGCCTCGATGGTGATCCGGCCCCCCGCGCCGACCGACTCCAGCCCGTGCTGCACGGCGTTCTCGACGAGCGGCTGCAGGCACAGGAAGGGGATGCTCACCCCGAGGACCTCCGGTGCCACCTGCAGGGTGACCCGCAGCCGGTCGCCGAAGCGGGCCTGCTCCAGCAGCAGGTAGCGCTCCACCGAGCGCAGCTCCTCGGCCAGCGTGGTGAAGTCGCCGTGCTGGCGGAACGAGTAACGCGTGAAGTCGGCGAACTCCAGGAGCAGCTCGCGCGCTCGGTCGGGGTCGGTGCGCACGAAGGACGCGATCGCACCGAGTGAGTTGTAGATGAAGTGCGGGCTGATCTGCGCCCGCAGGGCCCGGACCTCGGCCCGGACCAGCCGGTGCCGCGACTCGTCGAGCTCGGCCAGCTCGAGCTGGCCCGAGGCCCAGCTGGCGACCTCGTCGGTCGCCCGGACCAGGCTGGCGCCGGAGTGGTCGGTCAGCGCCACCAGCGCCCCGGCCACGCGGTCGTCGATCAC
>JAOPYC010000161.1 GCA_025964795.1 Marmoricola sp.
GGCCCGCCGAATGCAGGGGCGCGGAGCACGGCCAAGAGACACCCGGTCACGCGGATCTGTCAAGGCCCCATGGCCACGACCACGACGCTGACCCCGTGGACTTCGTCGATCCCCGCCTCAGTCACGCGATCGACCTGAGGACTTTCTCGCGGCGGCGCGAGGTGGGCGACGGGCCTACTTCGGTGATGGGCTGACGTTCTCGCCCTGCTTGGTCTGCGGGTGGTTCCGCTTCGTGTGGTGCTGCTTGTTCTGATCCGTAGCAGGAGTCTGGACGTCGGTGAGCTGGGACGTGACGAGACCGGCGATGCCGTCAGATAGCGCCGTCACCATCTTCGGGTTGCCTATCAGGACAACTGCGAAGACCGCAGCGACGAGAGCCTTGACCAGGCTAGGCCCCGAGCGCTTCTTCTTGCGCCTCGAAGTGCTTCGGGGCACGGACGGCCGTGCGGCCACTGCTCGACCGCGCGGAAGAGCTGCAGCTGGCGCCGTCGCGCTGCGGAGCATGGCGTCGAGCTGGAGACAGGCCTCGCTCACGATGTGCGGCGGCAGCACCTCGGTGCGGGTGGTCAGCATCTCGACGAGGTTCGCCGTCGAGCAAACCATCACGTCGCGAGTCCATCCCGTCAGGCGATCGTCGCGGACGAAGCACAGCACGGGCTGGACGTGCTCCGGCATGACGACCGGGGTCACCCCGACAACGGCGATGGCCGCCTCGGCAGCGCCCGCAACGGTCGACTCACGAGAACGGCCGTTCTGCCGCAGCACGTTGTCGCGGACCGTGATCGAGCCCGACCAGTTCTTGGAGTCGATGACGAAGACACCGGTCGGCCCGACCGCGACGTGGTCGACGTTCGCGTATTTCCGCCCCGGCCAGCGCACATCGTGAAAGACGGTCCAGGACTCCTTCGGCAGCACGTCGAGCGCGGCGGCCGTTGCTTGTTCTCCGTCCGCACCGCGCTCCCAGAGGTCCGCGGACCGCTGAAGCCGCTCCGCCTTCTCCCGCTGACGCCGCGCAGACTCGCGCGCTGACTCCCCCGCCATGTAGACCTCCCGGTGATCGACCAACCCTTCATCGGTTCGTTCACAGAGAGACTTGAGCCCTCGAGAGGTTCCGCTGCAAGGAACGACCTGGGCTGTACCGATGACGGTCTAGCGCTCGAGCGGCGTGGCGTTGCGTGGTGACTGGCCGCGCCCCAGGTGACAAGCTGACCACCCGTCGAGAGGGGACCCGTGGAGCCTGGACTGTATGAGTCGCTGATCACCGATCGTGTCACCGCCGAACTCGCCACCGAGGGCATTGGTGCCGCGAGGCTTGGGAAGATCGACGAGGCAGATCAGCCCCACGTCCTTGCCCGCCACATTCAAGAGTTAGTGCAACGCGTCCTTACATCCACCAAGGACGTGGCCACGCGGCTCGAGATTGTCAACGCTCTAGTGGCGCATCTTGACCAGTCGGGCGATCTGGTCAATGCCTCCGCTTCTCAACTCTTGCGCGTCTCACCGGCAGCCACGCCAGGTGTCACCCGCATGGAGGACGTTCGGCCCAGTACCCCACTTTCGGAAGCCGCCCTTCTTACCAACGCCAAGGGTGAGCCCAGTCTCGGCTCCGAGCTTAGGGCGGAGCTCGATACAGCCGACGAGGTTGATCTGCTCTGCGCCTTCGTGAAGTGGTACGGAATCCGAGTTCTCGAGCCTGAACTACGTCGCCTCCAAGCCCGAGGCACGAAGTTCCGCGTGATCACAACGACCTACATGGGCGCCACAGAGCGGCAAGCGCTTGACCGACTCGTCCGCGAGTTTGGGGCCGAGGTGAAGATTCAGTACGACGCCCAACGCACGCGCCTGCACGCAAAGGCGTGGCTCTTTCGTCGGAACACCCGCTTCGACACGGCCTATGTCGGCTCCTCCAACCTGTCGAAAGCCGCGCTCCTGGACGGGGTCGAGTGGAACGTCCGGATATCGCGTGTCGGCACACCGGCCTTGTTGGAGAAGTTCCGGGCCACGTTCGATACGTATTGGAACGACGCGAGCTTCGAAACCTACGATCCTGATCGCGACAGAGACCGCCTAGATGACGCCCTTGCATTCTCGGGGAGCACCCACGCCGGCAGCTTGCCGATCACGCTCTCTGGGCTCGAGGTCAAGCCATTCCCCTACCAACAGGCGATGCTCGAGGCACTCGAGGCCGAGCGGGGCGTTCACAATCGGCACCGCAACCTTGTGGTGGCTGCCACCGGAACGGGCAAGACCATCGTGGCGGCTCTGGACTATCGGAATCTGTGTCGGGCAGCGGATACTCGGCCGACCCTGCTCTTCGTGGCTCACCGCCGAGAGATCCTCGAGCAGTCGCTCCGTACCTATCGTGAAGTTCTGGCCGATGCGAACTTCGGGGAGCTGTGGGTGGGGCACTCCCGCCCGGAGCGCTACGAGCACGTGTTCGCCAGCGTGCAATCACTTCACGCGTACGGCGCCGACTCGTTCCCTGCGGATGCCTACGAGATCGTCGTCGTCGATGAGTTCCACCACGCCGAAGCGGCGACGTACCGCAAGCTTCTCGACCATCTCAAGCCACGTGAGCTACTGGGCCTAACCGCGACACCAGAGCGCACGGACGGGGTCGATGCTCGGACGTTCTTCGGTGGGCGCACCGCCGCCGAGCTGCGCATCTGGGATGCACTCGCCCAGGACCTGCTATGTCCGTTCCATTACTTCGGGATTGCCGACGGCACTGACCTCAGTCAGGTCGGATGGACCCGTGGCCGGTACGACGAGGGCGCTCTCTCGGGCGTTTACACCGGCAACGACGCACGGTCGGCCATCGTCATCAAGCACCTCCGAGACAAGGTCGGCGACCTTGCATCCATGAGGGCTCTGGGATTTTGCGTCACGGTGGCTCATGCCGAGTACATGGCCGAAGTCTTCCGGGCAGCCGGCATCCCGGCCCTGGCCGTGAGCGGCGGAACTGCGCCGGAAGCTAGGGACCAGGCCCTACGCGACCTTCGCTCCCGAGCCGTCAATGTCTTGTTTGCTGCCGACCTCTTCAACGAGGGCCTCGACCTACCGGAAGTGGATACGGTTCTCTTCCTTCGTCCAACTGAGAGCGCCACGATCTTCTTGCAGCAGCTGGGTCGCGGCCTGCGACGGGCTCACGACAAGCCAGTGCTCACCGCGTTGGATTTTGTGGGCCACCACCGCAAGGAGTTCAGGTTTGACGCACGCTTTCGCGCGCTAACTGGGAGTACACGCAAGGGGCTGGAGCGCGACATCGAGCGCAACTTCCCGTTCCTCCCATCCGGTTGCCAGATCGTCCTGGACGAGCAGACTCAGAAGACGGTCCTCGAGAACATCAGATCCCAGCTTCCCAACCGCTGGCCGAAGATCGTGGCCGAGCTACGGAGCAACGGCGATCAAGACTTGTCCATGTTCCTCGACGAATCAGGTCTCGAGCTGCCTGACGTAGTCCGGACCGGTCGTTCGTGGACCAGGTTGCGACGTGAAGCCGGCTTGCCGACGCGTCCGGGAGCTGCTCGCGAAGAGTCTCTCCTTCGGCGCAACCGCGCCTTTGCGCATGTGGACGACTCCGATCGCGCGGACGTCTATCGCCGACTGCTCGAGGACTCCAGCCCCACCTATGCGTCGCTGTCATCTCAGGAACAGCGGCTCGCGCGCATGCTCTTCTTCTCGATGTTCCCGGACGGCGGCGGGTTCACGTCGTACGACGAAGGTCTGCGTGAGCTGAGTTCCGAGGCTTCAGTTCGCGACGAAGTCCGAGCGATTGTTGACATCGCCTTCGACGAGACACGCCACGCCACGCTGGCCCTTGAGGGCAACCTCGCGGACGTCCCACTACGCGTACATGCTCGTTACCAGCGTGAGGAAGTGCTCGCGGCCATCGACTACGCGTCCCACGACCGCCGCCCCAACAGCTTCCGTGAAGGAGTGCTGTACTCCGCGGAGCGCAACATCGATGCCTTCTTCGTGACACTGCGGAAGTCGGAGGCGGATTACTCCCCAACGACCATGTACCAGGACTACCCGATCAGTCCGTCACTCTTCCACTGGGAGTCACAGTCGGTGACGTCGATCGCGTCAAAGACCGGCCAGCGATACATCTCTGGGTCCAGCAACGTCCTTCTTTTCGTACGCGAGCATAAGCAGGACGATTTCGGAACGGCGCCGTACCTGTTCCTTGGCCAGGCCACCCACCTGAGTCATACCGGCGAACGTCCGATCGCCATCACCTGGCAGCTTCAGCACAAGATGCCCGGCGACTTCTTTGCCTCAGCCTCAGTCGCGGCTGGATAGCCGCGCGCCTGAATCCATTCCTTGCCGCCACGCGTCTCCGAGAAGACGACGGACCCGGCGCCGGTGGCGTCGGGTCCGTCGTTTGATGCTTGGATCAGCTGCAGCCGGAGGTGCTTCCGCAGCCCTCGCACACGTAGCAACTACCGGCAGGGCGCATCTTCGTGCCGCAGGTGAAGCAGAGCGGGGAGTCGACGGCGGTGCCGGTGATCTTCTCCATGAGCTCGGCGCTGGTGTGGGCTTCCTGGACGGGCTTGGCCGGGACCTCGCGGGCCTCGGCGC
>JAOPYC010000174.1 GCA_025964795.1 Marmoricola sp.
CGCCCGTCGACCTCGCCGTGGCGGCGGTCGAGGTGGCCCTCGCGGACGCGGGCCTCACCGCCGACGCGGTCGACACCGTGGCCGCGACCCGGCAGTTCGAGACCTCGACGCCGGGAGCCCCGGCCCCGCGCTCGAGGGGATGACCGCCCTCGCCGAGCAGCGGGCACCTCGCTGGAAGAACCTCTAGCCCGTGTAGGGGACCTCGGTATGCCAGTCGTCCTCGGGCTGGTGGGCGGCCGCGTGGATGGCCTCCGCGACCCGGTCGGGGGTGAACGCGCCCTCCCGGGCCAAGGTGCCGCGCACCGTGACAGAGACGGCCCGGATGCCGTCGGCCTTCAGGGTCGTGTCCAGGCTGTGCACCAGGTTGCGGACACCGGCCTTCTGCACACCGAGGGACGCCGCCTCGTTCCACGGCCGGTCGGCCGCCATGCTGCCGGTCACCGTGACGCGTCCGCCGGCACCCATGAACGGCCGCGCCGCCTGCACCGCGGTCAGGAGCGCGCCGACGCCGAGGGCCACGTCCTCGAGCAGCTCGGCCACCGTCAGGTGCAGCGGGTCCTTCTGGCGGAAGGCGCTCGGGTTGAAGTGGAGCACGTCGATGCGCCCGCTGTGCTCGCCGAAGCGGGTGATCGCCGCGGTCAACGCCTCGACGTCGGTGACGTCGGCGACGCTCCACCCGGTGGTCACGCCCTCCGCCTGGAGACCCTCGCCGAGCTCCTGGAGGACCTGCGCGTCGACGCCGAGCAGGGCGACGTCGTACCCCTCGCGACCGAACCGTCGGGCCACCGATCCGCTGACGCCCGGGCCGGCGGCCACCACCACGATCATCGGGTTGCTCATCGGCCCAGACTAGGCGACGAGGCCGAGAGCGCTCTCGAGCTCCGCGAGCGCCTCGCCGCTGTAGACCGCGATCCGCTGCAGGTGCGGCAAGGTGTCGCGACAGCCGGTGTAGCCGATGCAGAAGGTGCCGGCGTTGCTGACCCCGGTGATGTTCAGGCCCTGGCCGTGGAAGAGCAGGCTCAACGGGTAGTAGGCCTCGAGCCTCGACCCGTTGAAGTAGCGCTGCTCGCGCAGCCCGGGGACGTTGGAGAGCACCAGGTTGGCGTCGGGCGGGCCGTAGCCCCCGACGCCGAGCACGGCCGGAGCGAGGAACGGGCTCATCAGCACCGAGGTGTAGGTGTCCATCAGCACGCCGCCCGCGTGCGGGAGCCGCTGCTTCGCGAGCTGGGTGGACGCGCGGACGGCGTGCACCCGCTCGACCGGGTCGGCGATGTCGGTGCCGAGCTCGGTGTAGAGGAACGTGATCGCGTTGCCCACGCTGGCCGCGCCCTCGGGCCGCACCGAGACCGGCACGTTTGCGGTGAGGGTGTGCTCGGGCAGGGCGTCGAGGTCGGTGAGGTAGCGCCGCAGGGCACCGCCGCAGACGGCCAGGAAGACGTCGTTGAGGCTGCCGTCCGCAGCCTTCGCCACGGCCTTGAGCCGGTCCAGGTCGTAGGTCTGGGTGGCGAACCGGCGCGGTGCCTGGATGCGGGTGTTCAGCACCGACCCCGGGGCCCGGAAGGGGACCGCGTGGTCCGTCCCGCCCAGGCCGGTGAGGCTCTCGGCGTACGTCCTGGTGAGGGCCGACACGACGGAGACCGCGCTCCTGGCCGTCGCGAGCGGGTCGAGCTCCTGGCTGACCTTCGCGACGCTCTTGCGCGGGGCCTTCTCGACGCCGGACTGGTCGGGCCCGCTCATCCCGATCGCCCAGGGCGGGAGCATGTCGCGGTCGTCAGGGTCCACGGAGAACATCCGCCGGGCCAGCCGGATGCCACCGACGCCGTCGATCTGGGAGTGGTGCACCTTCACGTAGAGCGACCACTTGCCCACCTCGACGCCCTCGATGACGTGGCACTCCCACAGGGGATAGCGCCGGTCGAGGCGCTGGGAGTGGAGCCGGGACACGAGCACGCCGAGCGCGCGCTCGCCGCCCGGGGACGGCACGGCTGAGTGCCGCAGGTGGTAGTCGACGTCGATCCGCTCGTCGGCGATCTCCTTCCACCGGGGCAGCCCGGGGCCGGCGAGGAGGTAGTTGAAGGGTGGGGCGAAGGTCCGGACGCTGCGCCAGTTGTCGATCAGCCTCCCGAGGTAGCCCTCGTCCGCGTCCTCGGGCAGCGAGAAGGTCGCCAGCAGCCCCACGTGCATGGGCGTACGCCGACTCTCCGCGAACAGCCACGCCGCATCGTTGATCTTGAGCACCTTGCTGGGCAGAGCGACCACGGTGGTTTCCTCTCGACATTGCAGCATCCACCACCGGGGCGAGCCGCGCACGAGGAACCACCTGACGAGATCAGGGCACCTTCCCGGGATCCTGCGCGAGGGTGGCCAGTACGTGGTCCCGGAACATCTCCCCCGAGGGGAGCAGCCGTCGTCGCTCGGACCAGGCCAGGCCGACGTCGCGATGCGCGCCGCTGTCGGTCAGCGGGATCCCGGAGTTGCCCGGAGCGGTGGTGGCGGGTGCGCCCGGGACCCTGGCCGGGACGACCGCCACCCCGAGGCCCGCGTGCACGAAACCGCGGACCACCGAGAGGTCGTCCCCCTCGAAGGCCACCCGTGGTGTGAACCCGGCCGTGCGGCACAGCTCCTCGGTGAGCGTCCGCAGCGCCCACGCCGGGCGGAGCATCACGAAGTCGTCGTCGGCCACGTCGGCCAGGGAGGCCCGTCGTCGGCCGGCCAGGGGGTGGCCGGGTGGGACCGCGAGCAGCAGCGGCTGGGAGAACAGTCGCGCCCAGGTCACCTCGGGGTTGCGGGGACGGCGCGCGGTGAACTCGAGGTCGATCCGGCCGCCGGCCACCAGGGAGGACCCGAGGGCGTCGTCGGAGTGCACCAGCCGGAACTGCACCCGGGGGTGCTCCTCGCGGAAGCCGCTGATCAGGTCGGGGACCAGCCACGTCCCGAAGGAGGGCTGGAAGGCCACCGCCACGATCCCGGTCTCGGGGTCGACGAGCTCGTTGACCGCGGCCAGCCCGTCGTCGAGGTCGTGCAGCGCGGCGTCGGCGTGGTGCTTGAACTCGTTCCCGGCCTGGGTCGGCCGTAGCAGCCGGCCGGTGCGGTAGAGCAGCGGAGTGCCCACCTGGGCCTCCAGCCGGGCCAGGGCCCGGGAGACACCCGGCTGGCTGACCCGGTGGATCTCGGCCACCTCGGTGACCGTCATCCCGTCCACGATCTGCTGGAACCAGCGCAGCACCTCGGTGTCCATCCTATGACATTATCGCATGGGTCAGCCGACATCTGATCATTGGACGTATGGGTGGAGAACTAGGACACTTGAGACATGACCCTCACTTCCCGCCCCGCCCAGCTCCTCACCGCCGCCCGTGCCGGCCTCCGCGAGCGCCGCCAGGCCCGGCGTGACTACCGCGCCCTCGCCCGCGAGCTGGCCTGCTACTCCACGCCCAACGACGTCGACGACCTGCTCGCCGCGATCGACGACCAGACCGGTGCCGACGCCGAGCAGATCCGCGACATCTTGACCCGCAACCTGGCCGCCAGCCGGACGCACACGCTCGCCTCCTGAGCGAGGCCGACCCGACGACGGGTCAGGTGGTCAGCAGGTTGATCTCGAACGTGTAGCGGCTCGAGGCGTAGATGTGGTTCCCGAACTCCACGGCCTGGCCGTGGTCGTCGTAGGTGACCCGCTGCGCCGTGACCAGCGCCGCCCCGCGCGGCTCCGACATCAGCCGGGCCTCGGCCGCGGTCGCCGTGCGCGCCCCCAGGGTCTGCGTCGCCGAGTGGAGCACGACGCCCTGCCGCCGGATCAGCTCGTAGAGCCCGTGCTCGGCAAGGTCGAGCTCGTCGAAGGCGACGATGTGCTCGGGCAGGTAGTTGATCAGCCGGGCGATCGGCTCGCCGTCGGCACGCCGGATGCGCACCAGCTCGTGCACCACGGTGGCCTCGGGCACCTCGAGCCGCTCGGCGACGACGTCGGTCGCCTGCACCCTCTCGAACGAGAGCACCTCGGTCGTCGGCTTGCGACCCGCCCGGGTGAGGTCGTCGTTCAGGCTGGTGAGCTCCAGCGAACGACGCAGCTTGGGTTGTACGACGCGCGTGCCGATCCCGCGACGTCGGACCACGAGGCCCTTGTCGACGAGGTGCTGCATCGCGCGGCGCATCGTGGGGCGGGAGAGCCCGAGCGACGCAGCGAGGTCGACCTCGTTCTGGAAGAGCGTGCCGGTGGGGACCGCTCCGGAGTGGATGGCATCCTCGAGGTGCTGGGCGACCTGGTAGTACAACGGCACGGGGCTGGTGCGGTCGACGACGAATCGGGGGAGCGCGTCGAGGCCGGGGGTTGGCTCGGACATGTGTGTCAGTATGTCAGAACTAACTGTCAAAGTGGCGAGAGCCGAATTGTTCTCAGGCCAGCAGAAGCACCGACGCCGCCGCCGAGAACAGCACCGCGACCACCTCGAACTGGCGCTGGCGCAGTCGGCCGACGAGCAGGATCCCGAGGACCGCGCCCACGAGCAGGGCCGGCACCAGGAGCGCGTCCCGGAGCAGGCTGGCCGGTGTGATCAGGCCGAGGCTCGCGCTGAACGGGACCTTCGCCAGGTTGACGACCAGGTAGAACCAGGCCCCGGTGCCGATCATCCGCAGCATCGGCAGTCCGGCGCGGATCAGGTAGACGGTGGTGACCGGGCCGGCGGCGTTGGCGGTCATCGTGGTGAAGCCGGCCAGCACCCCCGTCGCGACGGTGGCCGGCCCGTGCCGAGGTTCCGGCGTACCGGGGGCGCCGGGTTCCGCCCGGTGCAGCAGCTGCCACAGCTGGGCCGCGCACATGACGAGCAGGATGACCGCGATCGCCCGGCGCATCACGACGTCGTCCACCACCGAGAGGAACCACGCCCCCACCACCAGCCCGGGGAGCACCCCGGGCAGCAGCCGCAGGATCGTCCCCCAGTCGGCGTGGCGCCGGTAGTACGCCACGGCCAGCACGTCGCCGCACAGCAGCAGGGGGAGGATGGCGCCCGTCGACTCCCGGGCGGGCAGCACCGCGGCGAAGATCACGATCGCGATCGAGCCGACCCCGTTGACGGCCGTCTTGGCCACCCCCACCAGGACGCCGGCGAGCGCCAACCAGAGCCAGGCGGTGAGGGTGAGCTCACCGCCCGGCAACCGGTGGCCTCATCTGGCGGTCTTCACCACGAGGACGGGAACGCTGGCCTCCAGGATGATGGTCTGCGCGATGCTGCCCATCAGGGCCTTGCCCACCGGTGACCGGCGGCGCGTGCCGAGGACGAGCAGGTCCGGCCGGAGCTGGTTGGAGAGCTTCACGATGGCGTCACCGACGTCTCCGCTCACGGTCTTGAGGTGCAGCTTCCAGGTGAGCTCGCTGTCCGTCCCGACGGCATTCTCGATCTCGTCGGACACGCCGAGCCGATAGGCCTCCTCGCGGTCCGCGTCCAGGGCGGAGTCCACCACGTGCAGCACGGCGAGGTCGGTGTTGCGGTACTTCGCCTCCTGCACCGCCTGCGTCAGCGCCAGCCGGGCGGTCGCCGAGGAGACCTGGTGGGCGACTGCGACCGTCATCGCTTCAGCTCGTGCGACAGCTCGGTGAGCTCGTCCCCACCCGCCATCTGACGGGTGAGCTCGTCCAGGGAGACCTCGCTGCGCTTCTTGTCGAGGACGGCCTGGCCGAGCTTGAGGATGACGAAGTGGTCACCGACGAGGTAGGCGTGGTGCGGGTTGTGCGTGATGAACACGACCCCGAGGCCGGCGTCGCGGGCCGCGGCGGTGTACTTCAGCACCACGCCGGACTGCTTGACGCCGAGTGCCGCCGTGGGCTCGTCGAGGATCAGCACGCGCGCGCCGAAGTAGACCGCGCGGGCGATGGCGACGCACTGGCGCTGGCCGCCGGAGAGCTCACCGATGGGCTGGTCGATGTTCTTGACCACGATCCCCATCTTGCGCAGCTCCTCGTCCGCGATCCTCTTCATGTCGCGGATCTTGAGGCCTGCAAGGGGGTACGCCCCCTTCGTCATCTCGGAGCCGAGGAAGAAGTTGCGCCAGACCTCCATCAGCGAGACGACGGCGAGGTCCTGGTAGACG
>JAOPYC010000177.1 GCA_025964795.1 Marmoricola sp.
CTCCAGACTGGAAGTAGGACCATGGCCAAGAGCATCGACGTCTCTGACCTCAACATCTACTACGGCGACTTCCTCGCCGTCGAAGACGTCACCGTGACCATCCCGGCGCGCTCGGTGACCGCCCTGATCGGCCCCTCGGGCTGCGGCAAGTCGACCTTCCTGCGCTCGCTGAACCGGATGCACGAGGTGATCCCCGGCGCCCGCGTCGACGGGAAGATCGTGATCGACGGGCAGTCCCTCTACGACACGGCCGTCGACCCCGTCGAGGTACGCCGCATGGTCGGCATGGTCTTCCAGCGGCCCAACCCGTTCCCCACGATGTCGATCTACGAGAACGTGCTCGCCGGCCTGCGGCTGAACAACAAGAAGCTGAAGAAGTCCGCCGCCGACGACGTGGTGGAGCGCTCGCTCAAGGGCGCCAACCTGTGGAACGAGGTCAAGGACCGCCTCGGCAAGCCCGGCATGGGCCTCTCCGGTGGCCAGCAGCAGCGGCTCTGCATCGCCCGCGCCATCTCCGTGGAGCCCCAGGTGTTGCTGATGGACGAGCCCTGCTCCGCGCTCGACCCGATCTCGACCTCCGCGATCGAGGACCTGATCCACGAGCTCAAGGCCGACTACACGATCGTCATCGTAACCCACAACATGCAGCAGGCCGCCCGGGTCTCCGAGGACACCGCGTTCTTCAACATCGCCGGCGCCGGCAAGCCCGGCAAGCTGATCGAGATGAACAGCACCAAGAAGATCTTCAGCGTCCCCGACGAGAAGGCCACCGAGGCCTACATCTCCGGCCGGTTCGGGTAGGTCCCCCCCGCGGTTCGGCGGGTTCCGGGCCGGGCCGGGCGTTGGACATGCGAATGTCGCTGATGTGACTGGAGCGCGCTTCTTGCGTTGCTTCAGTCACATTCGCATGTCGAGCCAGCGCTGCGCCTCACCCTTGAACATGCGAATGTCGCGCGTGTGGCTGAAGACCCCCACTCGCGTCTCTCCAACGACATTCGCATGTTCTGGCCCGCGCTCCTGACCCCTGCTGCGCCGTACGTCGCACTCCGCGGCCCGACCAGGCGCCGGTCAGCGTCCACAAGCCTCCGTTGGTCGACACGATCCACAGGCTCGCTGACCAAGCACACACGCCCGGCCCGGATTGCCGACCCTGTGCCGATGGACTTGACCAGCCAGGTGACCATCATGGGCGGGGCGTGCCAGCGAGATGTGCTCGCTGCTCTGCGCGGCGATGGCGAGGTGGAGGCCGCGCTCGATGACGGGACGCTCATCCGCACCGCGCGCGGGCGGGTCGCGCTCGCGACGAGCCCCTCGTCGCTGCGGCGGGCGAGCACGTGTGCCGGGGTGCTGTCACATCGCAGCGCGGCTCAGCACTGGGGGTGGGCCCAGAAGACCGTGCCCAGCAAGCCGGAGATCACCGTGCCCCGGACCAGACACCTCAGCGCTGGAGCGCGCAAGCTGATCCTGCCGCATTGGTCCGACCTCGAGCCGGAGGATGTGAAGGGCCTTGTCACGACTCCGCAGCGAACCTTGGTCGACTGCATGCGCAACCTGCCACCGGACGAGTCGCTGCCCATCGTCGACAGCGCGCTGCGCGCCGATGACATCACGCATCCAGAGCTCCTCGCGCTCGCAGCCTCGACTCAGGGTCGTGGCCGTACGCGCATCCAGGGCATCGCTCGGGACGCGACCGGCAAGGCCGCGAACGCCTTCGAGTCGGTGCTGCGCGCCCAGGCCAACCTGGTGCCGGGCCTGAACGTGCGGGCACAGGTGCCCATACGGCTTCCAGGGAGCCGAGTGGTCCTTCATCCCGATCTGGTGGATCCGGTCCGTCGCATCATGCTCGAGGCGGAAGGATTCGAGTGGCACAACAAGTCGTCGGCCCTCACGAGAGACTGCCGGCGCTACAACGCGTTCACGGTGCTGAGGTGGACCGTCATCCGGTTCAGCTGGTACCTCGTCATGTTCGAGCCGGTGTACGTCCACCAGGTGCTGCTCTCCGCCGTCGCGGGCACCCTTGCCATCCCACGACATGCGAATGTCGCTTGAGGGACGCATGACTGCTACTTCAGCCCCTCACGACACATTCGCATGTCCAACCGCACCCCACCGCTCAAGGCAGCTGGAACACGAACTTGAGGATCAGGTACACCCCGGCGGCGACGGCGCCGGCGGCGGGGAAGGTCGAGACCCAGGCGACCAGGATCGAGCGGGCGACGCCCCAACGGACGGCCGAGAAGCGCTTGGTGGCACCGGCGCCCATGATGGCCGAGGTGATCGTGTGGGTCGTCGAGATGGGGGCGTGGTAGATGAACGCGGTCGTGTAGAGCACCGAGGCACCGACGGCCTCGGCCGAGAAGCCGCGAGCCGGGTCGAGGTGGATGATCCGGCGGCCCAGGGTGCGCATGATCCGCCAGCCGCCGGAGTAGGTGCCGAGCGAGATCGCGCTCGCCGACACGATGACCACCCACAGTGGCAGGTCCTGCTGCGTCGCCGGGTAGTAGCCGCCCGCGATCAGGGCCAGGAAGATCACGCCCATCGTCTTCTGGGCGTCCTGCAGACCGTGACCCAGCGCGAGGGCGGCGGCGGAGACGGTCTGCATCAGCCGGAAGCCGCGCTGCACCTTGCTCGGGGAGCGACGCCG
>JAOPYC010000183.1 GCA_025964795.1 Marmoricola sp.
TCATTTCCTTGATGACCGTGTTGGTCTGGTTGCGGCGAGCTTCACGGGCCTTCTGGGCGTTCTCGTACTTGAACTTGCCGTAGTCCATGAGCTTGCAGACCGGGGGTCGACCCATGGGGGCGATCTCGACGAGGTCGAGGTCCGCCTCCTGGGCCAGGCGCAGCGCGTCGCTCGTGGAGACGATGCCGACGGTTTCGCCGTTGGGTCCAACGAGCCGGACTTCCGGTACCCGGATCCGATCGTTGATTCGCAGCTCGGTGCTGATGGGTCCTCCTGTGGTGGTCTTCATGGCTGACCCAGGGAGAACAACTCCGGCCGGACGTTTCTGCCCGGACATGGAAGAAGGGCCTCCGTGTCACGCACGGAAGCCCCAACGTCGCCAGAGCAGGTACGACGAAACTCGTCGCCCAGCTCTTCGACCTGACCCGACGACCTGGTCAAGCAACGGTCGATGCGGGTGGGAGGAGGCCTCCGCTTGTCAGATCAGCCGCATCCTGGCGGGCACGGCTGATCGGTCACGCACAAGGGTACAAGGCAACGCCCCTCATTGCACATCCGCGGCCCAGCCCCAACCACCCTCGACCCGCACCAGCCGGTGGCCGGCGGCGAGCGAGGCCAGGTCGTCCTCCTCGATCACGAACTGCACGGGGCCGGCGAGGTCCAGCACGAGGGCGGCGGCGCCGTCCTGGATCGCGGCCTGCGCCGCCTGCCGGAGCGGCACCGGGACCGGTCGCGCCGCCGGGTCCCACGCGGTCAGGGACGCCGACCCGGTGAAGGCGAGCAGCGCCGTACGCCCGTCGCGACCGGTGAGCAGCACGGCGGCCATGTCGCTGGTCTTGTCGTGGGCGAGCCCGGCCTCGTCGTACGCCACCTCGCTGAGCACGGCCACGACCGGCACCAGCACCCGGGCGTCCTGGAGCACGGCGAGGGTGTGGTCGTGGGGGTCGGGAGCCCGCGCCTCGAGGGCCGCGTCGTACGCCTCCAGCGCGGCCGACACCGCAGGATCGACGCCGCCGTCGTCGCCGGCGAAGCCCGGATCAGGGAGGGAGCGCATCTGGGCGATCCTTCCAGACCGTTCTGCGGTCCACCTACGTAGGCTGGCCCCATGCCCCTGGTCGCGCACGTCACGCTGGACTCCGCCACGTGGGCCGCGCTCGCCCTGGTGCTGACCGTCGTCGGCGGGGCGCTGAGCTGGGTGGCCTGGCGCCGTCGCGGGATCGCCGCCGGGCTGCGCGGGCTGGCCTGGACGCTGGTCCCGGTCGCCGCCTGGCTCACCGGCACCCTCAAGCTGGCCGCCAACATCGTCAACGACGTCCTCGACTGGGCCGCACGGCTGGCCTTCTCCCCCAGCGTGTGGCTCGGGATCGTCGTGGCCGGCGTGGCCGTCGCGCTGTGGTTCGGCTCCGGCCTGCTGAAGGCCCGCGGCATCGGGACCCGCGGCGAGAAGCGCGCCGCGGTCGCGGCCGGCCAGGACCAGGGGGCCAAGGCCGTCAAGCCCACCCGGCGCAAGCCCGCGAAGGACGACCTCGAGGACCTGGACGACATCGAGGCCATCCTGAAGCGGCACGGGATCTAGCCGTGCCCGGTGCCCCGGCGAGCAGCGATGCCGCACGCCACCAGCTCGCCCGCCGACTGAACGCCGCCGTCGGCCGGTTGGAGGACGCGGCCCCGCCGATGGTCGTCGTGGACCTCGACGCCTTCGACGCCAACGCCGCCGACCTGGAGCGACGTGCCGCCGGCAAGCCGATCCGGGTGGCGTCCAAGTCCCTGCGCATCCCTGCCCTGCTGGAGCGGGCGCTCGCGCGTCCCGGGTTCTCCGGCGTGCTGGGCTACACGCTGCGCGAGGCGCTCTGGCTGGTCCGCCAGGGCCTCAGCGACGACGTCGTGATGGGCTACCCCACGGTCGACCGCGGCGCGCTGCGCGAGCTCCTCGCGGACGAGAACGCCCGATCCGCGATCACGCTGATGGTCGACAATCCCGCCCACCTGAGCCTGATCGAGGCGTCGGGCGCCGCGGCCGGTGTGCGGGTCGCGATCGACATCGACGCCGGCCTGCGCCTCGGGCGCTCCCACGTCGGCCCCAAGCGCTCGCCGCTGCACGACGCGCCGGAGGTGCTGGGCTTCGCCCAGGAGGTGATCGGCCGCGGGTACGCGCTGGTCGGGGTGATGACCTACGAGGGGCAGGTCGCCGGTCTCGCCGACGACGTGCCGAACGCGCGCGCCAAGTCCCTGATCGTCCGCAAGCTCAAGTCGGCCTCGGTCACCCAGCTCGACGAGCGCCGCCGCGCGATCGACCGCGACCTGCGTCGCCTGGTCGAGCTCGAGTTCTGGAACGCCGGCGGCTCGGGCAGCGTCGAGACCACGGTGGCGGACCCGGTCGTCACCGAGGTCGCCGCCGGGTCGGGGCTCCTCGTCCCGGGCCTGTTCGACCACTACCAGAGCTTCGAGCCGCACCCGGCCGCGTTCTACGGCCTCCAGGTCGTACGCCGCCCCGGCGGCGGCCTGGTCACCGCCGCGGGAGGTGGCTTCATCGCGAGCGGCCCGACCGGCAAGGACCGCTCTCCCGTCCCGTGGGCTCCACCCGACCTGCACCTGACCGGGCTCGAGGGCGCCGGCGAGGTGCAGACCCCGCTGAGCGGGTCGGGGGCCCGGCTGCTCCAGATCGGCGACTGGGTGTGGTTCCGGCACGCCAAGTCGGGCGAGCTGGCCGAGCACACCAACCAGGTCCACCTGCTCTCCGGCGAGGCGTTCGTCGACACCGTGCCCAGCTATCGCGGGCTCGGCCTGGCCTGGTGACCGCCACGCCCGCGTCCGTGGTGGCGCTGGCCCGGGACCGGGCGGCGACCCTCGGCAGCGGCCGGCTGGTCTGCATCGACGGTCCTGCAGGGTCCGGCAAGTCGACGCTCGCGGCCGCGATCCGGGAGCAGGCCGGCTGCCCGGTCGTGCCGATGGACGACCTCTACCCGGGGTGGTCGGGCCTGCCGGAGATCGACGCGCAGCTGGAGAGCCTGCTCGGGCCGCTGTCCCGCGGCGAGCCCGGTGGCTACCGGCGCTACGACTGGGACGCCGGCCGGTTCGGCGAGATCGTCACCGTCGACCCGGCTCCCCTGCTCGTGCTGGAGGGCGTCGGCAGCGGCGCGTCCCGGTTCGCAGACCTGGTCACGGTGCTGGTGTGGGTCGAGGCTCCGCACGACGTACGCATGGAGCGCGGTCTGGCCCGCGACGGCGACACCTTCGCGCCGCACTGGGAGCGGTGGGCCGCCGACGAGGCCGCACTGTTCGCCCGCGAGCGCACCCGTGA
This sequence comes from Marmoricola sp., assembly GCA_025964795.1. Lineage (GTDB taxonomy): Bacteria > Actinomycetota > Actinomycetes > Propionibacteriales > Nocardioidaceae > Marmoricola. The sequence continues at coordinate 3,302 of JAOPYC010000183.1, forward strand.
GCGGGCCGACCTGGTGCTGGGCACCTGACCTCTCAGGACCGCATCCGGTACTGCGTCCACCGCAGCTGCGTCCGGAACCCGACCCGCTCGTAGACACCGAGTGCACCGCTGGGGTTATCCGAGTCCACGTCGAGGGCCGCCCGGTCGAAGCCGGCCTCGCGGTAGCGCCGCATCGCCTCGCGCAGCAGGGTCGTGGCCAGCCCGCGCCGGCGGTGGCCCCCGAGGGTGCCGACCTTGGCGACGTAGGCCTCCCGGAGGCCGGTGGCCGCGCGGACGGCGTGGTACTCGCTGGTCTGGACGTACGCCGCGATGGCGCCGTCGGGACCGCGGAGCAGCAGGCTGAGCGCCGGCCGGAAGCTGCGGCTGCCCGTCACCCACTGGGACCACATCTGCGGGCTCCACGGGGTGAACCCGGGATGACCCGGGAACGCCAGGTTGTGCGCGCGGCGGATCTCGTCCTGCTCCAGCCCCTCCCAGGTCTCCAGCCGGTAGCCCTCCGGCCAGGACACCCCGACGTCGCTCGTCGCACCCAGGTCGGCGTCCATCACGAACGACCAGCGCCCCGCCTCCAGGCCGTGCCGCGCCAGGATCGAGGCGAGGTCGGTGTTGTGCGAGGGAGCGGTGGCGGTGATCACCGGGCGCAGGTCCTCGCCACGCTCCCGGACGTGGGCCCGCGCCCGGTCGAGCATCCTCGGCACCAGCTGCGAGCCGATCCCCCGCCGCCGGTGGTCCGGGTGCACGGTGCCGTCGATGCCCAGGCTGATCGCGCCGTCGGCCGGCGCGCGGGGCGTGAGGTGCGCGAAGGCCACCGGAAGCCCGCCGTCCTCCACGATCAGCCAGTCCTCGGCCGGGTCGACCATCGTGTTCTCGAGGTCCTCGACGACGTCGGCAAGCTCGTAGTGCTCGCCGGTCCGCTCGACCGCCTCGGCGGCCGCCATCAGTGCCTCGATCGCCGGTGCGTCGGCCAGGGTCACCGGCCGGAACAGGAAGTCGCCCACGGTCCGGAGCGTAGGGCCCGACGGGGACAGCGGGCCAGCGGTTTCTAGCCGGCGTCCGGGGTGTGCGCGGCGATCGTGGCGCGGATCTCGCGGACGGCCTTGCGGGCCCGATCGCCGTCGGAGCCCTGCACCCCGATCAGCGAGACCGTGGTGCCGTCGGAGAGGTCGAGCGTGCCCCAGGGGGCGCCGCGACGCAGCGACACCGCGATCACCTGCGACCACTCGTAGGACCGGGTGCGGTAGCCGTTGACGACGGTGAGGCCCTGCTCGGTGGCACGCACGCACGAGCGGACGAGGCCGTACCAGCTGCCGAAGAGCAGCAGCCCCATGAACACCAGGGTCCCGCGCTGGAACGGCGTGAACTCCGCGCGGGAGTCGTCGCCGATCGCGATCCACACCGCCACGAAGAGGGCCAGGAGCATGGTGCCCAGGACCCAGATCGCGATGCGTACGCCGAAGGGCCGCCACGTGTGCGGCAGGGCCGGCGCCGCGACGGGGCCGCGCTCAGAGCCGGCAGGCATGGATGTCGGTCAGCAAGATCGCCCGCGCGCCGATCTCGTAGAGGTCGTCCATCAGCTGCTGGGCACCCTCGCGCGGCACCATGGCGCGGACGGCGACCCAGCCCTCGCGATGCAACGGCGACATGGTCGGTCCCTCGAGACCGGGTGTCAGGGCCACCGCGGCCTCCACGTCAGCCTCGGCGATGTCGTAGTCCATCATCACGTAGGTCCTCGCCACGAGGACGCCGTCGAGGCGTCGCTTGAAGATCTCGAACCCGGCCGGCTCCGGGGCGTCGGCCCGGGTGATCAGCACGGCCTCGGAGTCGAGGATCACGTCACCGACGATCTCCAGGCCCGCGGCCTTGAGGGTGCTCCCCGTCTCGACGACGTCGGCGATCACGTCGGCCACGCCGAGCTGGATGCTGGACTCCACGGCCCCGTCGAGCCGGACCACCTCGGCCTCGATGCCGCGCTCCTCGAGGAAGCGACGCACCACTCCGACGTACGACGTGGCGATGCGCTTGCCGGCCAGGTCGTCCAGGGTGTCGAGCGTGCCGGGGCGGGCCGCGAACCGGAACCGCGAGCGGCCGAAGCCGAGCTGGCGGGCCTCCTCGGCCTTGGCCCCGGAGTCGAGCAGCAGGTCGCGGCCGGTGATGCCGATGTCGAGGGTGCCCTCACCGACGTAGAGCGCGATGTCGCGCGGGCGCAGGTAGAAGAACTCCACACCGTTGACGGTGTCGAGCAGGCTGAGCTCCTTGGAGTCGCTGCGCTGGCGGTAGCCGGCCTCGCGCAGGATCTCGGAGGCCGCGACCGACAGCGAGCCCTTGTTGGGGATGGCGATGCGCAGCAGCGGCGCGAACTGGTCGGAGGAGCTCGTCGCTCCGGTGGCTGAGCTTGTCGAAACCATGATTCCTTCAGAGGTGGGCGTAGACGTCGTCGAGCGAGATTCCGGCGGCGAGCATCAGCACCTGCGCGTGGTAGAGCAGCTGGCTGATCTCCTCGGCCGCCCGCTCATGCCCCTCGAACTCCGCGGCCATCCACGACTCGGCGGCCTCCTCGACCAGCTTCTTGCCGATCGCGTGCACGCCGTCGTCGAGCGCCTTCACCGTGCCGGAACCCTCCGGACGGGTCGCGGCCTTCTGGCTCAGCTCGGCCCACAGCTCCTCGAACGTCTTCACCGGCTCAGCCTATGTGCAACTGGGGGAACGCCTGTCGCAGCGTCCGGTAGTGGGCGCCGTCGACGTACGACGGGTTGCTCCCCGCCGGCATCCGGAGCACCTCCAGGTCTGTGAGCCCGGGCACGGCCAGGATCTCCTCGCGGCGGACCGGCGGCTCCACGGCCTGCAGCCGGACCGGCATGGACAGTTCGTCGCCGCGCTCGGCGGGACCCGTCGTCTCCCCGGCGGCGTAGATCCCCGCCGAGTGCCGTGGGTCGCGGCCGCTGACCCAGAGCAGGACCGGCTGCCCGGCCGCGACCAGGTCCACGCGATACGTCGGCCGGACGCACCGGCTGGTGACGCTGGCGAACCCGTCGCGCAGCAGCTCGGCGACGGGAAGGTTCGCAGGGCTGGCCTTGACCAGCCACGCCCCGAGCGTGTTCTCCGTGACCGCAGGCGGCTTCACCGCGCCGGTCAGCCCGCGATCTCGCGCAGGGTGAGCGCGGTGAGCAGCGCGGCGGCCGTGGCCTCGTAGCCCTTGCTCTCCACGCTGCCCTCGAGGCCGGCCCGGTCCAGGGCCTGCTGCTCGGTGTCGCAGGTGAGCAGGCCGAAGCCGACGGGCGTGCCGGTGTCGAGCGCGACCCGGGTGAGCCCGTCGGTGGCGGCCGAGCAGACGTAGTCGAAGTGCGGCGTTCCGCCCCGGATCACGACGCCGAGGGCCACGACGGCGTCGTACCCCTGGCGGGCGAGGGCCTGGGTGACGACCGGGAGCTCGAAGGCACCGGGCACGCGGACCAGCTCTGAGGAGCCGACCCGGTAGGCCTGGAGGGCCTCCTGGGCGCCGGCCACCAGGCCGTCCATCACCTGCTGGTGCCAGCTCGACGCCACCACGGCCACCCGCAGGTGGCTGCAGTCGACCGGCTTGTCCTCGGGGCTCCCGTCGCCGCTCACGAGCTGGCCTCCTTCTCCAGGGTGGTCGCCAGGGCCGCGTCCAGCCCGTCGAGCTGGTGACCCATCCGGTCGCGCTTGGTCATCAGGTAGGCGAGGTTGTGGTCGTTGGGCCGGGGCGTCAGCGCCACCCGCTCGGCGACGTGGATGCCGTAGGACTCCAGGCCCTCGGTCTTGGCCGGGTTGTTGGTGAGCAGCCGGACCGAGGTGACCCCGAGGTCGCGGAGGATCTGGGTCGCCGTGCCGTAGTGCCGGGCGTCGGCGGGCAGCCCCAGGTCGAGGTTGGCGTCGACCGTGTCGCGGCCGCCGTCCTGGAGCTGGTAGGCCTGCAGCTTCGCGAGCAGTCCGATGCCGCGGCCCTCGTGACCACGCAGGTAGATCACGACTCCCCTGCCCTCCTTGACGATCAGGTCCATCGCCTCGTCGAGCTGGGGACCGCAGTCGCAGCGCTCGGAGCCGAAGACGTCGCCGGTCAGGCACTCGCTGTGGACGCGGGTGAGGACGGGTACGTCGGTGGTCAGGTCCGCCGGGTCGCCGTACACCAGGGCGACGTGCTCGGAGTCGTCGATCGTGATCCGGTAGCCGAAGGCGGTGAAGTCGCCGTGCCGGGTCGGCAGCTCGGTCGTCGCGAGCCGCTTGACGTGGCTCTCGTAGCGACGGCGGTGGTGCACCATCTGCTCGATCGAGATCATCTTCAGCCCGTGCTCGTCGCAGAACTCGCGCAGCTCGGGCGCCCGCTTCATCGTGCCGTCGTCGTTGACGACCTCGACGAGCACGCCCGCCGGCGTCAGGCCGGCCATCTTGGTGAGGTCGACGGCGGCCTCGGTGTGGCCGCGTCGTACGAGCACGCCGCCCTCGCGGTAGCGCAGTGGAAACACGTGGCCGGGGCGGGTGATCTCCCATGGCTCGGTGGCCGAGTCGGCCAGCACCCGCGCGGTGTGCGCGCGGTCGTGGGCGGAGATGCCGGTGGTGACGCCGTCGCGCGCGTCGACCGAGATGGTGTACGCCGTGCGCAGCTTGTCCTTGTTGTGCGGCGTCATCAGCGGGATCTCGAGGCGCTCCAGCATGTCGGCCGGCATCGGCACGCAGATCACGCCGCTGGAGTGGCGGATCGTGAACGCCATCAGCTCGGGCGTGGCCTTGCTGGCCGCGAAGATGATGTCGCCCTCGTTCTCGCGGTCCTCGTCGTCGACCACGACCACCGCCTTGCCAGCGGCGATGTCGGCGATCGCCTCCTCCATCGTGTCCAGGCGGATCCCGCCCGACTCGGTCGGCTGGTGGCTGCTCGGCTCTCGGTTCTCGGTCACTGCTTCACCATCTTCTCGACGTACTTCGCGATCACGTCCACCTCGAGGTTGACGACGTCGCCGGGTTGCTTGAAGCCCAGCGTGGTGCGGGCCAGGGTCTCGGGGATCAGGCTGACGGTGAACGAGTCGTCCTCGTCGTCGACCACGGTGAGCGAGATGCCGTCGACGGTGATCGAGCACTTGGCGACCAGGTAGCGGCCGAGGTCGTCGGGCAGGGAGACCTCGACGACCTCCCAGTGCTCGCTCGGCGTGCGACGGAGCACGCGGCCGGTGCCGTCGACGTGGCCCTGCACGATGTGGCCGCCGAGCCGGGTGGTCGGGGTGACCGCGCGCTCGAGGTTCACCCGGGTGCCGGGCTCGAGGGCGCCGAGCGAGGTCTTGGCCAGGGTCTCGTGCATGACGTCGGCGGTGAAGCTGCCGTCGGCCCGGGTGACCACGGTCAGGCAGCAGCCGTTGACCGAGATGGAGTCGCCCAGCGAGGCGTCGCTGGTGACGAGCGGGCCGTGCACGGTCAGCCTGACCGCGTCGCCCTGGTCCTCCAGGACCTCGACGGTGCCGAGCTCCTCGACGATGCCGGT
>JAOPYC010000198.1 GCA_025964795.1 Marmoricola sp.
CGGCCGCGAAGATGCAGGAGGCCGTACGCCGCCGCCGCGCGGCCGGCGGACCCGCAGAGCAGACGTTCGCCACGCTGGTCGGGCTCGAGCTGCGCCCGCGCCGGCTGCGCGACGCCTCGACGCTGTGGGCCTCGCTGCGCACCCGGCAGGGCATCGAGGCCCGCGACGGCGTCTGGATGCACCCCGACCTGCTGCCCTCGGCCGCCGATCTCGACGACCCGCTGGGCTTCCGCGAGGACGCCTCGGCGCCTGCCGAGCTCAGCTCCGAGGACTTCGACGCCGAGCTGATGAAGCTGCTCGGCGACGACAGCACCGGCTCCCCCGAGGAGTGAGTCTCCACGCCGACGCGCTGGCCGTCCTCACCGACTGGCCGGCGCCGACCGTCATCCAGGAGGGCTTGCGGGAGCGGTACGTCGAGCACCTGCGCGCGCGCCCCGACGGGCTGACCCGTGAGTGCCGGCCCGATCACGTCACCGCCAGCACGCTGGTGCTCAGCGCCGACGGGGGCGCCGCGCTGCTCACCCTGCACGCGAAGGCGCACCGCTGGTTCCAGTTCGGCGGGCACTGCGAGCCGGGCGACGCGACCCTCGCCGGCGCCGCCGCGCGGGAGGCGACCGAGGAGTCCGGCCTCACCGGGCTGACGCTGGACCCGGTGCCGGTCCAGCTCAGCGAGCATGCGGTCCCGTTCTGCGGTCCGGCCGGGGACGTGCACCACCTCGACGTGCGCTTCGTGGCGGTCGCGCCCGCCGACGCCGTGCACGCGGTCAGCGACGAGTCGCTCGACGTGCGCTGGTGGCCGGTGGACGCGCTGCCCGACCCCGAGCCCGACCTCGTCGAGCTGGTCGCGATGGCCCGCGCACGAATCCTCTGATCCGGGATGGGGTACGAACCGACATGGCTGATGACAACGACACCGACAACGAGAGCACCGGCAACATCCACGTCTTCGACGCCGGCGGCGACGGCCGTCCGGTCGTCCTCATCCACGGCTGGCCGCTCTCCCACACCTCCTGGTCGGAGCAGATCCCGGCCCTCAAGGACGCCGGCTACCGCGTGGTGTCCTACGACCGACGAGGGTTCGGCAAGTCCGACCCCGGCGACGCCTACGACTACGACGCCCTGACCGGCGACCTCGACCAGGTCCTGAAGGACCTCGACCTCACCGACGTGACGCTCGTCGGCTTCTCGATGGGCGGCGGCGAGGTGGCCCGCTACGTCGCGACGTACGGCGAGGACCGGTTGCACAGCGTGGTCTTCGCGGGCGCGGTGCCGCCGTACCTCCTGAAGAGCGACGACAACCCCGACGGTCCGCTGACCGAGGACGCCGCACAGGAGATGCGCAGCGGCCTGGAGAACGACCGCGACGCGTTCTTCGACGACTTCACGACGCAGTTCTTCAGCGCCGGTGACGAGCTGAAGGTCTCCGAGGAGCAGCGCCAGGAGGCACTCGCGTTGTGCAAGCAGTCGGACCAGGACGCAGCGCTGGGCTGCATGGACGCCTTCGGCGGCACCGACTTCCGCGACGACCTGACGAAGATCACCGTGCCGACGCTCGTCATCCACGGGGACTCCGACGGCATCGTGCCGTTCGAGGGATCCGGCAAGCGCACCCACGAGGCCGTCGCCGGCAGCGAACTGGTCGTCGTCGAGGGCGGACCCCACGGCTTCAACGTCAGCCACGCCGCCGAGTTCAACCGCGCGCTGGTCGCCTTCCTCGAGAAGTAGGTCAGTCGACCTCGTCGCCGTCGCCCGGCGGCGGCTCCAGCCGGGCGGCGGTCGACCAGCCGATCAGGTAGCCCTTGGCCCGCTCGGCCTGCGGGTAGCGGTCGACCCACGACCAGAAGGCCGCGTCGTGGCCGGACTCGAGCAGGTGCGCGAGCTCGTGGACCAGCACGTAGTCGATCACCCACGCCGGCATGCCCTGGAGCCGTGCCGACAGCCGGATGGTCCGGTCACCGGGCGTGCAGGACCCCCAGCGGGACTGCTGGTTCTCGACCCAGCGGACCGACTCGGGCATGGCGATGCCGCCGAGGTAGCGGTCGTTGAGGTCCTTGGCCCGCTTCATCAGCTCGGCGTCGCTGGGCTTGCGCCGCTTCTCGGACCTCTCGAGCCGGGCGAGCATGGTCTCGACCCACTCCGCCTCCTCCCTGCGGCTCAGCGAGGCGGGGATCATCACCACGACGCGGTCGCCGTCGCGGTAGGCGGAGACGGTACGGCGGCGTCGCTTCGAGCGACGTACCTCCACCTCGGGCCGGTCCATGGTCAGACGTTAGGGCACGGCTCCCGAGTCGGGAACGCCTGCTACGCGGCGTTTCGCATCCGACCGGGCGGCGATGTCGGCGACTCGACGGGCCTCCGGCCCGCCTTCGCACCCCTACTTGTTCGCCCAGGCCAGGAGACGCTCCTTCGGCCAGGTGTTGACGATCCGATCCGCATCGATGCCGGCCTCCTCGGCCCGCTCGCAGCCGTAGACCTGGAAGTCGAGCTGCCCGGGCGCGTGCGCGTCGCTGTCGATCGAGAAGAGACAGCCGAGGTCGCGAGCCATCTCGAGCAGCCTGGTCGGCGGGTCGCGGCGCTCGGGACGGGAGTTGATCTCGACCGCGACGTCGTGCTCGACACAGGCCTCGAAGACGGCCTTCGCGTCGAACTGCGACTCCGCCCGGGTCCCCCGGTTGCCCATCACCATCCGGCCGGTGCAGTGGCCGAGCACGTTGGTCCGGGGGTTCTCGACCGCCCCGATCATCCGCTTCGTCATGTCCTTCGCGTCCATCTTCAGCTTCGAGTGGACGCTCGCCACGCGGACGTCGAGCCGGGCGAGCAGCTCGTCGGCCTGGTCGAGCGAGCCGTCGTCGAGGATGTCGACCTCGATGCCTTTGAGGAGGGTGAAGCCCTCGCCGAGGTGGGCGTTGACGGCCTCGACCACGCCGAGCTGGCGGGTGAGCCGCTCGGGGCTGAGCCCGTGGGCGACGGTCAGCCGCGGCGAGTGGTCGGTGAGCACGAGGTAGTCGTGGCCGAGCTCCATCGCGGTGAAGGCCATCTCCTCGATCGGCGAGCCGCCGTCGGACCAGTCGCTGTGGGAGTGCAGGTCGCCGCGCAGCCTCTTCCGCAGCTCCTCCCCGCCCTCGACCAGCGGGCCAGCCGTCTCGCGCTCGAGCTTGGCCAGCCGGGGCGGCGTACGCCCCTCGACGGCGGCCTCGATGACCTCGGCCGTGGACGCGCCGACGCCCGCCAGCTCGCGCAGCGTGCCCTGGCGCACGCGCTGGGTGACCTCGTCACCCAGCGGCAGGATGGTGTCCGCGGCGGCGCGGAACGCCTTCACCTTGTAGGTCTCCGCCCGGCTGCGCTCGAGCAGGAAGGCGATCCGCCGGAGCGCGGCGACCGGTCCGCTCGAGTAGGGCTCCACGTCGTCCTTCGTCACGGGATCCATTGTGGCGGGCCGAATGTGATCCACAGCACGTGCCCACTCCTCCACATGTTGTCCACAGGGTTATCCACAGCCGGTGCGTAACCGGTGGATCACAGGTCTGCTCCACCGGATTGACCCCGGCGGATCGGCTCACTAGCGTGACGCCCACAGGGGCCCCCGGTGAGCCGCTCGTGCGTTCGCAAGGGGAAGGCAAACGCAGGAGTTCTCGTCGGGGGCCTCGTTCTCTGTGCCCGTTCGTGGCGGCCCGTTCGTGGCGCCTCCGCAGGACGCGGGACGAGGAATGCGCTCGAATCCTAGGAACCAAATCGATGAAGGCCCCCAAAAAGGTGTGGGGCAGGAGAGACTGCAGCGGTGAATGTTGTGAGCGCATGAGCAACACGGCCGGGCCGGCCTCCGCAGACGCCCGGGTCCTCACCGGACCCGAGAAGGCGCCGACCGGGATCAAGGGCTTCGACGAGATCACCAACGGCGGACTCCCGCGCGGACGCCCCACCCTGGTGACCGGTGCCGCAGGCTCCGGCAAGACCTTGTTCGGGATCGAGTTCCTGGTGCGCGGCGCGCGTGACTTCGGCGAGCCCGGCGTGCTGCTGGCCTTCGAGGAGGCCCAGGACGACCTGGTCACCAACGTCGCCTCGCTCGGGTTCGACCTCGAGCAGCTGGAGAACGACGGACTGCTCGCCATCGACGCCTTCCGGCTCGACCCGGCCGAGATCATCGAGACCGGCGCCTTCGACCTCGAGGGCCTGTTCATCCGGCTGCAGATGGCGGTCGAGTCCGTCGGCGCCAAGCGCGTCGTGCTGGACACGATCGAGCTGCTCTTCAGCGCCCTGCCCAACGAGGCCATCATCCGGGGGGAGCTCGGCCGGCTGTTCCGCTGGCTCAAGGACCGCGACCTGACCGTCGTGATCACCGGAGAGCGCGGCAAGCTGGGCAACCTGACCCGCTTCGGCATCGAGGAGTACGTCTCGGACTGCGTGGTCACCCTCGACCACCGCGTCGAGGACGAGATCTCCACGCGCCGCCTGCGCGTTGTCAAGTACCGCGGCTCCCTGCACGGCACCAACGAGTACCCCTTCCTGATCACCGAGAAGGGCCTCGTCGTCGTCCCGATCACCTCGGTCGGGTTGACCTACGAGGCCTCCAACGAGCGGGTGTCGAGCGGCATCCCGCGGCTCGACGAGATGCTGTCCGGCGGCGTCTACCGCGGGTCGTCGGTGATGATCAGCGGCACGGCCGGCACCGGCAAGACCAGCATCGGCGCCCTGATGGCCGACGCCTCCTGCGCCCGGGGGGAGAAGGCGCTGTTCTTCTCCTTCGAGGAGTCTCCCGAGCAGCTGATCCGCAACATGGCCTCGATCGGCATGGACCTGAGGCGCTGGGTCGACTCCGGACTGCTCCTGCTCGAGGCGGTGCGGCCGACGGCCTTCGGCTTCGAGGAGCACCTGGCGATGCTGCACCGGCTCCTCGACGAGCACGAGCCCCAGCTGGTGGTCCTGGACGCCGTGGCCAGCCTGACCAGCGCCGGCGCGCGGGCCGACACCACCTCGGCCATCTCCCGCGACCTCGACCTGCTCAAGGGTCGCGGCATCACCACCGTGATGACCACGCTGACCCACGGCGAGAGCCAGGAGTCCAGCGAGGTCGACGTGTCCTCGCTCGTCGACACCTGGCTGCTGCTGCGCAACCAGGAGAGCAACGGTGAGCGCAACCGGCTGCTCTTCGTCATCAAGAGCCGCGGCTCGGCCCACTCCAACCAGGTGCGCGAGTTCGTGCTCACCGACGACGGCGCCGAGCTGCTCGACGTCTATGTCGGTCCGAACGGGGTGCTCACGGGCTCGGAGCGGATCGAGCAGATCTCGTGGGAACACCTCGCCCAGACGACCCGCGCCGACGAGACCGAGCGGCGCCGCCAGGAGCTCGCCCAACGTTCGGCAGCGCTGCAGGCGCAGATGGCGGCCCTGCAGGCCCAGCTCACCGCCGAGGGCGCCGAGTTCGACCGGTTCGTCGCCTCGGAGGCCGAGGGTCGTGCGTCCGGCGTGGCCGTGCGCGCCTCCCAGGGCCGCGAGCGCTCCGGTGAGCAGGCGGGGGGCGGGCGTTGAGCGAGGAGAAGGACATCGCCGCGGAGTCCGAGGACTTCACGGAGGACATCAACGTGCAGGGCAACGCCCCCGACGGGCAGCCGATGTACGACCTGCGCCTCTACGTCGCCGGCCAGTCCCCGCGCTCCGTGCGCGCGCTGGAGAACCTGCGCCGGGTGTGCGACGAGCACCTGGCCGGGCGCTACCGGGTGGAGGTCATCGACCTGCTGGTGAACCCGGCGCTGGCCCGCGGCGACGAGATCGTCGCCGTACCCACCCTGGTCCGCAAGCTCCCCGAGCCGATCCGCAAGATCATCGGCGATCTCTCCGACACCGACCGCGTGCTGGTCGGTCTCCAGGTGCGGCCGATGGGTGAGAGCGCCCAGTGACGGCCGACCTCTCGGCGCCCCGGTGGGCGCTGACGCTGTACGTCAGTGGGGCCTCGCCTCGCTCGGCCGAGGCCATCGAGACCGTACGCCGGATCTGCGACGACGACCTGGCCGGCCAGGTCGACTTCACGGTCGTCAACGCCGCCGACCATCCTGACCTGGTCAAGCGCGACCACATCCTGGCCCTGCCCACCCTGGTCAAGCACTCCCCCGAGCCGCTGCGGCAGCTCGTGGGCAACCTCACCGACGTCGCCCGCGTCCGGGTCGGTCTCGACCTGGACCTCGCGACACCGGTCACCCGACCCCCTTCTCGGATCCCCGACGAAGGAGCGCTCTCGTGACCAATGACGACTTCGACGACTCCGCCGAGCGCGAGCTGGTTGAGCTGCACCGTCAGATCTCCTACCTGCAGGAGACGCTGACCGCCATCAGCAGCGGCGGCGTCGACGCCGTGATCATCGGTGAGCCCGAGGCCGAGCAGGTCTACACCCTGACCAGCGCCGACCGGCCCTACCGGGTGATCGTCGAGCGGATGGGCGAGGGCGCCGCGACCGTCTCCGAGCGCGGCGTGATCCTGTTCGCCAACCCCCAGCTGGCCCACTTCCTCGGCGTCGATCGTGACTCGATGATCGGCCGCGACATCACCGACTACGTCGACGACGACCAGCAGACCAAGCTGTCCGCGCTGCTGGGCACGCGGACCGCGGAGACCTGGCGCACCGAGCTCGCGATCCGGCGGCCCGACGGCACCGACGTGCCCGTGCTCGTGGCCGTCACGGCCCTGGAGATGGAGGGCGTGCTGGTGCGCTGCCTGGTGTTCACCGACCTGACGATGCAGAAGCAGGTCGAGCGGCAGTTCGCCGAGGACTCCGCGCAGGCCGAACGGCAGCGTGTCGCGCGCGAGGTCAACGACACCATCGTGCAGGGCCTGGTCACCGCCGAGATGGCCCTCGACCTGGAACGGTTCAGCGAGGCGCGACAGGCGATCGCGAGCACGTCCCTGCAGGCGCGCCGCTGGATCGGCGAGCTCGCGGTGGACCACCAGGTCGACCCCGGCACCGCCGTACGCAGTGCACCGGCGGCCCCGATCGTCCCGGAGGCTCCATGACGGCGGGAGTGAACGTGCTGGTCGTGGACGACTCGGCTGACCTGCGGGACCTGATCAGCCTGGTGATCGAGCGGCACCCCGACGGCTGGCGCGTCGTGGCGACCGCGGGCGAGGGCCAGGAGGCGGTCGAGGAGGCGCGGCTGCGCCAGCCCGACCTGGTGCTGCTGGACATCGCGATGCCGGTGATGGACGGGATGCAGGCGCTTCCGCTCATCCGCGAGGTCGCACCCGAGGCGGTGGTGGTGATGATCTCCGGCTACCCGTTCGCGACCGCGGGCCAGGGCGCGCTCGACGCCGGCGCCCATGGCTACCTGGAGAAGTCCGACCTGGTCCGCAGCCTGATCCCGCGCCTGGAGCGGATCCTGGAGTCGACCACGACCGACGGCCTCGGCTGAGCCGTCCGGTCGGACCCTTCGGCTCAGACCCCGCGGAAGGCGGGAGCCCGCTTCTCGCGGGCGGCGGCGATGCCCTCCTGCAGGTCGGCGGTGGCGAGGGTGACCGGCTGGGCGAGCGCCTCCCATTGCACGCACGACTCGAAGTCCTGGTGCCCGCCGTCGCGCAGGGCGACCTTGGTGTAGCGGCTCGCGATCGGGGCCGTGGCCGCGATGCCGGTCGCAATCTCGTCGACCTGCTCCTCGAAGTCGTCGACCGCGAAGACCCGCGAGACGAGCCCGAGCTCACGGGCCTCCTCGGCCTCGACGGTGCGCCCGGTCAGCAGCAGCTCGCGGGCGTTCGCCTCGCCCACCGCGTTGGGCAGCAGGTAGGTCGCGGCCATCCCGGGGTTCATCCCGAGCTTCACGAACGGAGCCCCCAGCTTGGCGCCCTGGACGGCGTAGCGGATGTCGCAGGCCAGGGCGAGGCACAGCCCCGCTCCGATCGCCGGCCCGTTCACCGCGGCGATGGTGGGCACCTCGAGCGTCCGGATCGAGAGCCAGGCCCGGTAGAACGCCATCATCCGGTTGCGCAGGTAGTCGACCTCGGCGTCCGGCTCACTGGCGATCCAGCCGGTGTTGCCGCCCGAGCAGAAGGCGGATCCCTCGCCCGTCACCACGACCACGCGGACCGACGTGTCGGCGGCGAGCTCGTCGATCGCGGCCACCCACGACGCCGTCATCTCCTCCGACATCGCGTTGCGCTGGGCCGGGTTGTCCAGCACCAACCGGGCCACGCCCGGGGCCGGGCGCTCCAGGCGCAGGTGCTCGGAGGGACGCGTCTGGTCGGAGTCGGGTGCCATGGGCGGAGATTACCGCCGCAGGACACGCCTGGGGCCGGGCCCTCCCCTGCGTGGATTGAGCCTGAGCGTGGTCTAGTGTCGAGCGAGGTTCGACAGCACCGAACCCCGGCGGGTTCCCCTAGACCCTCCCGCCGAGACGACCGATACGAACTATGAAGGAGGCCGTCATGGCGGAAACCTGGAGCGGCGAGTTCTACTGCGTGAAGTGCAAGGAGAAGCGCGAGGCCAGCGGCGAGGTCAGGGTCAACGACAAGGGCACCCGGATGGCCAAGGCCGTCTGCCC